>JBKBKL010000087.1:0-16706 GCA_046294665.1 Runella sp.
GAAGATGGTCATGTAAAGGTAGTGGTTATAGATGCTGGACATGGTGGCAAAGACCCCGGAGCACGAGGGAAAATAGCCGTTGAGAAAGACATTGTACTTGATTTGGCAATTTTGCTGGCACGCAAAATCAAAACAGAAATGCCCGAAATAAAAGTAGTCCTTACACGCGCCAGCGATAAATTTGTCGAACTGAGCGAACGCTCCAATATCGCCAATCGGCGCAAAGCAGACTTGTTTATCTCGATTCATTGCAACTCTATTCCTAAAAACAAAGTCAGTCCGGCAGGTACAGAAACCTTTGTGATGGGGCTTCACAAAACTGATGAAAATTTTGAAGTAGCCAAACGCGAAAACGCCTCCATTTTGCTCGAAAAAGACTACCAAGAGCGATACAAAGGCTTCAATCCCAACTCACCATTGGCCTACATCATGCTCGCCAACCGCCAAAATGCCTACATGAAAAGTAGTCTAAATTTTGCGGGCAAAATCGAAAATCAATTTAAAAACTATGCCAGCCGTTCGAGTAGAGGTGTAAAACAAGCCGGCTTCATGGTACTCTGGCAAACTGCTATGCCCAGTGTGCTTATAGAAGCCGGTTTTTTGAGCCACCCTGACGAAGAAAGATACCTCAACTCCAAAGAAGGAAAAGAAGAAATAGCAGAGGCTGTCTTTAGAGCCTTCAAGCAATACAAAGAAGAAGTAGAGGAGAATTAATCGTAAATGGTCATCGGGAGTTGTTAAAAAATATATCAGGTTTGAAAGATTGTCAAGGGTAGTGGCCTTCATTTTCAAATTACCAAATTTTCTAATTTTCTAATTGAGTCATTTTTTTTATGAAATACAGCAAAGAAGCAAAAGTAGGTTTGTTGGTCTTGGTAGCGTTAGGGATGCTTTATTTTGGGTTTAATTTCTTGAAGGGAGCCGATTTGTTTTCGAGCACTTTCAAATACTATGTACTCTACGACGACATCGGTGCCTTGCAGCCTTCCAACCTCGTCAAACTCAATGGGGTGCAAGTAGGCCAAGTGAAAGCAACTGAATTGCTCCAAGAAAAAAATAACCAAGTACTCGTAACCCTCGACATCAACAAGAACATCGTCATTACGAAAGGCTCAAGCGCGATGCTCTCCTCAGAACTCTTGGGAGGCAGTAGCGTAGTTTTAAAGATAACCCCCAACAGCCCCCGCCTCAAAGAAGGTGATACCCTCATCGCTGTATCAGAAAAAGGTATTCAGGCTTTGCTTCAAGAGCAAGCTCTGCCCGTAGTCAAAAACGCCGACTCACTCATCATTCACCTCAACCAAGTGGTGAAACAATTTGACAAGACTGGCTATGCACTCAATAAACTCCTCCAGTCTGCTGACCAAACGGCACTGTCTGTCAATGGTTTAGTAGAACAAAATCGTCAAGGAATAGCCGCTATCATGGCCAACGTCCGAACCTTGTCGGCTTCGCTCATCGAAACCGAAAAAAACATGAAGCCTATACTATCTAATCTCCAAACCACTACCGACTCGCTCAAAGCCCTGCGCTTGGGTCAAACTTTGGCGCAGGCTAATGCTGCTGTGGCTTCGTTGCAAAAATCACTCAAGGCCCTCGAAGAAGGTCAAGGTACAGCCGGCAAACTGCTCAAAGACCATGCCCTCTACGAAAATATCAATCGTACCATCGTGAGTGTCAATAAACTCATGACCAACTTCCGCCAATACCCCAAGCGGTATGTCAATATATCGGTCTTTAGCCGTAAAGACAAAGGCCCTGCTGATAGCCCTGCCGATACGACGATGCAGTATTAGTTTTTTCAAAGTTTGGATTTTATACTTAAACCTCATAGGTTTGAGAAAAAGTAATGATGTAACCGTCTGATAATCATAAGAAACATATCAGGTTTTTTCGCAAATCAATTTTTAACGAGTATAAAAGCAAATCATCAGCCCATCGTACCACACTATCTGGCCTTCTTCCAATAGGAATTTCTATAAACTTTTTTGTTCAACGTCGTAACGAAAGGTTTGAAAAGTGATTAGACAAAAAAGCGGGGCAACTGCTGAAGGTATCAACAGTCGCCCCGTCTTCTTATACTCTTTCGAGCAACCAAACAATACTTACATTCTTCTAAAATCCTAATCCAATCGCAAATCCTCTGATGGTAGGGTTACCGGGGAAATCGGAAGTAGGCGTAGCGGCTCCAGTATTTAGATTAACGCTATAAATTTTGGTTTGTCCAGAAGTATTGCGTAGCAACGCGTAGGCCATATTGCTCATACCTCCTATATCAAAGCCATTGGCATTGGCTACCTCAAAACCCAATATTCCTACGGGTATTTGCGTACCATTGTTGGGGGGAATCTGTTGAGTTAGGCGTGCTACATCACCAGCTTTGGTATCTATGTTATAAAGAATTGTAGTAGAAGCCCCCACAAAATTGTTGGTATAAGCACTGGCAGTAGCCACAGGTGTACCGGGATTGAGCGGCCCATCAACGGCTACCAGTGTACCATCGTTGGGATTAAGGCGTAAATTTTGCCCAGTATTGCTTACTACTCTTATTCTATCTACCAAAGGATTGAAATCAAACCCAAAGTCAGACCCTGCCAAAGGCGTACTAAAAGCCGCTCCCCCTACCGCCGCAGCCATACCATTGGACGTATTGAGGATATAGAGCCTACTGCTACTCCCCAGTGCAAAAAGCTGCCCTGTGGCAGGCCGAAAATCAATTCCCAAAATCATTTCGCCAGTCTGAAGCCCTGTAATCGCTCTCGATACAGGCATAGGATTCATGGGGTTGAAAATAAGCAGGTTGTTGCTACCATCAACAGCAAAGGCAACCGGCTCGGTAGGAATGGCCAAACCAGTGATATTGGGAGGCAAGTTACCCAATTTTTGAAGCCCCCCCGTCATGATATTGATTTGACTAAGCTCCACTTGACTGCCTACTCTTACTACCACGATGGCATCGCCATTGGGCGAAATATCAAAACCCATAGCATCGGCTACGTCCACATTGAGCGGCCCTACCTCTGCCAACGTACCATTGTTGGGAGGGTCTTGTCGGTAAAGTTTATCAGTTACGGGGTCTATATCGTACAAAACACTGGTCGTAACGCCCGCTTTATTGTTGGTATAGCCAATGGTAGAAATCATAGCTCCAGGCACACCGTTGATGCTCCCATCGGTAGCTATGACCGTACCCAATTCAGGGTGTAGGCGTAGGTTTTGGCCTGCATTAGTAACAAGTCGAATCCTATCTACGGTAGGATTGAAGTCAATGGATACTTTTGAACCCACCAACGCAGGCGAAAACGCCGCTGTTCCGACCATACGGGCAGCACCTGTCATGGGGTTGATGACATACAACCGACTACTACTCACACCATACAACTGACCAGTAGCAGGACGAAAATCTATGCTCAAAATTCGCTCACCGGGTTCTAATCCTGTAATAGTGGCTGTACTTTGAGGCGCGCCCAGCGATCTGGCGTTGTAGCGCAGGAGTTGGTTGTTGTCGGTGAGTGCATAAAATTCAGCATCAGGCAAAGGCGTACTGGGTGGGAGGCGGTGGTCAGTAATACAACCATTAAGTAGCCATAATCCAACAAAAACTATCAAAAAACGGCTAAAGAAATTTTTTGGAGAGATGAGGACAGACATCATAATTTGAGAGGGATTTGAGTTTTTGATGATATAAACTTCCCTTATGTACGAGCCTGCGCCACCCTTAGATGGGAGAGTATGAATTTTACCAATTTTTTTTTAGGCTCAAATACCCCCCCGTGACTCGTGGATACAAGTCGCCGGTATCGAGAGCATACGAAGCCGTAAGTACGCCACCTGACCAGCGACTGAACGTGATTTGAGCTGATAATAAAGCCGACAACTGACCAATGGCAGGGCTAAAAGTATGCGAGAAAGTGCCTAAATTGTGGCTATACGAAAACAAAGTAGTCAGCGACACATTTTTCGATAGCCCTACACTACTCCCCCAATGCCCCACCTTGACACGATTATTTGGGAAAAAGCCAATACCATCGGCCAATAAATAAAAATGAGGCGACAAAAAAGGCGTACCCAGCGACTGCCCCCGATATGACCATCCTTCGGTGTATTGCCCATGATTAAAATAATTGTCGGCACCTTGGAAGCGTGCAGCCGGGTCAAAAATTCGCCCACTTTGATGAGTCGTAGTCAAAAACTCTAATACCATGCTTTTGAGTTGAACAGACCCCTTGCGTAAGTTTTTGAATTGTAGCCCTGTGAGGCCATCAGGGAAATTCTGAAACGCCAGCCCCGAGGCATCTTCATACAAGTGCTGATGATAGAATAACCATTGGGCGTTGGGGAGGCGGTACTGCAAAGCCACATCAATACTACCGAGGTGATTGCCTATGCGGTTGGTTCCGTCGAAGGCCGTATATCGGCTACTGCTCAAAGCGTCGGGGTATCGCCCCGTTACCACCGTTACATAGTCGAGCCAAGTAGCAGGCAACTGGCCATTGACAGCAAAATCGCTTCCTTTGAGATAATCCGCTTGCCCTCCCCAAATGACTTGATGATTTAGTCCCGTATAAAAGTGTAAAGTATGATGAGGCTTTCCCAAGCGAACATAAAAATATTTTTGATGCAAATAGGCTTTTTTGATGTAGGGTACTGTAAACCAGCCGTGTGCATAGCCCACATTGAAGGCCAAAAACTGCCCCCACCATTGAAGAGGTACAAAACCACGTGTTTGAAGGTGAACTTTGGGCATAGGCAAGGCATTGTCTGACCATGCCACAAAGCCCGAAGTGAGGGTACTATCTCCCAAGCCTTGCACTTGGTGCCAGCGGCCAGCATACAATTCGACCCACCGCCAACGTAGCTTGGCGTAGCCTTCAGGCCACAAAAACTGAGGAGGTGAATGTTTCGTTTTGATAGGAAAATTGGCAACGGCCATTCCACCCAAACCCCATTCGAAGCGTCGCTTATAATGAGTAGTATCATTTTTATAGTCTTTGCGAAAGGTAGCACGCAAAGTAGCAAAAGAGCCATCGGAAGGAACAATACCATGCTGACGAGCACGAAGCCAAAAAGGAGTTTGAGTAGCATATCCTGCTACCCCGCCGCTTTCGAGCGAATAGTGTACCTGTGCCAACCCCGGCTGACACATACAAAGCCCAAAAAACAAAAATATACACAAACGGGGCATAACATTAGAGGAGAGCAGTAGTATGACATACGAAAAATGAACACAACAAGATGGCTGCTGATACAACCATTTATCCTGTTAGTTTGCCAAACATCTACAATGATTTGAAGGTTTTGTACAAAAGATACTACTTTTCGGCAAAACTTCTCCGCTAAACTCATGACTTATATACTCGAAGCCCACGACATCGTAAAACAATACGCCGACCACCGCGCCCTCGACGGCGTAAGTGTGCGTGTACCGCGTGGCAGTATTTTTGGACTCCTCGGCCCCAACGGTGCCGGCAAAACCTCACTCATCAGGATCATCACCCAAATCACCGCCCCCGACGAAGGCTATGTCATCTTCGACGGTGAGCGGCTACGCCCCCATCACATCAGACACATCGGCTATTTGCCCGAAGAGCGCGGCCTTTATAAAAAGATGAAAGTAGGCGAACAACTCCTCTACTTGGCTCAACTCAAGGGACTTTCGGAGCGTGAAGCTATGGATAAGCTCAAGGTTTGGTTCAAAAAATTTGACATCAAAACCTGGTGGACCAAAAACGTAGAAGACCTCTCGAAGGGTATGCAGCAAAAAATACAGTTTGTGGCTACGGTCATGCACGAACCCAAACTCATCATTCTCGACGAACCCTTTTCGGGCTTCGACCCTATCAATGCCAACCTCATCAAAGACGAAATCCTCGAACTCCGAGAGCGTGGTGCTACGATTATTTTTTCTACCCACCGCATGGAATCGGTCGAAGAACTCTGCGACCACATCGCGCTTATACACCGCTCCCGAGTGATTCTCCACGGCAGCAAAAAAGAAATCAAAAATCAGTACAAAGACAATAGTTACACTGTAAGCTATCAGGGGTCTATCGAGCGGCTCTCGGCAGAATTTGAAATCGTTTCCAAAAAAGAAGAAGAAAGCATCACTCAAGCCAACATACGTTTGGCAGAGGGAGCCTCCATCAACCAACTCCTCGGCCAACTCATGGGACAGGTCGAATTGGTGGCTTTCCACGAAAATATCCCTTCCTTCAACGACATCTTCATCAAAGCCGTAGGCGGAGAAGTACCCGAAGTAGTTGAAAGCTAAGAAAAAAACTGCTTTGGAGAAATACCTCATTTGTAGAAAAACACAAAAGCATCAATCAACCCAGCTTTGTAAAAGCATAACATTGATAAAAAATGAAAAATATTTTCCTTATCCTCAAACGCGAATACCTCATCAGAGTACGCAAAAAGTCATTCCTTGTCATGACCTTCCTTACGCCCGTACTCATAGCTGCCTTTTATGGACTGATATTTTGGGTAGCCATGGGGTCATTCAACAACGACAAAAAGACCATTCAAATCATTGACAAGAGCGGGTTGTTTAAAGACAAATTCCAAAGCGACGACAACAACCAGTTTGAGTTGATAGACAAGCCTTTGGCCGATGCCCAAAAACAACTCAAAGGCAAAGAAAATCATGTGCTGGTACATATCCCTGCCAATATCATGCAAAACCCCAAAGGACTCGAAATCTATGCTGAAAAAAACATCGGCCCTATGCTTCAAAGCCGCATTGAGCGAGTCGTACAACGCCACCTGCGCGACATCAAACTGGCCGAAGCGGGCATTACCCAAAAAATCATAGATGAAGCAGACCTCGACGTAGATGCCAAAACCTACAGCCTCGACGACGAAGGCAAAAGCCAGTCGAGCAGTACCATAGCGGCTTATATAGCGGGCTATGCTGCTGCCTTTTTGTTGTACATTTTTATTTTGGTGTATGGGGCCGGCGTGATGCAGGGAGTGATGGAAGAAAAATCAAACCGAATCGTCGAAGTAATTATTTCTTCGGTTAAACCTTTTGAATTGATGATGGGCAAAATCTTGGGAGTAGCTGCCGTAGGTCTTACTCAATTCATCTTGTGGGGGATTTTGACCTTTGCCATTACTTCAGCGACCCAGTCGCTTGTTGTGTTAAACCGATTCAAGGCCACCCAAGAAATGGTACAAAAGCAAACCCAAAATACCGACCCCGAAGTGCAGCAGGAAATCGCCAAACAACAAAACAGCACTTTTGAGAAAATAGAGCAGTTTACGGCTTCTGCCAAATCCCTTCCACTTACTCAAATTTTTCTGTGCTTGTTGTTTTACTTCTTGGGGGGGTATTTGCTTTATAGCTCGCTATATGCTGCCATCGGAGCCGCCGTCGAAAACCAACAAGAAGCGGGGCAGTTTATGTTTCCGATCATGTTGCCCATCATCGCGGCTATTTTCTTTGCCCAGTTGGCCACCCAGCAGCCCGATGGCTCATTGGCCTTTTGGTCTTCGATGGTTCCCTTCACCTCCCCTATTGTGATGATGGCTCGGATACCTTTTGGCGTACCTGCTTGGGAGTTAGGTCTTTCGATGGCGTTGCTGGTATTGGGTTTTGTGGGTACTACCTGGCTGGCAGCGCGGATTTACCGTGTGGGAATTTTGATGTACGGCAAAAAAATCAATTACAAAGAATTGTCCAAATGGCTGTTTTATAAGGGTTGAGAAAGGTTTGTTATAATTTAACCCTCCCTAAATCCTCAAAAATCACTTGAACCACGGTTTCCAAGTGATTTTGTATTGGAGGGGGTTGTTGCGTAAGCCTATTGGTTTGGCAGGAATCCCCCCCACAATCGTCAAGGGAGCTACATCTTTCGTTACGACGCTTCCCGTGGCCACCACAGCCCCCCGCCCTATGCGTACTCCGGGCAAAATCGTAACTCGTGAGGCAATCCAAGCATAGTCTTCGATGACGACCGCCTTGCCTACCACTCCATGCTCGTCGTTTTGAGGGTCGTGAGTAAGGGTCCAGATGTTTACTTCTTGGGCAATGTCCACGTGGTTGCCGATACGCAGCGAGCCACCACGCCCGTCGAGCAGTGTCATTTTGTTGATGAAGCAGCCCTCGCCAATTTCGATGTTTTGCCCATTCCGAAACTCCACTTTTCGCATAATGAAACTCCCATGACCCAGTTTCCGAACAGTTTGAAGAATAAAGAAACGCCGTATTACAAAAAAAGGAATGGACATAATCCATTCGTTGAAAAGATAATCTTTGAAAGCAAAAAAGACCGTAGCAACAGCAACAAGCAGACGTTTCATACGCCAAAAATAGAGAGTTTACGTTAATTTTGCACTTTTTAGAACAAACGAATCAGAAGCATTGAAAGCATCTTACGATATGGTTATCATCGGCGGTGGCATTGTAGGTTTGGCTACTGCCCTGCGGTTGAAAGAAACTCGCCCGTCGCTCAAGGTTTTGGTACTTGAAAAAGAAAATGAAGTAGCCGCCCACCAAACTGGCCATAACAGCGGCGTGATTCACTCAGGACTATACTACAAACCCGGTAGCCTCAAAGCCCTTAACTGTATCAGGGGCTACCAAATGTTGGTAGAATTTGCCCAACAAGAACAGATACCCTACGAACTTTGCGGAAAAGTGGTAGTAGCCACCCGTGCAGACCAATTACCTATTTTGGAAGGATTGTACCAAAGGGGTATCCAAAACGGTCTAACCGAAATTCAAATGCTCGGTTTGGTGGAGTTGCGCGAGCGTGAACCTTATGTCAATGGATTAAAAGGAATATTTGTCCCTTATACGGGCATCATCAACTATAAAACCGTTGCCGAAAAATATGCCGAAAAATTCCAACGGCTTGGAGGAGAAGTGATTTTGGGACAAAAAGTTATCGAAATTCGTCCAAAAGACAACTTCTCTACTGTCATCACGCAGCAAGGTTTTTATGAAACAAAACTTGTCATCAACTGCGCGGGGCTGTACTCCGACAAAATAGCCCAACTCACTCAAAATGAGCGACTTCATCTACGAATCATACCTTTTCGGGGCGAATACTACGAACTCAAACCCGAAAAACAGTACTTAGTCAAAAACCTCATTTACCCTGTTCCCGACCCCAATTTCCCTTTTCTTGGGGTACATTTTACGCGCATGATCGGCGGAGGCGTAGAAGCCGGCCCCAACGCTGTGCTGGCTTTTCGACGCGAAGGCTACCAAAAACTCGATGTCAATCTGAAAGAACTATGGGAAACGCTCTCGTGGCCGGGTTTTCGTAAGGTAGCCACCAAATACTGGCAAACAGGGCTGGGCGAAATGTACCGTTCGTTCTCAAAGAGTGCTTTTACGAAAGCCCTGCAAGAGCTTATCCCCGAAATCACCGAAAACGACCTCCTCCCCGGTGGGGCAGGCGTACGGGCACAAGCCTGCGACTACGACGGCGGCCTTCTCGACGACTTCAGCATCATCGAACGCCCACACGCCATCAATGTCTGCAATGCCCCCTCCCCTGCGGCTACGTCATCGCTTTCGATAGGGCAGACAGTAGCCGAACTGGCATTGAAACGTTTTTGATTGGGGGAAGGCTAATGTTGTACTAAGACCTAATATGTTTGCAAAAAACTAACTATCTGATGTTACGCTTCTACGAAGCGCGATGTGATTTTGGGTATCACATTTGAGGGCTACTACAAACGTATGGCTTCTCCGAAGCCTCTTTGGGAATATATTCATTTCGTAGGGCTTTCCCCAAGCCTCGGAGAGGCGCAAGTTTTGTAGCAGATAATGACAAAAATCCCCCAAGCCTCGGAGAGGCGCAAGTTTTGTAGAGAAATTTCTAATAGTGGGTTAAAACCAAATTTGCGTAACATCAGTAACTATGTAACCCATTGATAATCATAAGAAATATATCAGGTTTTTTCGCAAATCAATTTTGAACGAGTATAGCTGCTCGTTTCAAACGCAAATCATCGGAGCGAATTATCGGAAAGCGGCGAGAAAGTTCTCCTTATTTCTCACCGCTTCGGACTACACCCCTTTTTTAAATTCGGGCATGAAAGGTTGATTGTAAAACCGCTTGCCTGTGGTTTTGTAGAGGGCGTTGGCTACTGCTCCAAACACCGGCGGGAAGGGCGGCTCACCCAGCCCAGTGGGGTCTATGTCGTTTTGTACGAAATGCACCTCTATCTTTTGGGGGGCTTCGTTCATGCGTATCAGGCGGTAGTTGTGAAAATTGCTCTGCTCGGCCACGCCGTCTTTGTGGGTCAAGGCTCCGTAAAAAGAATTGCCGATGCCGTCCACTACTGCCCCTTGCACCATATTGACCGCCGCATCGGGATTGACGACCACCCCGCAGTCTATGGACGACGTTACGGCTTCTACGTAAGGCTCGCCGTTGCGTTCTACCATGTCCACCACGTGTCCGGCATAAGAGGCATGGCAGAAGTAGGCGGCCACGCCACGCTTTTTGTGGGCGTTTTCGGGTTTGCCCCAGCCCGATTTTTCTTTGAGCAATTCCAAAACACCGATATAACGGCCGGCATCGTAGTCGTTGTTTTTGCCGACGGGGTTTTCTTTGGCACGCTTCAAGAGTTCTAAGCGCATTTCGATAGGGTCTTTGCCCATGTATTCGGCCACTTCGTCCAGAAACGACTGCTCTGCCACAGCATTGAAATTGGAGCGTGGCGCACGGAATGCCCCAATCGTGATGTTGGAGGGTATCTCCCAGCCTTCGGCAAGGTAATGATCCACAGCACCCGCTGGGAAGCGATTGGCATGGACGGGGTTTTCGGGAATCCCCCCTCCTTTGACATGGAAGGCGATGAGGTTTTTGTTGGCATCGAACGCCGCCCGGTACGTAGCCGTGTACATGGGGCGATAGATGCCGTAGGCCATGTCGTCCTCACGGGTATAGATGAGCTTGACGGGGGCTTTGAGCCGTTGCGAAATTCGTGCTGCTTCATAGACATACTGCCCATACGCCCTGCGCCCGAAGCCTCCGCCCATACGGGTCATTTGGATTTCGATTTTTTCGGGGGGGAGGTTCAATATTTTGGAGAGTGTCGGCTCTACCCAGCCCGGTGCTTGTAGCGGCCCTGCTACCACGGCTTTGTCGTCTTGTACGTGGGCAAAGAAATTCATCGGCTCCATGCAGTTGTGTGCCAAGAAGGGGGCATTGTAAGTACGCTCAATCACGTGGGCGGCGGTTCGGAAGGCCGACTCAGGGTCGCCGTCTTTGCGCAATACTTGGGCAGGTTTTTTGGCGTATTCGGCCATGAGTTCAAACTGACGGCTGGTGGTTTCGAGCCTGCCCGGTATGTTTACTTGGGTTTTGCCCCCTCGCCCTATGACGATTTCGGTGCGGTCGCCGGCGGGTTCCCATTGCGCCACGAGTTTTTTGCGGGCGTTCATTACTTCCCAGGTGCTATTGCCTACTATGGCTATCATCTCGTTGAAGGTGCTGGTGTCGAAGCCTGCCTGCTCGAAGCCTTCGTCGTAGAGTTTAAAGCTGAACACCTCTTTGATACCGGGCATTTTCTTGACGGCCGTGGCATCAAAGGATTTGAGCTTCATGCCGAAAGCCGGCGGGTGCTGAATCATGGCAATCAACATTCCGTCCACTCGGTAATCCATGCCAAAGAGTGGCTTACCTGTTACGATTTTGGTACCTTCGGCGTTTTTGGTCGAGTGGCGTATGATCGAAAAATCTTTGTGGGGTTTGAGTTTTACGTCTTTGGGCACGGGAAGGGTTGCCGCTTTGGCGGCCATTTCGCCGTAACGGGCGGTTTTGCCGCTGGTATGGGTGAGTACACCTGGTTTGGTGGTGATTTCGCTGACGGGTACGCCCCATGTTTGGGCTGCCGCCTCGATGAGCATTTGGCGAGCGGCTGCACCTGCTGTGCGGAGGGGCCGCCAGTACATACGTACCGAATTGCTACCGCCCGTAAACTGCGGCCCATACTTCACGTTGTCGTGGGGACCCATTTCTACAACCACGTTTTTCCAGTCTATATCCAACTCCTCGGCTACTATCATTGGCAGCGAGGTCATTACGTTTTGCCCGAATTCGGGGTTGGGGCAGAGTATCTTCACCATGTTGTCGGAGGTGATTTTGATGTAGCCTGCCAGTTCGCTTTCCACTATGCTGGGGCTTTGGGCTTTGGTAAAGTGGCTAAAACTTAGCATCAAACCGCCCCCAGCAAGGGCCGATGAGCGGAGGAAAGTACGGCGAGTGATATTTTTCATAATTATTAGCGTAAGTTAGGGTTTACTTTTTGGCAGCAGCCGTTTTGATAGCCTCTTTGATGCGTAGGTACGTACCGCAGCGGCAGATGTTGCCACTCATAGCAGCGTCAATGTCGGCATCGGTGGGGTTGGGGTTTTGTTTGAGCAATGATACTGCACTCATGATTTGCCCCGACTGACAGTAGCCACACTGGGCTACGTCGTGTTCGAGCCATGCTTTCTGAATGGGGTGCGTAGCGTTTTCTGAAAGCCCCTCGATTGTGGTAATGGGCTGATTGCCTACGGCCGACACGGGCAGCACGCACGAGCGCATGGCTTGGCCGTTGAGGTGTATAGTGCACGCTCCGCACTGTGCCATACCACAGCCGTATTTGGTGCCGACCAAGCCTAAGTTATCACGCAATACCCACAGCATGGGAGTAGCGGGGTCGGCTTCTACTTTGCGTACTTTGCCGTTGATTTTGAGGTTGTAAGTTGCCATAGTTCTGAAGGTTTTGAAAGAATCACAAAATTTGAAATGTTTTTTTAAGTAAGGTTATGAAAATCAAATAATTAGTTACGAAAATCAAACAAAAACTGCTGTAACGAAAGATGTTGGATACCCTTGTAGGTATTGGCTGCGGGGAGGGCATTGTGACTAATGACATACTTGGGATAATTGTCGTCTATCAATAGTAAA
This sequence comes from Runella sp., assembly GCA_046294665.1. Taxonomy (GTDB): domain Bacteria; phylum Bacteroidota; class Bacteroidia; order Cytophagales; family Spirosomataceae; genus Runella. Next base: position 12,921 of record JBKBKL010000087.1, read on the forward strand.
TTGCCAAATTCACGCTCCATTGTACTGCTTTCGTTGAGCAGATATGCTACTTGAAAATAGGTTGTTTCGCCGTGTTTGGTTGCAATAAAATCAATTTCTCTACTTTCTAATGCCCCTGTTTTTACTTCGTATCCATTTGATTTCAAATGATTGAATACTACATTTTCATATACTTTTTGAATATCACCCGGCGCAAAACCTGCTATGATGTTTCTAAGACCTAAATCTTCAAAATAATATTTTTCGCCAACTTCAAAAATCTTCTTCCCTTTGATGTCCTGACGTTTTACTTTTCTGATAATAAACGCTTCGGAAAGAAAAGTGAGGTAGTCAATTACGGTGTTGATTGACACCTGAATCTTTTGTGATTTCAAATAATCGCTAATTTTCTTCGCCGAAAGCTGGCTTCCTACATTATCGGCAGTGTATTGGATTAAATTCTCCAGAAATACCACGTTCCGTATTTGATTGCGCTTGATGATGTCTCGGTAAAGTATCGAATTATAGATATTTTGTAAGTATTCTCGTTGCACTCGGGGGTCGTTGGGAAGTATAGAAAGACCCGGTAAACCTCCAAATTGGAGATACTTTTGCAAACTCAACTCTGTGTTTTCTAAGCCATTGATTTCTAAAAACTCTCGATAATCCAACGGATATATTTCTATTTCGACAAACCGTCCGCTCAAAAGCGTTGCCAATTCTCCTGAAAGTAGGTTGGCGTTGCTACCTGTGATGTATATGTCGAAATCGGGGTTTTTGTAAAAGTGGCGGAGCGACTTTTCAAATTCTTTGATTTCTTGTACTTCATCTATCAAAATAGCTGCTTGTTTGGAGTTTACATGGGTTGTGATATACTCGTTGAGGCTTTTATAATCGGTTATGGCATCGTACTCATAGCTTTCCTTATCAATATAAATCAGTTGTTTACCTTCTGCCATTAACTCGTTGGCGATAGTTTGCATCAGAATACTCTTTCCTACCCGTCGTTGTCCCACCAATACTTTAACCAAGGGCTTACCGATATAGGGAGTGATTTGCTCTATGTATTTAGTACGTTTATATATTTTCATTATACTGAAATGTTTTTTCAAAATTATAAATTATTTTCAGTATGATGAAAATTTTTTACATCTTGAGTTCTTCAAGAAAGCTGATAAGGCTGGCTGTAAAGTCGTTTGCCTGTGGCTTTATAGAGGGCGTTGGCTAAGGCCGCAAAAACAGGCGGATAGGCGGGTTCGCCCATGCCTGTTGGTTTCTCGTTGTTTTCTACGAAATGTACTTCTATGGCTTTGGGGGCTTCGTGGTGTCGAATCATGCGATATTGGTGGAAATTGGAGGCATCGGGTGTGCCATTGGCGAAGGTCAATTTGCCATAAAGGGCCGTGCCTACGCCGTCCACAATGCTGCCTTCGGCCATGTTTTTGGCGTTGTTGGGATTGATGAGCGTGCCGCAATCTATGACGCACCATGCTTTGTTTACGGTGGGTACACCGTCTTTTACGTCGGCATCAATCGCTACGGCGGCGTAGGAATCATGACAGAAATAGGCCGATACTCCTACGTTTCGGGTATTTTTGATTTGCTCCCAATTTGTTTTTTCACGGAGTTGTTCGAGTACTTTGGCAAAGCGTGCGGCGTTGTAGTCGTTGTTTTTGCCTACGGGCTGATCGTTGGCTCGTTTGAGCAACTCTAACCTGAAGGCTATGGGGTCTTTGCCGGCGGCTTCGGCCACCTCGTCGAGGAAGGCTTGCTCAGCGGCGGCGATAAAGTTGGAGCGTGGTGCCCGAAAAGACCCTACGGTGATGTTGGAATCAATCGTAAAATCTTCGGCAAGATAATGCTCCACCGCTCCTGCCGGAAAGCGGTTGGCTTCGAGCGGCGACTGCGGTATGCCACCGGCTTTGACGTGAAAGGCTATCATGTTGTTTTGGGCGTCAAGGGCTGCCCGGTACTTGACCGAGTACATAGGGCGATAGATGCCTGCCGTCATGTCGTCCTCACGGGTATAAATGAGCTTTACAGGTGCTTTGACTCGCTGCGAAATCAAGGCTGCTTCGATAAGCCAATGGGCATACGACCGCCGTCCGTAGCCGCCACCGAGGCGGGTCATTTTGATGTCTATTTTCTCCAAAGGCAGCCCCAAACGTGCCGAAAGGGCCTGCTCGGTCAGTTCGGGTTTTTGAATCGGCCCTGCTAAGGTGGCTCTATCGGCGGTAACGTGGGCGAAGAAGTTCATCGGCTCCATGCAGTTGTGTGCCAAAAACGGGCCGTGATAGGTGCTTTCCACTACTTTGGCGGCATTGTGAAAGGCAGCCTCTACATCGCCGTCTTTGCGGCGTACTGTGGCGGGCTGGTTCATGGCTGCCGCCAGTTTGGCAGCATGGTCGGGGGTACTTTCTAACCCAGCAGGTATGTTTTCGACCATTTTACGCCCCAGCATATTGCGGTTTTGGGTATAGCTTTCGGCAGGTTGCCAGTCTATTTTGAGGGCTTTTTTGGCCTGCATCACTTCCCAAGTGCTATTGCCGACGATAGCCACGACCTCATTGAACTGTGTGGTATCGAAAAATTGTAGTTCGTAGCCTTCGTTGAAGATTTTAACAGGAAAAACGTCCCGAATACCTTTCATTTTTTTGACTGCCGCTTCGTTCTGTATTGACTTGAATTTCAGCCCCATAGCGGGTGGGTGAACAATCATGGCTATCAACATTCCTTCCACTTTGGTATCTATGCCAAATAGTGGCTTACCCGTTACGATTTTTTCCAAATCAACATTACGTTGGCTTTTGCCGATGATGCGAAACTCACGAGGGTCTTTGAGTTTGATGTCTTTGGGTACGGGCAGTTGGGCGGCTGCGGTGGCAAAATCGCCATAGGGAGCCGACTTGCCACTGGGTTTGTGGTGTAGCACGCCCGACTGAGTCGTTACATCGCTCACCGCTACGCCCCAAGCGTTGGCGGCGGCTTCACGAAGCATGAAGCGGGCAGCAGCACCGGCAGTGCGCAGAGGTATCCAACCTTGATGTATGGCTTGGCTACCGCCAATGAACTGCCGAGTGAAATGCTTGGTGTCGAGGTCGGCTTGTTCGACGACGATTTTGGCGAAATCCACGTCCAATTCTTCGGCTACAATCATCGGCATTGAGGTCTTGACTCCTTGCCCCCCTTCGGGATTGGGTGCCATGATTTTGACCACATTGTCGGGGGTGATTTTTACAAAGCCATTGAGTGTTTGAAAATCAGCGACTTGTGGCACTTTGCCAGTACCTTCGGCCCTCGCAAAATGAAAACTCAACATCAACCCGCCACCTGCCAAAACAGAAGATTTGAGAAACGAACGACGACTGATACTTTCCATGGTTTTGTATTGATTTGTAGGATATATTCTCAAAATTAATCAAAATTCCACTTGGCAGGTTATCGTTTTAAAAGGGTAGCCTGTTTAAACTTTTCAAACTTAACACAAAGCCCCCAAAGCGCAGGCACAAAGTACACAAAACGCAAACTCTCTCTCTTTTTGTAGTCTTTGTGTAAATTTGTTCGATTACTTTTTGTTAAAAAATGATTCGTCTTTTACAAAAAATAAAAAGTTTAAACAGCTTCTATGAATGAACTACCGAAAGAAAAGTTCATTTATACTCGTTAAAAATTGATTTGCGAAAAAACCTGATATGTTTCTTATAATTATCAGACGGTTACATTATTACCTTTTTTCAAACCTATGAGGTTTAAGTATATAAATTAGGCAATTCGTATTTAAGAAAATTCACTAAACCACTCACTTTC
>JBKBKL010000088.1:0-16674 GCA_046294665.1 Runella sp.
TCGGTAGCGGCCAATATCCCTTCATATACCCCCAACCAAGTACTAAAGGCATCTACAAGTCGCCCTTCTTGCATATAAATTTCGATGCGTTTTTGATATGGCTCCAGTACTTCTGTTACCATCGCTTCCATTTCATCTTCGCCGTAGTTTTCGTCGTAGTGGTATCCATAGTCGCGGTCTTGGGCGTAGTCAGCGAAAGTATCTTCATTGAACATCAAGTCTGACAGGCTTTCATAGACATCGCACGCTATTTGGTCTATTGCGTTTTGTTTGAGCGTAGCTTGTTGTTGAGGATTTTTGGCACTAATAAACTGCAAAAAAGCCTGCTGGAGATCTATATTTTTTTGCAATAATTGATTCAGATACACCAACTTATCAGCATCAGATGCTTGGGCGTAGGCTTTGTCGAAAGAAGCAGCAGGAGGTTCTACCCTCTCGTAAGCTACGGTTTGGGTAAGTTCGATAGCCTTCGCTTTCATGTACTCAATGGCAGCCAGCCCTACGGCTACGATATGCTTGCAGTCGCCGTCGTAGTCATAAGGACAATCGCAGTAGGTAGATTCGATGTTGCCATGTTTGTCGAGAGAGATAGAGACATCGTAGCGTTCGGAGCCATGTACTTTGGCCTCAAAGCTGTTGTTTTTAAATTTGAGGTTACGCACATAGCCGTTTTTAAAATATGATTTGCCTCGCTCAAAACTGGTGCTGTTGGCAAGGTTTTGTATGTCTTGAAGGGTAAACATAGAGGTAGAAAATAGGTAAAAAGCAAAATGAAGCTCAAAGTGCAAATATCTCAGACGACGCAATAGTCAGCCCCTCCAACACTTTCGATTGTACGCTCCCTTCTTCCTCGGCTGATGAGAAAAGGCGGTATTTGCCGTTGTCGAGAGTATAGACCAATATGGCTTCGTGGCGCGGATCTACAATCCAGTATTCGGCCACCCCAAAAGCCTCATAATCTTCTTTTTTCTCGATGTAGTCGCGTGCTACGGAGCCTTTCGATACTACTTCGACCAGTAGCTTAGGTACACCTACGATAGCATTTTCTTTCACAATCTCCATCTGCTCGTTGCTGACAAATACCAAATCGGGCTGACAAACATCACCCTCTCCAAATACGACATCTATGGGGGCAAAATAGGCTTCACCCAACTTTTTGTTGAAAACATAATTATCTATCTTTCTAAATAGGCGTTTAGCTATCTCTTGATGACGAGGTTTGGGAGCAGGTGACATATCAATAAGGGTATGATGACGTAACTCATAACGTGACTCCGGTGGAAGTTGAGCACGCATTTGGGCGGCAGTCCAGCGTTGGGTACTTATTACAGTAGCCATAGTTTTTGAGAGTTTTTATAGATGCAATTTACCAAAGTTCGACTACTTTCGCCAATTTCTGTAATTTTGCGACTCAAAATTTTAGATTGTACTCAACAAAAAAGAATATCCATTACACTCTAAACTAAGTTGGTACATTTTTTCTTTCTCACAGAAAACACAGAACGGCACAGAATTTTTGTGATTTTATGAGTTATCCGTGAGTCAAAAATCTGTTAAAACTTAGTTTAAATGTATTCATTCTAAGGCATTTTCATTTTACAATCTTCACTTTTCCATTTTTAATCAAAAAAATGACCTCACACGAAATACGCCGCGCTTTTTTGGATTTTTTCCGTAGCAAAGACCACCTCATCGTACCTTCTGCACCATTGGTAGCCAAAAATGACCCTACGCTGATGTTCAACAATTCGGGCATGGCACAATTCAAAGACTTTTTCTTGGGCAATGGCACCCCTCCTCACCCCCGCATAGCCGACACCCAAAAATGCCTGCGCGTAAGCGGTAAGCACAACGACCTCGAAGATGTAGGCTTCGATACCTACCACCATACGATGTTTGAGATGCTGGGCAACTGGTCGTTTGGCGACTATTTCAAAAAAGAAGCTCTCGCTTGGTCGTGGGAATTGCTGACGGAGGTTTATAAACTCCCCAAAGACCGTATTTACGTGTCGGTATTTGGAGGTGATGAGAAAGACGGTGTTCCGTTTGACCAAGAGGCATGGGATATTTGGAAAGGTATTTTGGGAGGTGATGAACGAATCATTTTGGGAAGTAAAAAAGATAATTTTTGGGAAATGGGCGATGTAGGTCCCTGTGGCCCTTGTTCCGAAATCCACATTGACCTACGCGACCAAGAAGAAGTAGATAAAATAGGTGGCAAAGAACTCGTCAATGCCGACCACCCCCAAGTAATCGAAATTTGGAACAACGTATTCATGCAGTTTGAACGAAAAGCCGACGGCTCGCTCGTATCGCTCCCCGCCAAACACGTTGATACAGGTATGGGTTTTGAGCGGCTTTGTATGGCTATTCAAGGCAAAAAATCAAACTATGACACCGATATTTTTCAGAATACGATTCAAGTCATCGAGAAAATGTCGGGCAAAAAATATGGCGTAACGGGTACGCTCAATACTACTGATTACACCGATATAGCCATGCGTGTCATCGCTGACCACCTGCGGGCGGTGAGTTTTGCCATAGCCGATGGGCAGTTGCCGTCCAATGCCAAAGCGGGCTACGTCATTCGTCGTATTTTACGGCGGGCTATACGTTATGGTTACTCGTATTTGGGCTTTACAGAGCCGTTTATGTGTCAATTAGTACCAGTATTGGCAGCGCAGTTCAAAGATGTTTTCCCGGAGCTACAGGAGCAAGTGGAGTTTGTAAGCAAGGTTGTCGAAGAGGAGGAAAAAAACTTTTTGCGTACCCTCGACGCAGGTATCAAAAGATTTGATGCCCTCATTCAAAGTACTTCCAATAAAGCAGGGATTTTGAGTGGCGAAGTGGTCTTTGAATTGTCAGATACTTACGGCTTCCCAGTGGATTTGACCGCACTCTTGGCCAAAGAAAAAGGACTTAAGATAGATTATGAAGGTTATGAAAAAGCATTGGCCGAACAAAAAGCCCGTAGCCGCCAAGATGCGGCCAAAGAAGCTGGCGATTGGGTGGAATTGAACGAAGGCCACGATTTTGAGTTTGTAGGCTACGATACCCTTGAATGTGAGGCACAAATCATCAAATATCGCAAGGTCAAAACCAAAGCCGGAGAGGAGTATCACATCGTCTTGGACTGTACCCCTTTCTACGCCGAAATGGGGGGGCAAGTAGGCGATACTGGAACGCTAACGTTCCAAATTTCTAATGAAAGCCTTATGGCTATCAACATCGTTGATACTAAAAAAGAAAATGATTTGTTTGTCCATATAGCACGCGACAAAAATTTAGAGGCATTACTCAATACTCAACACTCAAAACGTGTGGTGGCAAAAGTAAACCCTCACCGCCGCCGCAACATCATGCGCAATCATACTGCTACGCACTTAATGCTGGCAGCCATGCGCAGAGTGCTGGGCAATCATATCATACAAAAAGGCTCTTTCCAAAACGACGAAGTAACACGATTCGACTTCTCGCATTTTGCCAAAGTAACCGACGACGAGCTGGCCCAAATAGAGGAGATAGTCAATGAAAAAATAAGAGAAAATATTCCCCTGAAAACTTACGTCAATTTGCCCCTTCAAAAAGCACTTGAAATGGGTGCAACGGCTACTTTTGGAGAAAAATACGGCGATTTTGTGCGGGTCGTAGAATTTGACCCAAGTTTTTCGGTGGAGCTTTGCGGAGGTACACACGTACCCGCTACGGGCGAAATCGGCCTATTTAAGTTTATTTCTGAAGGCTCGGTATCGGCAGGAACGAGGCGTGTGGAGGCCATAACGGGCGAAGCCGCCCAAAAAATGGTGAATCAAGAATTGGCAATGATGAATGAAGTAAGAGCCTTGTTTAAAGGGCAAAAGGATTTGGTGAAAGCCGTCCAAAGTTTGATGAATGAAAAATCTGCCCTCCAAAAGCGTATCGAAGTGCTTGAAAATGAGAAGTTGGCACAAGTGAAACAAAGTTTGTTGGCAACTGCCAAGACAGAGAACGGTATGACACGTATCATCGCTCAAGTGGAAGTTCCCAACGCCGATGCCCTCAAATCTTTGTGCTATCAACTCAAAGAAGTCTTGGAAATTCGACATACAAGCACAAACTTAAATCCCCTACATCATACATCATATATCATAGTTCTTGCCACCATTCTCAACGACAAACCTCAACTCGCTATCATGCTTTCTGATGATTTGGTAGCAGCGGGCAAGCACGCGGGCAACATGGTGAAAGAATTGGCCAAAGAGATTCGTGGTGGCGGTGGGGGGCAACCTTTCTTTGCTACGGCAGGGGGAAGCGATGTGTCAGGATTGGAGAAGGTACTACAAAAAGCGTGGGGTCTATAAATGCCTTGTGTATTCGTAACAGCATACAAATCAGTGATATACTCGTTCAAAATTGATTTGCGAAAAAATCTCATAGGTTTCAGTTGATTATCAATGAGTTATATTGTTGATTTTTCGCAAACCTATGAGGTTTAAGTGTAATAAAGGTCAGATTCTACTCAATCAAAAATGGTTTTGGAGTTTGATTTACAAAAAAAATCCCTTTCTCAACAGGAGAAAGGGATTTTTTGTTGGTATGGGAAAAAACCTCTTGTTTGGAACAAAAAAATGGGTTGATGGCCTAAAATATTCTTTATTGAAGATTAAGAACTGATGTTACGCTTCTCCGAAGCGCGATTATGGGTATCACTTTTGAGGACTACAAACGTATGGCTTCTCCGAAGCCTCTCTATTGATATATTCATTTCGTAAGACTTCCCCCAAGCCTCGGAGAGGCGCAAGTTTTGTAGCAGACAATGACGACCCTAAAGTCCCCCAAGCCTCGGAGAGGCGCAAGTTTTGTAGAGAAATTTCTAATAGTGGGTTAAAACCAAATTTGCGTAAAATCAGTTAAGAAACTTAATCCTGGTGATTTGTCAAATCACTCCAACCTAAAAAGTAGTGTTGTTCCTACTGCTGTGAGTTTATCGTGGCTTGAAATAAGCTAATTACTCAGCGGCAGCTTCGAGAAATGCCCTGTTCTTTTTGGCGGTAAGCACTTCGGCTGCTTGTGGGTATTTCTCTATGAGATTGGTATATACTTTGATAGCTTCTTGATTTTTCTTAGCCTTCTCATACGCTACGCCGAGTTTGATCATATAGCCGGGCGTGAAATAAGCACTGGGCTTATAGTCAACGGCTTTTTGGTAGTAGCTGATGGCTTCTTCAGGTTGGTTTTTTTCCATGTAAGCATCTCCAATGAGGGCGTAGGCTTTACCTTGTATCACCAAATCTGAAGAACTAAAACTCTTAAGTTTTTCGATGGCTTGGTCAAATTTGCCTTGCTTAAGAAGAGATGTACCAGCAATTAGAGCGGCTAAATTGCCAGCGGGAGTATTGTCGTATTCTTCAGAAATGGCAAGTACGCCGGGGCTACCTGCCGAACCGTTAAGTGTTTTGTTGAGGGAGTCTGCCTCAAAAGCGAAGAAAGGACTAAAGAGCAATACTTGCGCTTCTTCGTCTTGGCTTTTGATGTACCAGTTGTATCCAAACCAACCCAACAATCCTACCACCAGTACGCCACCCACGATTAGAAGTAGCTTGCGGTTTTTTTCGATTTTCTTTTCAAACTTATTCAGTTCACCAGCCAAACCCTCGGGGCTTTCCAGAAATTCTAAGCCAGCATCTGTGTCTTTGTTGCTCATTATGATTGATTTTCAAATTGGAGTGCAAAATTAGGAAAAGTGTTGAAAGTCAAAAAGAACTATTTTATTTTTTACTCATTTCGATCAATTCGTGTACGCTTAGGTTGCGGTCGTCCACATAAAAATCGGCGGCTACTTTGCCCAACCTCAACTCATGGTGTTTTACGCCCCAGTTTTGTATTTGTCGGTGAGTTAGTTCTGTCCAGTCTATACCCGTAGCACTTCCACGTGCCGTAAATAGCACAATCTTGTGGCCTTGATCGTAGAGTCGGTTTACGGCTTCTATGACCGGCCAGTTGGGTTGTGATAGGTTATAATTGTTGGCAGGCGAGAGTTGTGCCACTACGCCATCAATATCTACGCTAAAGGTATATTTTTTACCAGTATCTTGACTTGCCGCTATGATGAGCCGTTCGGCTTGTGTCCAGTCGCTATGCAAATCAATGTCATTGAATACCTGCTGTACATAACCTCCGATGCACTGTCCTGTCATCGAATGTTGCTCCATGATAGTACGGTAGCGCGTTATGTCTATGTTGGCAGTTTGTAAATACACTTCCGGTAGCATTTGTCGAGGCTGGTTGTAAGGCTCTACTATCCCCTCCACCTGCAACAACGATGCCAAACTTCCGTCTTTTTGTAAAGTCCACATTTTGTAAGGGGTATGAGGAGCAGGGCAAACCGCCCTAATACTGTCGAAATGAGGGTTTTGAAGGAGTATTTGCACCATCTCGTCTATCTCTTGTACTTTGCGGAAAGGTGAGGTAGGCCGTAAATGAACGACAATGTCAGGTTGATAATTTTCGTGTGTATCAAGCCATTGGAGGGTGTGTACAAATACTTCCAAATCGGTAGTCAAATCGCCCGAAATTTCGGACGGGCGAAGAAAAGGCACATCTGCCCCAAACGCCTCAGCGATTTGTTTGTAGTACTCGCTGTCGGTCGAAACTATGACTCTCGTAATGCTTTTGGCTGCTAAGGCTTGCTCTATCGAATAGGCTAATAGTGGTTTGCCTGCCAGCGATTTGATATTTTTGTCGGGAATAGACTTGGAGCCTTGTCGGGCCGGAATAAGGGCTAAAACTTCGGGGGATTTCACAGAACAATTAGTGGGGTTTGAGATGAGGTATTACTTGCGGATTATGTTTTTGAGTTTATCCCAAACGGATTTGTCAGAAGTGGATTCGGAAGTGTAGTATCCGTTTTCTTTACCGTAATAATTATAGCTGTATTTTTGATAGCCGTAGCCTTTTGAGTTGTAGTAAGAAGTGGAAGGGGCAAGATCGGTGTACAAATCGTCCCTGTAAAAGTCGTTGATGATGACCCCTAATTTCTTGAGTCCCAAATCTTCTGCCACTTGGTGGGCCAACAAATGCGCCTCTTTGTTGGAGTAAAGCCAGCGTACTACATAGAGTACCAAATCGCTTCGATTGAGCAGCGGGATATTGTCGGATACCAAACCTATGGGAGCGGTATCTACCAATACATAGTCGTATTGTTGGGAGCAAATCGAAATGAGTTTCTCAAAACGCTCGTTTTGAATAAGCTCGGCAGGATTGTACGGTACTGGCCCGGCAGGTATAAAGTCTAATCCTTGTATCACCGAGGGCTGTATTACTTTTTGGAGGTCATTTTCTTTTTCAGACAAGTAGTTGCTTAGGCCTATTTTGTTGTTGTTGTTGAAGAAGCGATGCAGCTTTGAGCGGCGCAAATCTGAAACTACGATCAATACTTTTTTGCCTACTTTAGTCAGAGAGGTGGCTAAATTGACCGTAACGAAAGATTTCCCCTCGCCCGAAATCTCTGATGTAATCACTATCAATTTTCCTTTGGGAGAGCTATGGTCTATCAGAAAGCCTAAGTTGGTACGTACACTACTGATAGATTCTGTAAAGAGGGAGCGATGGTCTAAAAACCGTAAAAGGTCTTTTTCATTATGCTGAATCTTTTCTGGGAATCGCTGTATAATACCAAGCAACTGAATCCGCTCACTACGTTCGATTTGGTGTATCTGTGTAAACTTACTATTGAGAAAGCGCGTCAAAAATATACTTCCAACCCCCAAAACTAAGCCTCCCAATAAACAAGCCAACAAAATACGAATCTTGCGAGGATACACTAAATAGGCCCCTGTACGCGATAATACCGTAAAAGAAGGCAGCATACCGGCTTTCACAATCGAAGCCTCTATTTCTTTGTTGATGAGCAACAGATAAATTTTCTCGTTTACGTCGCGGTCGTTTTGGAGATACCCCAACTCACGTTCTACGGAAGGTAGGGCGTTTAGACGACCTCTTAGAATATTCAGATTTCGATTGACTATTTCGAGGGTATTTTCATTTTTTTGGCGTTGGATTTTGATATTACTCAAGATTTGTTCTCTGACGCGCCGTATTTCGTCGTCGGCGGCTTGTACGATAGGGTTATTAACGCTCAAATTTTTGCCTACGATAAACGCTTTTCTATCCAAAATCAATTTATTGAGATCGCCGATAAGTTTGAGCAATACGCCGTCGCTGTTGTTATCGAGTCCGATATTTCCTATATTGATAGGCTCAAAGGGATTGTTGAGGCTTTGCTCGATGAGATTGATATACGACTTTTGGATTTCGAGCATATTTTTTTGGGCTTCAAATTCTGCCTTTTGGCTCATCACATCAGCCATAGATACCTGCAAACTTGGCACCGAGCTTCGTTGTTTGTAGCTTTCGAGGTCTGACGAGGCTTTGCGAAGTGCTTCAGCATAAATCTTGATTTGCTCTCGTATAAAGTTGATGGTGAGGTTAGAGGAGCGTTTTTTCTGTTCGAGATTATACTCTCCATAAGCCTCGATTAGTTTTTCGAGAAAATCTTGGGTAAATTTCTGATTGTGATAGGTGAATAAAACACTCACGATAGGAAGATTTTTTTCTTCTTCGACTACCTTGATATTGTCGTCCACCGCATTTTTGATAGCATTGAGGTCGTTGTAGCTAAACTCATAATCTTGAGTAAGCCTTGCGATGGAGTTGATTTTGAAGGACAAACCTCCTACAACTACTAAAGTATCTTTGTTTATATCGAAACTAAGGTCTTCAGTTTTGTCGGGACTTTGGTACGATACGATTCCATTGGCTTTTATTTCAAATGTACCTTCCTTGAAGAGGCTTTCATCATAAGATATGATTTGTGCTGTAAAGGGCTGAAAGGGGTAAACGTCTTCTTTCTTGAAACCGCTTTTTGAGTAAAAGGTGAAAGGATAATAAAGTTTTTCAACGGCTTTTTTGATGACTTCTTCCGATTCGATGACATATTTTTCGGCTACATACTCTTGGCTATTGAGGCCATCTGGCTGAATGAGTTGGCTCAGTTCGTTGAGTTCGGTTTTTTTCTCATTGAATTTGAGCAGCATTTCGGCTTGATAGCGGGTTGTAGCGATTTCAGAAAATACAAGCCACCCCACCAAAGCCAAAATCAGCGAGGCCAAAATCCAATACCAACGACTCCACAATACCTTTACTACTCTTTTTACGTCTATCTCTGTGGCAGCGGCAGTGTATCGGTCGGGTGTATTATTCCAGTATTCGTTTTTCATATTTATTTACCCCAAACGGTTGAGCAAAGGTACGTTTTGTAAAGCATTAAAAGAGGGGTTGTGAGTCAATTCGTTGAGTTTTTGTAGATGGCCGTGGCGGTGGGCATCTGTCCCTATGGCATCAATACAGTCGGCATCGAGTAGCTGCTCGGCGGCTCGCTTTTCGGCTTTACCGTAGTAGCCTGTGAGCGAAAGTAGATTAAGCTGAAAACATACCCCTGCATTTTTCCAGCTTTGCCATTGCTGGGGGCGGTTGTGCCAGTAGCGGTAGCGCTCGGGGTGGGCCAGTAGGGGAGTATAGCCTTTTTGTTGGATTTTCTCGGCCCACTTCAGCCCCAGTAAGGAGGGCTGCTGCATCGGCAATTCAAACAAAAGGTATTGGTTATCAATAAGTAAAAGGTCGTCTTTTTCGATAAGCCTTAAGAAATGCTCATCGGCATAGTATTCGGCAGCAGCTTCTAAGACCAAAGGCAGATGGTGCTTTTCTACCAAGCGTTGGGCTATGTTCAAGGCTTGCAAGATAGAAGCGGAGGTATTTCGGTAGTAGTCGCCGTGTATGTGAGGAGTAGCCACAATTTTCTTGATACCTAATGCTACATACGCTTCGAGCATGGCCAAAGTTTCGGTTTCGTCGGGGGCACCATCATCTATGCCGGGCAGCAGATGGCAGTGCCAATCGCTTTCAAAAACCGCAAGTACTTCTTTGACGGGGAACTCTGTATGTGCCTTTTTTCTAAAGATTGAAAACATCACTCAAGACATGTTTAGTAGGTTTAGTTACTATTTCGGACGGCCAAATATAGGCCAAGTAACACCGCTAAGGCATTGAGCGTGATAGCAATAGGCTGTAGAATATTGGCGAAACGCTGGTTTTTGATATTACGTAGGCTGCCTTTGGAGGGGGGGACAAACACGTAGTCGCCTTCAAAAACGGGGATATTGGATACGGCAGGGTCGCTGAGGTTGCGAATATCGTACTCTACTTCCTGCTGTGAGCCAACGCGCGGTCTGATGATTTTGATGGTCTTGTCGGCACTACTGAAGTCTATTCTGCCCGATAGGGCGATGACTTCGCCCAGTGTTAGGTATTCGTTTTCGAGCGTAATGATTCCTTGGCGAGCCACAGACCCGAGTACCTTGATATGTAGATTGATGATGGTTACTTCAAAAATCGGCTCATTGATTAAATCGCGGTAGCGGCGTTCTATTTCGGTAGTGGCTTCATGCTTGGTCAAGCCTGCTATTTTCACCCGCCCTACCTGCGGCAAGATAATCTGGCCACGGGAGTCCACCGAGGTTTCGTAGGCAGCCGTACCGATGCTTTGGCTCGATACACTGGTGTTTCCGACTGTCAAGCCGGCACTTTGTGGATAAATCGTTTCGAGGGCGTTGAGGTTTCTGATGCGTAGCCGATCGCCTGCTTTGATGCGATAGGTAGCGGTGTCGCCCAAGGTGAGCAAGCGTCTGGTAAGAATTGTAGAAGAAGATAAGGTATCTTTTGGATTTTGACCCAAAGCCACCCCCCAAAACAATACCCAAAAGCAGGCGATTCGGAAACTCATCATCAAAAGGTTTTTAGAAGCCTTCAAGTTATTATACCAACTCACCATAAAGTGCCTCCCGCTGTGCTTTTACGCGGGGGTCTGTGATGTACTCATCATACGTCATGAGTTTGTCTATCAGGCCGTTGGGGGTCAGTTCGATGATGCGATTGGCTACGGTCTGGATAAACTGGTGGTCGTGAGAGTAAAACAACATTCCTCCCTTGAACTCTATGAGACCATTGTTGAGGGCGGTGATAGATTCGAGATCGAGGTGGTTGGTGGGGTCGTCGAGGGTGAGGAAGTTGGCTCCCGAGAGCATCATTTTCGAGAGCATACAGCGCACTTTTTCACCTCCCGACAGTACATTGGCTTTTTTGAGTGATTCCTCTCCCGAGAAGAGCATACGCCCCAAGAAGCCCCGAATAAAACTCTCGTCTTTTTCTTTGGAAAACTGCCTTAGCCAGTCCACCAAGTTGTCGTCGGTTTGGAAGAAATACTCGTTGTCTTTCGGAAAATAAGTATTCGTTACTGTTACTCCCCATTTAAAACTCCCCGAATCTGCTTTGGCCTGCTCATGCAAAATCTCAAACAAGGCCGTGGTAGCGAGGGTGTTGCGCCCTACAAAGGCTACTTTGTCTTCGCGGTTGAGTCTGAATGATACATTGCCGAAAAGTTTGGTGCCGTCTTCAGCGGTTTTGGAAAGGTTTTCTACTTCGAGTACTTGGTCGCCTATCTCGCGGTCGGGCTTGAAATTGATATAGGGATACTTGCGCGACGAAGGCTTGATTTCGTCCACATTGAGTTTTTCGAGCATTTTTTGGCGTGCCGTGGCTTGTTTTGACTTGGCCACATTGGCACTGAATCGTCTGATAAACTCCTCCAGTTCTTTGCGTTTTTCTTCTGCTTTCTTGTTTTGGTCGGCACGTTGTTTCAAGGCCAATTGGCTCGATTCATACCAAAACGTATAGTTGCCACCGTATAATTGCACTTTGCTAAAATCAATGTCCACTATATGCGTACACACTTGGTCGAGAAAATGGCGGTCGTGCGATACGACGATGACGATGTTTTTGAAATTGTTTAAAAAATCTTCGAGCCACATGACACTCTCTACGTCGAGGTTGTTGGTAGGCTCGTCGAGTAGGAGAATGTCGGGATTGCCAAACAGTGCTTGAGCGAGCAATACCCGTACTTTTTGGCTGGGGTCGAGGTCGGTCATTTGGGCATAGTGTAAATCCTCTTTGATACCCAATCCACTCAGCAAAGCTCCCGCCTCTGACTCGGCCTCCCAGCCATTGAGTTCGGCAAACTCTGCCTCCAAATCAGCGGCTTTTTCGCCGTCAGCTTCGGTGAAATCTTCTTTGGCGTAGATTTCGTCTTTTTCTTGCATGATTTGATAAAGACGCTGATGCCCCATGATGACCGTCTGCAAGACTTGGTAGTCGTCAAACTCAAACTGGTTTTGGCGCAGTACTGTCATACGCTGGCCTGGCGTAATGGCCACATTTCCTGTCTGTGGTTCAATCTCGCCCGAGAGAATCTTCAAAAAGGTGGACTTGCCCGCTCCGTTGGCACCGATGACACCGTAGCAGTTGCCGGGGTTGAATTTAATATTTACTTCGTCGAACAGCACACGTTTGCCATAGCGCAACGACACATTAGATACCGTAATCATGGAATAAATTTGAATTTTTCGATATAAAGATGCCACAAAAGTACGACTTTTTTTGGTAGGCATCACTTTCTAAGTAATGTGCTGCTTATCAGCAACTATTGCTTTGACTGGCTCTTAGTTGCCTTTTTTCTTTTGCTTGGCCAAGTACACTTCACCTTTGCTTTCATTGGTAAATACAAAGTCGGTATTGTTGATGAAAACAAGAGCCTCGGCTTGGCCTTTGCCTATTTTGATGCAGTAGGTAGGTTTGTTGAAATTCATTCCTTGACTGATGTCAAACAATAATACTTTGCCATAAGTCAGTAGAGCAAGTGTTTTGCCGTCAGGACTTACGTCGGCGGCAGTAGCCATAGCTTTGCTATAAACACTATCTTGTGGGGCGGCGGTATAAGTGCCAGCTTGGTCAGGAAAGGCGTAGAGTTTTACGTAACGATTGGTTTTGCTACGATTTTTGGAAAACAGATAAAGTTGGTTTTGATGCCAAGCCACGGCTTCGCAGTCGAAATTTTGCTGATCGGGTAGGGGAGGGAAGTCTTTTTGGTCGGTATAGCTGATGGCTATGGTTTCGATATTTTGGGGATTTTGAGGGTTGAATTTATAAATTTTTAGGTCGCGGCGGCGGTTGTTGTTGTTGCCGACATCGGCCAAATAGAGATTTCCGTAGGGGTCTTTTGCCAAATCTTCCCAATCTTTGTTTTTGATTTGTGGCAATGGCAACGTTTCGAGCAATGTACCGTCGGTGGCGATTTTATAAATTTCTGATGGATTGCCGCTATCGTTGTGGGTCCAGAAAGTGTCGTTCTTATCGGCCAGTGCCAACCCTGAGGTTTCTTTGAGGGCATCGGGGAGTTGGCCTATTTGGCTGATTTCATAATGTGATTTTCCTTTTACAAACCCTTCTTTTTTCTTTTCGGATTGACAGCTACATAGCGAAATTTGTAGCATAAATGCCCACCAAAGCACTTTTTGTGGTATCATTTTTTCTTAGTTTCTTTTTTTGGGTCGGCTGGTTGAGGGGCATTTTCACCTGCTTTGATAAACTCGGCTATCTGCTGCTCGCTGATTCCGAGCGTAACTTCCAAATTGGGTAGGGCTTGCTTGAGTGCTGATGTACCTGCTTCTGTAGCTTTCGATTGCCACAGATGGAGGCTACGGAGGTATTTGGCATTGGAAAGTTCTTTCAAGCCTAAATCACTTACTTGGGTGTTTACCAGATTGAGGTATTCCAAATAAGGTAATTGAGCTATGGATTTGAGCGTGGCATCAGCGACTTTGGTATTTTCGAGCGATAGTTTTTGAAGGTTTTTGAGTTGGGCGAGCGTAGTGGCCGCTTGGTCGGAGATTTGGGTGTCGCCGAGTTTGAGCCATACGACTTGCTCTTTGATGGGTATCAGGCCAGCGATTTGGGCATCGGTGAGTGTACTTACATTGACGGCATTGACTTCGAGTAGGTTGCTGCCACTGGCTAAGGGCGTTACGATTAGCCCAATCTTGCGGAGAGCTTCGATGGCTTTGGCATCGGCAGCGGGTACTTTCAAATCCAAGACAGGGGAGGATTGGGAGGTGGGTTTGGAGGGAGAGGAAGCTATTTCGTTGGTGCCTGCTACCAAACCAGCCAAAACTGGCTTCACCACATCGGTAGGTTGTAGTTCGGCCACTTTTTTATCGAAGGGCGCGCCTTGGTCAATCCACCAAGTGAGGAGGGTTATTTGCCCGTCAGTAAGTTGAGTTTTGCCTTTGGGCGGCATGTGGTACTCATCTTCGAGTGGTAGCAGGCAGCGTTTGATCATTTCGCTTTCTTGGCCTTTGCCTGCTACAAAAATAGGGCCGTTTTCCCCTCCTTTTTTCAGGAGTTCGATGTCGTCCATGCGCAGATCTCCTTTCGATTTGCTGGCGTTGTGGCATTGCACACAGCGAGCTTTGAGGATAGGATTGACCACATCTTGAAAAACCAGCGCGTTGTTGAGGTCGGTGATGGGCTTGATTTCGTCGCTTCCTTTTTCGGTTTTGGGGGGCATACCAAGCCAGCTTCTGAAAGGTTCGGGAGTTTCTTGTGTCAAATAATCCTCGCCATGAGTGAGTGAGCCGCCTTTGTGGCCGGCAGTCATCGTAAATAACGCCCCCAGTATCAAAGCCGGAGCATAGAGTAGTCCACTCAATGGAATCCTATCGGCCAGCCAGTTGGATTTGACTGCCCACGCTACCCAAGCCGCTACGGCTACCCAAATCCCGTGCCATTTGTGTTGCTCCAATAGCGTAGCCTCATATCCCCCTCCCAACGAAAGTAGGTACCCTGCGATACACGAAAAAGTAGCTCCCATAGCCGACCAAAACAAAACGAAAGTGATGGTCGAGGGTTTGACCTCTACTTTACCGAGTATGCGCCCCAGTTCAAGTAGTGCTGCCAAAATCAAAAATCCTATGGGCAAATGGACTAATACAGGGTGAAAACGGCCAAAAAACGTAGCCCAATCGGCGGCTTGTAGTAAAATCATGGGTTGTAAGTTATAGAATCAAATGCAATTTAGGGGTAATAAGTATCATTCGGCGACCAAAATAGCGTGAATTTCTAATTTGGGCACCGTAACAGTTGATTTCCCGGCTACATAGCGAAACTTGAGGGGTATGTTTTCGGGTTGCAGGGTGATTTTTTGAGGTTTCTTAGGCGTATGGAGTGTTACGGTCAAATCATACAACGGGGGGAGTTGATCATAAGTCGAAACTTCATTGCTTTTATGAAAGCCTCCTGCATTGATAAGGTGTACAGTTGTTTTTTCTTTGAGTTTTTGGAGAGTAACATGCACCAATCGCGACCCCTCTACTTTGACCAATGGGTCGGGTAACAGGCGACCTACGATGTTGCCCAAAAAATCGCGAAGCTGTGGGCTTTGGAACTGAAGGTAACTACGACCAAAATTGAAATAAATCCCTGCTATTTTACCTTTGCCCACAGACCGAACAGAGGCCGCCGGCATGGCAGGGAATCGTATGTCGTCTTGGCGATAAATCTGACCCAGTAAGTTTGATGTATCCCATAGTTTTATTTGTTGGAGGCTATCATTGACCAAACCCAAATCTTGCTCCACATTCACCCAAAAACGTTCTTTTTGAGGACTTCCTATAGGCTCAAACCCCAATTCATCTTTGAAGAGTCCGGTTGTCGTAGTGCCGATGACCAAGAGATTCCCCCCTTCGAGGACATATTTTTTGAGTTTTCCGACAAACGCTTTTTCTAAATATGTCCATTCAGGAATGACAATCAACGGATAACGTGCCAAGTCGTCTTTGAGATGATGCTCTGCCACAATTTCTACCACTTGCTGGCCGTCCATGAGGGCTACCAAAGCTCCCCGCAACGGTTCGGTGAGGCTATTGTTATAAACACCTTGATTGTTTTTTTTGAAATGTGCCAATGAGTACAACAAGCCGATTTGAGGAATCCCTTCGCTGCCTTGACAGTAGGGCTGCCGCGCACGTGCAAATTTGGCTATTTCAGCCATAGTTTTGACTTGTTGTACTTTGATAGAGGCATCTCGATTTTGGGTGAAATAACATTGATAGCCCCCTCCTACGGCCATGATTTCGGCCGCTTCTTGGTTGAGATGGAGCGGGGTTTTGAGGGCGTGGTTGGAGGTATTGTAAGTCGTATTGAAACTCCACGACATCAAATCCCACGGTTTTTGATAAACCCTCGACTGCGTAGCCAAGACCCTTGCCTCAAACAGGGCAGAATGTACGCCATTCATAGGAGTAATATCTCCTGAAGTAAAATCTATGGGAATATCTACCGGCTCGGGCATAAAGGAAGAAAAAGCCCAGTTGCTGGCTACTTGAAACTTCGGATTGTAAGCGTGCAATGCGTCGGTATATTTTTTGACATAGTTGCGAAAGGCTTCTCTATGAAAATCGAGCCATATTGAATAATTGGGGTCATTTTTTTGAGTTGGGATTTTTTCGATACCCGTCGAGAGGCGAAATGCTTCTTGTGCTTTGGCATGGTAGTCGGGTTCTACGGCCCAGCAGTCGCCGTCCACCCATACGCCGTCTATGCCATAATCGCTGATTTCTTTGAGTTGTGGAATGAGCAAGCTATCTGCGTAATGGCTCCAAAATGAGATTTTGTGTGAATCCCTTTTACCTTCGTGGGTGATGCGTGCCCAGTGTGGTTTTTGAGATACGGCTTGGTCGTCCCACACGC
>JBKBKL010000089.1:0-16544 GCA_046294665.1 Runella sp.
AAAAAATCCCAATTCTCGGCCTGTTCGGGAAAAACCCCCACGTGTTTGAATGAAGTGAGGGAGCATTTGAGTCTTAGCTGGAGTATGTCATGCTGATACTGAATCCACCATTTATCGGACATTCCTTTGGTCAAATGCCATTCGCCACGTTCGGGTGCGTTTTTTTCGCGTACAAAAGTAGCCTGTGTCATTCTCTTCCATTCGGTGTCGGAAAGGGCTTTGTCCCATATTGCCTGTGGCTCAGGGCGAGCTATGATGTATTGGCCGAAGCGTTCAAGTTTTTCAAAATTTCCTGAATCAATCAATTCGTAATCTTGCCAATGGATAGGGGTCAGTAGTAGCATAAATGATTTGATAAACGAGTTTGTAGCGACGTTATGCTATTACGTCGCTACTATTTTTCAATGTGAGGTCGCTTTCAGAAAGCGATTTTATTAAGATAAAACACATTCCGACGGCCATCATCACCTGTGATACGCTGGTAGCCAAAGGCCAAATAATAATTGTCAAACCAGTAGAGGACTTCGTCGGTATTTGTTTGGCGTATTCTATCCCCAATATCGGCCGTAATCGGAATCGGCTGACGATCGGCCAATACACGGTCTTGGTCGAAGATTTTGGCTTTGATAGCACCACGATTGCTGTAAAACATGGCTACCGTTTGATCGTCATTGGGCTTGACTCTTACCTTTTCTTTTAGTTCCATGCTACGTACATTCTCGAAGGGCAGTGAGTTGTCCCATAGGCGGTTGCCTTTATCGTCAAAACTTGCTACGATCGCATGGGTATAAACGAATCCATTGAAAACTTGGCCGTTGTTCATGCGTCGTGAGCCAAACCATGGATCCCAGAGGAACGGATTCCAAAGCCCCCAACCCGGAAACATACCCATACCTCCCCAGCCCCAAGGCGACATGAAAGGTGAAGCACCCCACCACGGATTCATACCGTAGGGACCCATGTTGTTGTTGCGATACTCAGGATAAAATATTTCACCCGATACGAGGTAGTTGCCGTTTTGCTCAATGATGTCGTGCACCAATAAACGATAGTTGAGTTTTACATCTCCTCCAGATTCTCGTTTGCGTTCGATACGGCGCAGCATACGCTCACGCTCGCGCTCATTCATGAAGTTGAAAAAGTTTTTGAAGTCGGTAAAGCTGTGATATTGTGTAAATACTACCTCATCATCAATGATTTTGCTCAAAAACAATCCCTGCGAAGCGTTGGCGTTGTTGCCTTGCATATTGCGGAAGCCATACGTGCCTATCATCAATTTGGTAGAGTCATTGAGCATAAAAAGCCGGCCATTGAGCAACGAATAGTCGGGCTCGGGTTCTATGAGTACTTGTCCTACCAACTGGCCGAATTCGTCGAAAGTACGGGCAATGAGTTTAATCTCGCGTCCTTTGCGAGCGGCATAGCATACATTGACCAAATGGTGGGTAGTGTCCACATCTACCGACTGAATGACGGTATTGGTTTGGGTCGCACCAGGCAATACTTTACTCTGCTTGGTGGCCAAATTGGTATAGAGCAGCATCGGCTCGTCGCGTACCGTACCGGCCATAAAGACTGAATATCCAAGCGTCTGAAAATCGGTGATTTGAAACCTATCTACGGCACTCAAATAGAAAGTTTCCATGAAACCTGCTACTCCCACCTTAACTACTTGATAAAAATCGGTACGGCTGCGTGTAAAAAGTAAATAAACGGATTGGCCGTCATACGACGATTTGACAAAGTCCAAATTTTCTTCTATTGTACCGTTCATGGTCCAATCTAAATCGAGATTGGCATTGAATTTTTGAATATTGAACGCATTTCTGGCAATCTGCGACACCAATATCAGCCCTTTTGCTCCCAGCGAAATCGTATGATAAGACTCGCTGGTAGGCGGAGTGGGGAGTTCAATTCGTTTTACGGTTTGTGCTACGATTGGCTTGTCAATCAAAATATAGAAAGCCAGTAGCCAGAAGCCAAAGACTAATTTTTGGAATGTTTTCATGGGTTTCCTAAAGTTAAAATAACATCAAACTCTTCGGACCGAATAGGCATCACCGAAAGGCGAGATTGCCTAATTAACGCTATTTGATTCAATCTATTATCTGATTTGATTTGAGCCAACGTAACAGGCCGCGTGAATGCTTGAAGAGGCGTAAGTTCGACCACTACCCAGCGAGGGTCGTCGGTGGTGGGGTCGGGGTAGGCTTCGCGGCTTACTTGCGCCAAACCTACTACTGCCAGCCCTTCGTTGCTATGATAAAAAAGTACCAAATCTCCTTTTTGCATCGCTTTTAGGTTGTTGCGAGCTTGATAGTTTCGTACACCGTCCCATACGGCCTTACCAGCTTTTACGAAATCGTCCCAACTATACGCATAAGGCTCTGATTTAACTAACCAATGGTTCATTGTATGTTTAAGTCTTGGGTCTTGAGCTTATCAAACTACCAACATGGCAGCACCAAATACTCCTGCACTATCTCCTAACTTCGGGCGGAGGATTTTGGTTTCGACTGTACCGCTGTTGAAAATATATTTTTTGATACGCACTACACCTTCTGTATATAGTAAGTCAATATTTCCTACACCGCCACCCAGTACGATCGCATCGGGATCGAGTACGTTGGTGAGGGTAGAAATGCCTCGACCAAAATACTCCAACATTCTGTCAATTGTCTGTGTAGCAAAGGGGTCGCTATGGGCATGATGTCTTTCGACGATTTCTTTCATCTTCAACTCTCGGCCACTGATTTGGGCGTAATACCGCTGCAAAGCTGGTCCCGAAAGTACCTGCTCTACACAGCCTTTTTTGCCACAGTAGCAGTCGTTCCCGTTTTCCTCCAAAATATTGTGTCCCCATTCTCCTCCAATGCCCTGCAACCCATTCAGTACGACTGGTAAGCCATCTTTTCCCCTAAATACCACACCTCCACCAACCCCTGTCCCCATGATAACGCCAAAAACACACTGAAAGTCAGGAACTTCGTCGGGGACTACCCCCATCGTAGCTTCCGCCAAGGCAAAGCAGTTGGCATCGTTGGCCATTTCGACAGGTATTTTGAGGGTATTGATTAAATCGGCTTTGAGGGGCATACCATTGAGGCAAGTGGTATTGCTATTTTTCATGGTTTGGGTCGAAGGATTGAGCGTACCGGGGGTAGCTATGCCCAATCTATCGGGGCGAAGACCCGTTTCGGCAGACAGCATTTCGACCAATCTTGCAATCTGCTGTACGATGTGGGTATAGCCTTTCTGGGCTTCTGTATCAATGCGTTTACGAATCAATACTGCCTCCGGCGAAGGTACCGACAACACTACACCTTCGATTTTGGTGCCGCCTAAGTCAATTCCCCAAATTGGTTGCATAGGTAGAGGTTGATTAAAATTGTTTTTTTTGAGAGCATAATTACAAACAAAAGCCGATTTGACAAGTTACTTTTGTGAAATTGTTTTCTCGTTCACTTTTAAACCACTCTTTTTTATGGCACTCCAAAAAGGCGACCAAGCTCCTTCATTTACACTTTACAATTCCGAAAAAAAACAAGTTTCGTTAGAGGATTTCAAAGGCAAGAACCTCATCATTCATTTTTTTCCTGCGGCGTTTACTTCTGTTTGTACAGAGCAGCTTTGCAACATGCGCGACAATTTGGACTACTATACCCAACTGAATGCGGCCGTAGTCGGTATTTCGGTAGATACCCCTTTTACATTGGCACGTTTCAAAGAAGATCAAAAATACAACTTCGACTTGCTTTCGGACTTCAACAAACAAACCATTCGCGACTATGGCGTTTATTTTGAAAACTTTGCTTTTGGTATGAAAGGCGTAGCCAGCAGAGCAGCTTTTGTGATTGACAAGGATGGAGTAGTACAATATGCAGAAGTACTCGAAAACCCCGGCAATCTGCCCAATTTTAATGCCATCAAAGCCGCTGTCGAAGGGTTGTAATTTTACCCTCTTATATGGCATAAAAAGCCGCTTCATTTGTATCAATGAGCGGCTTTTTCTTTTGCTTAAAATTTGCTTTTTAGGCTAATTATCCTTTTGATAGTTTGCGTTTGAAACGCAAACTTCCTGAAATTCGCGTTTCAAACGCGAATCATCATAGTACCAATGAGCGGCTTTTTCTTTTGCTTAAAATTTGCTTTTTAGGCTAATTATCCTTCTTTTGTGAGAAATTTAACAATGTAAGATTTTTTTTTAACCCATAAATCAATCCATCATGGGAATCCTCGAACGTAGGGAACGACTGCGAAAACAGGTACGAACTGATATTCTCAAAACCGCCCGCGACATAGCACGTCAAGAAGGTTGGGCAGCGGTTTCGATCAGAAAAATAGCCGAAGTCATCGAATACAGTCCGCCTATTTTGTACGAATACTTCGACAACAAAGACAAACTACTCGAAACAATCCGTGATGAGGGATTTGCTCATCTACACGAAGAACTCCTGAAAATCAAGAACTTATACCGAAACCCCGAGAAACTTTTTACTGAATTTGCCCAAATCCAATGGCGATTTATGCTAGAACAAACGGAGGTTTTTCAGGTCATGTTCAATATCGAAGGGGCCTTGTGCCAATCCAAGCAAACCTACCAAATCGAGTTTGCCATGCTCAACAACCACCCCGTATGGGAAGCCTTGGCACAGCTACGGCCTCGCTCTGCCGATGCCGTCTCAAAGACATTCTATGAGTGGTGGTGCTTGACGTATGGTTTTTTGATGGTCAGTGTCGTTACGCAGCCGCGCCACAATCTTCCAGCACTTGAGCCAATTTTTATGGAGTCGGTGCGGCGTTTTGTGAGAGGACTTACTTAGACAGCCACTTGTCGGATTTTTACTTCGCTCAAATGAAACACCTGTGATTCGGGTGCTACGCTCGACGTTACCCAAGCATTGCCGCCTATGGTAGAGCCACGTCCGATGACGGTACGCCCCCCCAAAATGGTGGCATTGGCATAGATAACTACGTCGTCTTCGATGGTGGGGTGGCGTTTGATCTCGGCCAACGATTTTGATACACTCAATGCTCCCAGCGTAACTCCTTGATAGATTTTGACGTTGTTTCCGATGTCGGTCGTTGCGCCTATGACTACGCCAGTACCATGGTCTATAAAAAACGATGAGCCAATATTGGCGTTGGGGTGAATGTCAATGCCTGTCAGGGCGTGGGCATGTTCGGTGAGCATTCTGGGCAGTAGAGGCACTGCTAAGTCCACCAGCGCATGGGCCAACCGATAAACCGCTATGGCATAAAAACCCGGATATACCGCTATCACTTCTTCGATACCCACAGAAGCGGGGTCGTTGTCGGTGATAGCCTGCGCATCGAGCAATAAGTCTTCATATATTTTCGGCAAAGTAGCCATAAATTGCTCTATAACCGTCTGACTATCAGCAGGCAAATGTACTTCCAAAGGGGTGAGCAGACAGTTCAATTTTTTCTTCAAACGCTGATATGCCTCCTGTAAATCAACTGTTTTGTGTTCACAATCTTGCGTAATCGGAAACAAAAAACACATCATTTCTTCCACAAATTTACTTACTTCGCTACGGGGGGGAAGTTTGTATTGATACTCGTTTTTTTGCTGCGACAAACGATTCAAAAAATCATCGGCGGGCAATGAGGGCATACTATCAGCCTTATTTTGCATAACTTTCGGCAAAAGAATATTTTGTTACCATTGTTACCAAAAACCATGCAAAAAGGTTCGATTGACCAAAAAAAGTTTTTTGAGGCTTTCCACTTCCCTCTTTCTACTTTCTACTTTTCACTTTTCACTTTCTACTTTTCACTTTGCACTTTCTACTTTTCACTTTTCACTTTCTACTTTTCACTTTTCACTTTCTACTTTTCACTTTGCACTTATGGCCAAGCCTCTCTCCAACGCTTCGAGTACGAGCGTCCGCTCATGGGTACTGCCTTCAAATTGGTTTTTTACGCTTCAACTGAAGATTTGGCGAAGCAGGCTTCAGACAGTACTTTTCGACGTATCGAGTATCTCAACGGTATTTTGAGTGATTATTTGGACAGTAGCGAAGTCAATCGCCTATCGAGCTTGGCAGGTTCTGGGAAGTACATTTCGGTAAGCAAAGACCTTTTTTCGGTGTTAGAAAAATCTCAATCTCTGAGCCGTCAAACCAATGGGGCCTTTGATGTCAGTATTGGGGCGGTGGTACAACTTTGGCGACGTGCCATACGCAGGGGAGAGTATCCTTCAAAAGCGGCCCTAAAAGCAGCCCAAAAAACGGTAAGTTGGAAAAAAATTCACCTCGACCCCAACAATCAATCGGTAAATTTATCTCAACGGAGTACTCGACTCGACTTTGGGGGCATAGGTAAAGGCTACGCTGCCGACCAAGCCTTGGGGGTATTGCGATATTTTGGCATCAGTAGTGCCTTGATAGATGCCGGTGGCGATTTGACTTTGGGTGATGCCCCACCCCACAAAACAGGCTGGGAGATTGAGATTAGTTCGGGGGGAGGAGATACTATCGCCACAAAGCATGTACTACTGGCACGTTGTGGGGTAGCTACTTCGGGGCATACCTATCGCTATCTGATGCACAAAGGACGACGTTACTCGCATATTGTTCACCCGCGCACGGGCGTAGGGCTTACAACCCACACCCGCACTACGGTCATTGCTCCCGACGGTACTACTGCCGATGCCCTCGCTACGGCTTTTAGTGTCTTGGGTATTCAAAAAGGTCGTAAAATCGCCTCTCAATGGCCACAGATAGCCGTATGGTTGATTGAAGCCGAAGGCCAGCAATGGAAAACCGAGTCTTTCCCTTGATTTTTTGAGGCACTCTATGTAAGTTTCAGCCTACCTAACCAACCGCAATAATTTCTTATTCTTTCTTAAACCTTTTCCCCAAAACCTATGCAAACGATTGTTGATTTTTTTTCGAGTATTCCTTGGTGGCTGTATGTATTGTTTGGGCTGGGCTTTATCGCTCTGCGCGACATCACCCAAAAAAAGCATACGATTCGGCACAATTTCCCCGTGATAGGACGATTACGCTACCTTATCGAAAAAGTAGGGCCAGAGTTTCGGCAGTACATTGTAGCCAACAATCGTGAGGAATTACCCTTCAACCGCCGCCAACGCTCGTGGATTTATGCTTCTTCCAAAAAAGAGAACAATTTTCAGGGGTTTGGTACTGATCAAGATGTTTATAGTGCTGGGTATGTTTTAATCAAACCAGCTTTATTGCCCAAACGACTACCACCTGCTCACCCCTTCCGTGAAAATCCTTACGTGCTACCTTCGGCCAAAGTCATCGGCCTGGCGCATGGCCGTAGCCGCCCCTATCGGCCACGGCAAGTAGTCAATATTTCGGGTATGAGTTTTGGGTCGCTGTCGGCGGCGGCGGTAGAATCGCTCAACAAAGGCGCGGCCAAATTTGGCTGCTATCACAACACTGGCGAAGGGGGATTTTCGCCTTACCACAATCACGGTGCTGATATTGTACTCAATATTGGCACTTCTTACTTTGGAATCCGTGACGATGAAGGCCGTTTCGTAATGGAAAAGTTGGTAGCATTGACCCAAAGAAATCCGGCAATTCGCATGATAGAGTTGAAACTCTCACAAGGAGCGAAACCGGGCAAGGGAGGCGTACTGCCTGCTGCCAAAATAACCCCCGAAATCGCCGAAATTCGACATGTCCCATTGGGTAAAGACGTGATTTCGCCTGCTGCCCACTCTGCTTTTAGTGATATTGCCGGTATGATGACATTTATCGAATCCATGGCCGAAGCCACAGGGCTGCCCGTAGGTATCAAAGCCGCCGTAGGAAAACTCGATATGTGGGAGCAGCTCACCGATTTGATGCTCCAAACTGGCAAAGGGCCTGATTTTATCACCATAGACGGTGGCGAGGGAGGTACAGGGGCTGCCCCACCTTCCTTTGCCGACCATGTGTCGCTGCCGTGGGTATATGGGTTTTCGAGGGTCTATAAAATCTTCAAAGCCAAAGGGCTGCAAGACCGAGTAACTTTTATTGGCTCAGGTAAATTGGGGCTTCCTGCACAAGCCGTCATGGCCTTTGCTATGGGGGCCGATGTAGTCAATGTAGGGCGCGAGGCCATGCTGGCGATCGGGTGTATCCAAGCCCAAATCTGCCATACCAACCGCTGCCCTGCGGGTGTAGCTACACAAAACAAATGGCTGCAAGCAGGCATAGATCCTACCCTCAAAAGCGAGCGAATGTATAATTATGGTCGTACTTTGACCAAAGAAATTTTGGAAATAACGATTGCCTGTGGCTACGAACATCCCTGCCAACTCACCATGGACGACATAGACTTGGCCATGGGCGACAACAACAGCACGCTACCTCTAAGTAGCATCTATGGCTACCAAAAGGCAAGTGTAGTTTTTGAAGGCATCGAAAGTTTGTTGAATTGCCAATATCTGGGAGGCAGATAAAATGCTGAAGCACTGCTTTACCGATAATTAGCGTTACCATTGATAACTTTTCAAAATTTTGAAATAGCCCCACCGACAATTTAAGTAAATTTGTAAAATCTTATTTTATACTTAAACCTCATAGGTTTGAGAAAAGATAACGATGTAACCATCTGATAATCAGATGAAACATATCAGGTTTTTTCGCAAATCAATTTTGAACCAGTATAGTAATGAACAAAATAATATCAGCAAAGACAATAAAAACTCGACAGTATTGGATTGAAGAAATCCGAAAACTTAGCGGACACTTTGGTAATGACACAGAAAAATTAGAAAAGGAATTAGAGGAGGAAATCAAGAAAAACGGTGTTTCATCACTAATTGACCACTTGCGACTTTGCGGAAACATTCCTGAAAGTTACGGACACGACACAAGCGAAGAAAAGCTATATTCAAAATACACCGACTGCTTACTTTCATTGGCTTATTCAGCATTAGGACTTAAAAGTTTGGTGCTTAAAGAGAGAGCAGATGCAGCAGACGTTGAAGCATTTGCAAAAGATTACAGCTTTGTTGCAGATGCCAAAGCATTCAGACTAAGCAGAACAGCAAAAAATCAAAAGGACTTTAAAGTTCAAGCAATGCACGGTTGGAAACGTGGCAAACCTTATGCAATGGTTGTTTGCCCGATTTATCAGCTTCCAACATCTTCAAGTCAAATTTACCAGCAAGCAACGACACAAAATGTTTGTGTTTTCACATACTCACATCTTGCACTTTTACTTTCCTACTCTGAAAAAGAAGGACAAACAAAAGCTCAACAGCTTTTAAAGAAAATATTTGAAACAGTAAAGGCACTCAATCCTTCAAAAAATGCTACCGACTATTGGTTAGCAATCAATAAAACAATTCTTTCCTTTTCTAAGGCAGTTGAACCTTTATGGAGTATTGAGAAAGGCGTTGCAACTGAAAGTATCGCTATTTCAAAAGAAGAAGCCCTTACGTTCTTGGCACAAGAAAGAGAAAAGATAATACGAATGAGCCACAAAGAAGCATTGAAAGAACTTATCAAAGTTCACAAGATTGAAAGCAGAATTAAAACAATCAGTGCAATTTCCGACAACGGACTATTTACACTTAAATAAAAGACAATGGAGAATTTTATAAATAAAATAATTGAAGGTAACTGCGTAGAAGTAATGCGACAGTTTGACGACAATGTAATTGACCTTACAGTTACCTCACCACCTTATGACGATTTGAGAAACTACAAAGGGTTTGTTTTCCCTTTTGAAGATATTGCAAAGGAACTTTACAGAGTTACAAAAGAAGGTGGTATTGTTGTTTGGGTTGTAAATGATGCAACCATTAACGGCAACGAAACCGGAACAAGTTTTAAACAAGCATTATATTTTCAGCAAATTGGTTTCAATCTTCACGACACAATGATATTTCGTAAGGCAAACCCAATACCCCAAATCTATCGCAAACGCTATAACAACGAGTTTGAATTTATGTTTGTTTTCAGTAAAGGTGTTGTAAAAACACACAACCCAATTATGGTTGACTGTTTGCACGCAGGATTGGAACTCAATGGAACGACTTACAAAAACTTTTCTAAAAACGAACAGACAAGAGAAAAATTAGCAAAGCCTGTCAAGGACAAAAAAATCAAAGGAAATATTTGGGAATATGTTGTCGGCAAAAAACAAGAAGACCAAGAAGCCAAAGGACACCCAGCACCTTTTCCTTGTGAACTTGTAAGAGACCACATAAAATCTTGGACAAATCAAGGCGACTTAGTATTTGACCCAATGAGTGGTAGCGGGACAACAGCAAGAGTAGCTTGCGAAATGGGCAGACAATTTATCGGTATTGACATAAGCCATGAATACTGTGAGATTGCAAGAAAACGAGTAAAACTAATTGCAGACGCACCGACATTATTCGCTTTAGATAATTCAACGGAAGATTTTTATGCCCAAATAGAAGAAATACAATAGCCATTTTCCCCAGCATGACCGACCCTCGTATTTTTTCTTTGGCTTTGGCTATGACTCCTCATTTGGGAGGAGTATTGATTCGGCAGTTGATGGCTCATTTTGGCTCGGCCCAAAAAGTATATGAAGCCAACCTCAAACAACTCACTCGAATACCGGGCATAGGTGAGGGTATCGCTCGTGCTATCGTTCAGAAAGAAGGCTGGAAAACAGCCGAAGCTGAACTTCTGAAACTCGAAAAAACAGACATCAACTTGTTGTTTTATGACGACCCTACATTCCCCCAGCGTTTGAAATCGCTATACGATACCCCAGTACTGCTTTACACACGGGGTAACGTAGCCCTCAACGAAGGGCGTTTTGTAGGTATCGTAGGTACTCGCAAAGCCACCGAATATGGTCGAAATATGACGGAGCAGATTGTAGAAGGACTATCCCAACAAAACGTAACCGTAGTGAGTGGCTTGGCCTATGGCATTGACATTGCTGCCCACCGTACCGCCCTCAAGCACCAAGTACCCACCATAGGAGTCATGGCTACGGGTGCTGATGTGATTTATCCTGCCGCCCATACCAAAACCGCCCAAGAAATGTTGGAGTTGGGAGGGGTCGTAACAGAATATCCGCTGGGTACAAAACCAGATTTTATGCGTTTTCCGGCACGCAACCGCATCATTGCAGGGCTTTCTGATGCCGTGATTGTAGTAGAAGCTGCCGAGAAAGGTGGCGCGCTCATCACTGCCGAGTATGCCAACAACTACAATCGTGATGTGTTTGCGGTACCGGGCAATCTTTCCAATTCATACTCTGCCGGTTGCAACCGCCTCATTCGCAGCCACAAAGCCCAAATTTTTACTGGGGTAGAAGATTTGCTGGAGTCGTTGAGTTGGATACCCTCTGTTACCGACAAAACAACCTCTGCACCCATGCCAGAGCATTTCACACAAGAAGAAAGTCAAATTGTAGCCCTCTTGCGCCAAAACGCTGATATGCACATTGACCATCTCACATGGGAAAGTCAAATACCAGCCGGCAGACTGGCTACCCTACTGCTCAATCTTGAGTTACAGGGCTATATACGAGCTCTACCAGGCAAGAGGTTTGCACTCGGATAAACAAACTTTGACAGAGTTCTCAACTCTGTCAAAGTTGTATCCTACCAGTGTCTATTTACCAATAATTTTCAGCAAATAACCCCGCTCCACAGGACTCTCGGCTTTGAGGCTATTGACTACACCCAGTTCTTCGATCCTGTTGGCAGGCATACCCATCGCTAGCATCACATCGCGGAATGTACCACTTCGCGGAGCTGCTCGTACAAATATCCTTTCAGGTTTGCGATTGAGTTTGTCGGGGTCGTTGAGCGTTCGGAAGTTTTCGGCTACATTTCTGAAAGTCAGAAAATAATTGTTGAATACGTCGGCGGTAGTTACGCCATGAAAAGCATAGACCAAACCATTATAACTGATAAACCATGAGGCCAACTGTGTGGTATTGGCGGCGGTCTGTTGTTGTTGGGGCTGGCCTTGCTGCTGTTGGGGCTGCTGCTGCGAAATCATCACAATCGCCTGATTACCATTGACATTGATTCTTCTACTTTCCATGACACGCAAATTGTACTGGCGAGCGGTAAGTGCCGCCGCCGAATCGAGCGAACGACTCGGTGCCAGCATTAGAATAACTCCCGCTTTTCCATTGGGGTCTTGCATCACAAATTGGGCAGGTGAGTTTTGAGTACGCCAACTTACTGGAACCGGAAACTGAAAGCGAAGATCGGGGTGATAAAACATATTATTTTCGACAAATCCCTGCTTGGGGTCTTCGCCATACAAAAGGCCATCTATAAGTTGCAAATAGCTTTCACGATTGATCGCATAATTGCCTGGATTTTGAGCTTGAAATGCCCTCGCCATTTGGCTTACGTTGTTGAAACGATCGCCAGGGTCGGGGTGAGTTGAGAGTATATTGGGAATAGACTGGCCTGCATTATCAGAGATACGCTTGATAGTACCAAAAAAATTGGCCATTTGCTGGGCATCGTAGCCTATTCTGCTCGAATAGTCCACACCGATTTTATCTGATTCAGACTCATGCGCACGGCTGTAGCTTAGCATCAATAACTGCAAGCCCTGCATGGCGGCTTCTCCAAACTGTGCCAACTGGGGCGAGGCTACCATACCTACGATGAGCCCCAAAGTACTCAAGGTTTGACTGGCCTGCTGCCGCGCCGAGTGGCGAGCCGTAACGTGCCCAATCTCATGCCCCAGCACACCGGCAAACTCGGCCTCATTGTTGAAATGTGCCAAGATACCCCGCGTAAAATAAATATACCCTCCCGGCACAGCAAAGGCATTGACCACTGGGGAGTCTATGATATGAAACTGATACGGAAGCTCAGGCCGATGCGATATTTTGGCCATAGCCATACCTTTTTCATTGATAAAACTTTGTAGCTTAGGATCATGATAAAGCCCCATAGAGGCTACAATCGAGGGGTGAGCTTCCCGCCCCATGGCAATCTCTTGCTCGGTATTCATAAAAACAATCTCTCGTTTGCCTGTTACGGGATTGCGTGAGCAAGATTGCAACATCAAAAAACCAGCCAAAAGGCCAAAGTACCCAAAACGACGGAGAAGTTTCATAAGAAGTTCTATTTTTATGGGTTGCAAGTTAAAAAACGATGCCATTGGTTGCTAATTTTTAGTGATAAATTGCAGCCTATTTTTTGACTACTACTTTCTGACGCTTTGCATAGATTGATGTTACATCGTTTGAAACTTTATTTATTGCTATGGGTAATGGGCAGCATGATATGGGGTACTTCCGTACAAGCGCAGTTTATCATGGACAACCTCAGCGACACCGCACGTTATCAAAATGGCACTATCGGTATTTATCAGAAATACAGGCGATTACGATTTTCAGGATATATTCAACCCCAGTATCAGGTCGCACAAACTGAAGGGGCGCCCAGTTTCAATGGCGGAGATTTTGCTCCTGCCGCCGACAATCGCTTCATGCTTCGCCGAGGGCGTTTACGCCTTGATTATACCCGACTCAACGAACAAGGCGACCCCTCTGTTTTTTTTGCATTTCAGTTCGACGGTACCGAAAGAGGTGTTTTTATTCGAGATTTCTTTGGACGTTTTTTTGAAAACAAGTGGAAGTTTTTCCACATCACTACGGGTATGTTTCCTCGTCCTTTTGGCTATGAGTTGAACCTAAGCTCGTCTGACCGTGAGTCGCCGGAGCGGGGGCGTATGTCCCAAATCTTGATGCGTACCGAGCGGGATCTGGGTGTCATGGCCTCGTTTGAGCCACGCCAAAATCAACAAAACTGGCTGGGGCTGGAGGCCGACATCGGTGTTTTCAACGGGCAGGGACTCACCGCCCCCGGAGAGTTTGACAGCTACAAAGATGTGGTAGCGCATCTACAACTTAAATCCGTACCTATCGTACCCAATAGGGTATCGCTTTCGGTAGGAGTATCTTTACTACACGGAGGAATCAAGCATTATTCGCCCATTTACTACAAAATGGAAGGGCAAGGATTTCGCAAAGATTCATCGGCAAGTATTGTTGGGCAAAAATCTCCACGTCGTTATTATGGAGTTGATGCCCAACTCAAAATCAAAAATAGGAAAACAGGTATGCTGACAGAGGGAAGAATAGAGTACATCGGAGGGCTTCAAAGCAGTACACGCCTCACGTCCGAAACACCCGGTAGTCTTTTCGCGCCCAATGGCGATATACTTCCTATTTATGTAAGGCCTTTTTTGGGAGCTTACGTTTATGTTTTGCAACATATTTTTACGCCCCGCCACCAACTTGGCTTCAAATATGATTTTTATGACCCCAATACTGCCGTAGAAAAACAACAAATCGGAGATGGATTTACAGGTGCTGATGTTCGTTTTGATACTTACAGCTTTGGGTACAATTATTACATCAATGAAAATGTGCGGTTGTTGCTTTGGTACGACGTAGTGCGCAACGAGTCCACAGCCTTGAAAGGCTTTACCAGCGACCTCCAAGACAATGTTTTCACGGTACGATTACAGTACAGATTTTGATTTGTTTCTTTATTTCACAAAAACGTCATTGACCCTGCTTATGTCTGTCATTATTGCCCCACTTCAAGAAAGTTTAGCCGACTACCTTGCTACTAAGTCTTACTCCCAAATCATCGTACTGACCGATAGCAATACCCGCCGCCATTGCTATCCACGCCTCAAGCCTCTGCTTCCCAAACATTTGATGATTGAAATTGCGGCAGGTGAGCAGCACAAAACACTGGCCACCTGTGAGAAAATTTGGGAACGTATGACCCATGCCCAACTCGACCGCCATGCCTTGATGCTCAACCTGGGTGGAGGAGTCATCGGCGATATGGGGGGCTTTTGTGCGGCCACTTACAAACGTGGCATTGATTTTGTGCAAATTCCAACGACACTGCTCGCGCAAGTTGATGCCAGTGTAGGAGGCAAGTTGGGGATTGACTTTCAAGGCTTCAAAAACCATTTGGGGGTTTTTGTCCAACCCCAAAGAGTATTGATAGACCCATCTTTTTTGGCTACTCTTCCGTATGTAGAATTGCGATCAGGTTTTGCAGAAGTTGTGAAGCATTGCCTCATAGCTGATGCTACCCAATGGGAGAAAATCAGAAAGTTGGATTTTGAAGACCAAAATTGGCCTGAACTCATTGCTCATTCGGTAGCTATCAAGCAGCAAATCGTACAGCAAGACCCAACTGAAAAAGGACGACGAAAAATATTGAATTTTGGACATACCATCGGCCACGCCGTAGAAACTTACTTTTTGAATCATTCTTCCGAAAGTCGTTTGTTACACGGGGAGGCCATTGCGGCAGGTATGATCATGGAAACATTCATGGCTTATCGCAAAAAAATGGTGGATTTGCAAACATTAGAGCAAATAGAGGAGTTTATATTTTCAGTATTTGGGAAAGTAGCCTTACACTATGATGATGCCCAGGCATTGATAAAACTAATGCAACAAGACAAAAAAAATAAAGCAGGAGAAATTCGTTTCGCATTGCTACATCCACTTGGCCATTGTAGCTTTGATATAGCCACAACACCAAAAGAAATCAAAGATGCAATAGGATATTATGTGGGATAATTAAAATTTTGACAAATTTTGTTTGTTAAAAACTTGCCTTTGCAAAAACTTTCTTAATTTTATTAGATTTTTCTTAACACTAACGCCAAAATTTTATCTGTCTATGAAGTTTGTTGCACCTTTACTTATCGGAGCTGCTCTGCTATGGGCAGCAGGTTGTAACACCAACCGCAAAATTTTTGTCGAACACGATTACAGTTACGAAACCAATTTCAAGTCTTACAGTACTTATGCTTTCTTGGAATGTGAGCGCGACACAGGCAATGTATGTACTGAAGTTTACAACGCCATACACCGCCAAATGCAGGCACGCGGCTATCGCCTCACCACCAACAAACCCACGCTATTGGTCAATTATGGTATTTTCTACGACAATCTTCGCTATCAAGGTTATATGCAACCCGTAATCAAAAACTGGGTGGACACCGAAGACGACTCCTTCAAATATGAGCCTGTCAAATATTCTTTGGATAAAGGCACCATCATCATTTCGTTGATAGATGCAGATTCCGATCAAGTAGTATGGCGTGGCTACGCTGCCGGTATTTTCAAAAATCCCAACAATACCAACAACTATTATCGAAATGTTGTCCGTTCTATTTTTGACCAATACCCACTCTTTGCCACCGGCTATGACCCTCGTGGCGGTATTTCTCAAAATAGTGGACGGTAATAAATAGATGATACTTCAAAACGAAAGAAGCGTTGGGATTTGTTTTCCAACGCTTCTTTTGTTTTTAAATCTATTATTACAACTTTTTTTCTTCAGCCCGCTGCCTCTAAACCTTTGCTCCCTTCATGCCTAAAATAAATCCTCCATACGCTCCAGCATCAAAATAGCTGACTGAGGTACAATGACATACTTTTCATTGCCGTACATTACCTCGATGGCATTGCGCTGGAGATAAATAGCAACATCGCCTTCTTGGGCTTGGAGAGGCATATATTTGACTGTTTCTTCTGTTTCTTTCCACGGT
>JBKBKL010000090.1:0-16466 GCA_046294665.1 Runella sp.
GAGAAAACCTTAGGTAGCCAAACTCGCCTCGATGTAGCCCTTGATGTGGACACCCGCCAGCTCTCAGAGATAGTGGTGGTGGGGTATGGCTCTGTGAAAAAAAGTGACCTGACAGGTTCAGTAGCAAGTGTAAAGGCAAAAGAAGTCAATGCGTTCCCTGCACCAAATGTACTTCAAGCATTACAAGGACGAGCAGCGGGTGTTCAAGTAACCCAAAATAACGGTGCACCTGGTGCCAACGTGAGTGTCAGGATTCGTGGTACAAACTCGGTACAAGGTAGTAATGAGCCATTGTATGTAGTGGACGGCTTTCCGATACAAGGGAGCAACCCCGCTGTACTCAATAACAATGATATTGAAAGTATCGAAATCTTGAAAGATGCTTCTGCAACTGCTATTTATGGCTCGCGTGGTGCCAACGGGGTGGTATTGATTACGACCAAACGTGGCAAAAGTGGCCAAACTCGCGTGGATTTTGAAACGAATTTTAGTCAGCAAACCCTTCGCAAAAAACTCGACTTGATGAATGCCACCGAATGGGCTACTTTTTATAATATGCAAGCTGTAAATGATGGCCTTCAGCCTTATTTCACGCCCGAACAAGTCAGAAATTTTGGGGAGGGATTTGATTGGCAAGATTTGATTTTTCAGAAAGCACCCATGCAAAACCATGCCCTCAATATCAGCGGTGGTACAGACAAAACACAATTTTCGGTGGGTGGAAGTTTCTTTAATCAAGAGGGCATTGTCATTGGAAGCGGTTTTGATCGGTATTCGTTGCGAGCCAATATTAACACAGAAATCAGCAAGAAGTTTAGTTTTAGCCTCAATACTACTCTCACACGCCTCAACATTGATCAAAAGAATTCGAGTGGTGGCAATCGGGGAGGGTCTATGATTGGGGCCGCTCTTTCGGCTTACCCTATTTTCACCCCTTACAACGAAGACGGTAGCTACCGTATTCTGGCAACTTCCATTCCTTGGGGGTCAAATGTACTCACCAACCCCGTCAATTTTCTTTATGAGCAAAGTAACTTAGTTCGCTCCAATCGTGTGTTGGCCAACGGTGCATTTACATTCAAGCCTATCCCCGAATTAGCCATTCAAATTTTGGGAGGTATCGAAAACGCTGATGATCGAAACGACGCTTACACCACACGCAACTTTATTAACTCGCCTGGCGCGGCCAATGTCAGTGCCAATCAACAAACAAGTTTATTGAACGAAAATACCATTACGTACACCAAAACTTTCGCCAAAAACCACAACTTATCAGCGGTAGTAGGTTTTAGTTATCAAAGCTTTTTGAATACCTCGCTGGGAGGGTCGGGAGTGGGCTTTATCAGCGACCAAAGCGAAACCTACGACTTGGCTGCTGCCATTACGCCGGGTATTCCGAGTTCAGGTTATTCTTACGCTACGCTTTTATCTTATTTGGGGCGGGTCAATTATGGCTTTAAGGGTAAATACCTTCTGACGGTGAGTTTCCGTAGTGATGGCTCCTCACGTTATAGTGAGGGCAACAAGTGGGGGTACTTCCCCTCGGGGGCAGTAGCATGGCGCGTTTCGGAAGAAGATTTTATGAAAAAAATCCCTTTCATTACAGACCTCAAAGTACGTGCAAGTTATGGTGAAACTGGCAGCCAAGCCATTGGAGCTTATGCTACGTTGAATCAATTAAATTCAGGAAAGACTGTTTTCGGTGATGCCCTATTTACGATTTACGCTCCTGGCACTCGACTTCCTGGCAATCTAAGGTGGGAAACTACCGCCCAAACCGACGTGGGTATTGACGTGGGCGTATGGAACAATCGCCTCAGACTAACGGCAGAATATTACATCAAAAATACTCGTGATTTGTTGAATACCGTACAGTTGCCCTCGTCATTGGGTTTTACGAGTACGATTCAGAACGTAGGTTCGATTCAAAATAAAGGCTTAGAATTTTCGCTTGATGCCAATGTGCTAAATGGTGCATTCAAGTGGGATTTAGGTGGAAATATTGCCTTCAATCGTAATAAAGTAACAAAACTCTACGACGGAAAAGATGTGCTTGGGTCGGCTATCAATATTACTGTTACCAACGATTTTATTAATATTCTCCGTGAAGGACAACCCGTGGGTGCATTTTATGGATTTGTTGAAAAAGGCTATGATGATAAGGGAAAAATAGTCTATCAAGACCTCAATGGTGATGGTGCTATCAATATTCGGGACAAAACGTTTATCGGCAACCCCAACCCTGATTTTATTTATGGACTCAATTCTACCATGAACTTCAAAAACTTTGAACTTACAGCCTTTATCCAAGGCTCACAAGGCAACGATTTGTTCAATTTGAGTTCGGTCAATCAAACCCTTGATTATGGGTTTGGCTTAAATATGCCACGATCTGTTTTTCTCGACAACTGGACTCCCACCAACACCACGGCTAAGTATCCAATCATAAGCCGAACTACGCAGACCCAAATCTCCAATAGATTTGTAGAAGATGGTTCTTACTTACGTTTGCGTACTATTCAACTTGGGTACAATGTTCCAGTACAGAAACTTGGTATCAAGTGGATTCGCTCTGCCAATATTTATGTAAGTGGCCAAAACCTGTTCACTTTGACAAAATACTCATGGTGGGATCCCGAAATCAACTCTTATGGTGGAGGCAACTCTATCAATCAGGGAATAGACCATTACAGCTATCCTACTGCTAAGACCATTACGGCAGGGCTAAGAGTAGGATTCTAACATAAATCTTTAAATCAAACAAAATGAAAAAGATACAAAAAAAACTGGCACTTTACATTTTGCTCCCTTTTTTGGGGCTATGGGGTTTGTCTTGTTCTGATGATGTACTCAAAGAAGCCCCAAAATCATTGGCTGTGGAAACTTTCTACAATACTGCTGCTGAAGTAGAGGCTGCTGTCAATGCTATTTATACCCCTCTGCGCGCCGACAACTGCCTTGGGGGACTCTATCCTGCCCAGCACGAGGCTTATACCGATTATAGTTTTGGACGTGGCAGCTATGCCATTTTGAGTAATTTCCAAGGACTCGACAATACCAATATCACACGTACTGGCCAAATGTGGGATTTGTTTTATTTGAGTATTCGCAATGCCAACTTAGTCATCAGAAATGCCCCCAATGGCAAGAGTATCAGTACGGCTGACAAAAATCGTTTTGTGGCTGAAGCCAAGTTTTTGCGTGCATTAACTTATTTCTTTTTGGTCAGGAATTGGGGAGGAGTAATACTCCGTACTGAAGCCAATATGACCGAACAAAACCTCAAGCGTAGTAGCATAGATGAGGTTTATAGTCTTATTATCAATGACTTAAAAGAGGCAGAAACCAATTTGCCCGACAACCCCAGCATTGCCGGTCGCCCATCGAGATGGGCAGCTAAGACTGTTTTGGCAGATGTCCTGCTACACCGCAATCAGTTTGCCGAAGCCCGCGACAAAGCCAACGAAGTAATCCAATCAAGAAAATATAGCCTTGTCCCCGTAACAGTAGCCGATGACTTTGCCAAGATTTTTGGTCCAGATATTATTACGTCCACAGAAGAGATTTTTTATCTCAAATATACCCGTCAGGCTGGTCAAGGCTATAATCTGGTGATGTTTGCTCACAACCCTGCTGCAAGATTACATGGCGCGGGCGGTTTTTTTGCCCACTACACAGATGCTGTATCCAACAATGTATTCAGAACTTGGGATAGAAATGACCTGCGCCGAGCTTATGGTTGGTACAGTTGGAATATTGGACTGGGAGCAAATTCATTCTTAAACAAAAAATATACAGACCCGCTCGCTCCAAGTGCCAATGGGGCAGGCAATGACTCTCCGTTGTATCGTTATGCCGATTTGCTGCTCATTTTTGCTGAGGCTGCCAGCAGAGCCAATAATGGCCCCACCACTGCTGCTATGGAGGCCTTGAATCAAGTACGCCGTAGAGCCTATGGACGGCCTATCAATGCAGCATCAGAAGTGGATTTCAAAATTTCTGACTATAATGCCAATACATTTTTGGATTTGGTCATCAAAGAGCGTGGCTACGAAACACAATACGAAGCCAAACGCTGGCTCGACCTTAAACGTACTGGCAAATTCAGAGAATTAATCAAAGCGGGGGTGGGCAAAGACGTAGCCGATAGACACCTACTTTGGCCTATTCCTATATCTGAACTCAATTTCAACACTGCTCTCGACCCTACCAAAGATCAAAATCCAGGCTATTAAGTCTGATTGAAAATAAGAGATGGATTACATTTGCTTGATAATCAGTGCATTATTTTTGACTTTCCCGAAAATTAAAAATACTCGGGAAGGTCAAAAACCGAATGTGCTTTTTATCATGGTAGATGACCTACGCCCACAACTGGGCTGCTATGGCGACACCATAGTCAAATCGCCACATATTGACCGATTGGCCACTGAAGGAATCGTCTTCAAGCGTGCCTATTGTCAGCAAGCACTTTGTAGCCCTTCCCGTACTTCGCTTCTTACGGGGCGGTATCCCGAAACAACTCAAGTATTTGATATTACGACGCACTTTCGTCGCCACCTGCCTGATGTAATCACCCTGCCACAAAGATTCAAACAAGAAGATTACCAGACGGTTGGCCTCAATAAAATTTTTCATTTGGTCGGTTTTGAGCCTCAACTTTTTGGTGATTTGGACGATACTGCTTCTTGGACTATTCCTCACTGGGTACCTACTCGCTCTGGCTGGGGCCCTGAAGGGGAAGTTATTTATCAGCAAAGTCGTGCTACAGCCCTAAAGAATGGACCGTTGGGTTACGGCAATATCCCGCGCTCGTTGGCCTATGAAGCTCCTAATGTACCCGATAGTAGCCTGTCTGACGGAGAAACTGCACAAGAAGCCTTACGGCAATTGCGAAAACTGTCGCAGTCAGATCAGCCTTTTTTCTTGGCAGTTGGATTTTATAAACCACATTTACCATTTGTAGCACCCAAGAAATATTGGGAATTATACGACCCCAAAATGCTACAACTCCCCAAAAATCAGTTTTTCCCTAAAAATGCCCCTACCTATGCAGGTATAAATCTAAACGAATTGCGTAGCTATACTAATATCCCAAAAACAGGTGAAATAGACCCTGTGCTCGGCAAAGCACTTTTACACGGCTACTTGGCTTGTATTAGTTATGTTGACGCACAAATAGGGTTAGTTTTAGCTGAATTAGACAGTCTCGGTCTTCGCGATAATACCATTGTAGTACTGCTTGGTGATCACGGTTTTCAGGTAGGAGAGCATGGCTTTTGGGGAACAAAACATACCAATTTTGAAACTTCAACACATACGCCACTAATCATTTCTGCTCCCAAGAAATGGATTCGTAACAAACATGTAAAGCCCTTTATCAAAACTGAATCTATTGTTGAATTGGTAGATGTTTACCCCACACTTTTAGAAATGACAGGCCTCCCTCCTGACATTGCATTAGAGGGGGAGAGTCTTGTCAAATTTTTCAAAAATCCAAAAGCCAAAGGTAAAACAGCTGCATTGAGCGTGTACCCAAAAGACAATCGAATGGGGCGTAGTATTCGAACTGACCGCTACCGACTGACCGCTTGGCAAGCCAAAGATGGTAGTACTGACTACGAACTCTATGATCACCAGACCGACCCTCAGGAAAATGAAAATGTAGCTTCAAGTATTGAAAATCAAGCAGTATTGAAAAAATTACAGAGGCTTTTGTCTAAAAAAACAAAATACAAATGAAGATACAAAACTGGACTTTGAGTGGTTTGACCTTACTACTTTTCGGAAGTTTTCAATCTTCCGAAAATACCCCCCAACCATCGTCGGTAGTCCTTAAAACCCCCAGCCTCGTAGCATTTTGGGATTTTCAAGAAGCCGGAGGGCAGAACAGGGTGGACAAGAGCAAAAATCGTTTCCAACTCCGAGAAGTGGGGGGAGCGGTAGAGCGTATTTCTCCAGACGACAGTGCGCCTTTTGGCAAATTTGCTGCTGATTTGAAGTTTCCTCAACGCTTTGAGTTGCCGCGTGCCGAAATGGGTGCGCTCAATATTCACGGCAAAAACGCTCAAGTAAGCGTCATAGCTTGGATAAAACGCCGCAAAGCTTGGGAACATGGCAAACCTACTCATGCCAATGAGGCCATTGCAGGTGTTTGGCGTGAACAAGACCACAAACGCCAATATTGCCTCTTTCTAAATATCAAAACTAATATGAAAATGATGCCCAAACAGACCGACGAAAAGGTAAGCGGACACGTATCAGGCACAGGGGCAGCCTCCACAGGCCAGCCTTGGTGCTACGAGGTATCACTGGGGGCTACACCTGTACAGTGGGACGAGTGGGTATGCGTAGGTATGACTTACGACGGTAAGTACATCAAAAGTTTTTACAATGGAAAATTCGATGCTGCAGAAGGCTGGAATCCTTACGAACAACCCGACGGTATCTTTGATGGGGGCTCTGAGGGAGCAGATTTTGTAGTTGGACACAGTGATGTAAAGCGCAAAGCCAACAATCAGTTTGTCGGGATTTTGGGCGGAGTCGCTGTCTATAATCGGGCCCTCACTGAAGTAGAAATGCAGAAACTGGCCGAACCGGTGCTTAAATTGAAAAAGAAATGATCAGAAAGCTACTGTTTCTAATCGGGATTGTCCTCAACCCTGGCGCAGAAGCCTCTCCCGTCCATGGTTCGGGAAAGCCAAACATCATTTTGATTCTGGCTGATGATATGGGTATTGGCGATGTGGGTTGTTATGGTCAGAAGATTATCAAAACTCCGCACATTGACCGTGTAGCTTTGGAGGGAGTTCGATTTACGGATTTTTACGCGGGCAGCGCTGTTTGCTCGCCCTCGCGTTGTAGCTTGCTCACGGGTAAACATACAGGTCATACCGACATACGTTCCAACAAAAATCACCCTGATTTTGGTCCTTATCCCCTCAATCCGCAAACACAAACTGTGGCACAGGTGCTGAAAAAAACAGGCTATCAAACAGCGCTCTGCGGGCGCTGGCACATGGGCGAATATTACTCAGCCTCCACGCCCGACAAAATGGGATTTTGCTACACATTTGGACCGCTGGCGAGTTTTTTTAAATCAAACGCGCCGCGATTTCGCGCCGATTTGTACGAAAACGGCAAGGAGTATATCGTTGAGCAAAACCTTAACGGCAAAAAAGGAGTGTTTATTGAAGACCTTCTTACCGAA
This sequence comes from Runella sp., assembly GCA_046294665.1. Taxonomy (GTDB): domain Bacteria; phylum Bacteroidota; class Bacteroidia; order Cytophagales; family Spirosomataceae; genus Runella. The sequence continues at coordinate 7,211 of JBKBKL010000090.1, forward strand.
AAAGGACTGGCTTTTGTGGAGCAAAATCGCAGCCAGCCTTTCTTTCTTTACATGGCCTACTCGCTGGTTCATGACCCACTGGAAATTGATGATTTGGGTAAATACAAACACCGAAATTACCCTGAAACCGAAAAAGCATTTGCGGCGTCCGTAGAGCGGTTGGACAGCTACGTAGGTCGTTTCGCGACCCTATTGAAAAAATTAAATCTTGAAGAAAATACCCTTCTTATTGTCACCAGCGATAACGGCCCACATGCTGAGGGAGGACACGACCCGCATTATTTTGATTCCAACGGCGCGTTTAGAGGAATAAAACGGGATTTGTACGAAGGAGGCATAAGAATGCCGTTTGTAGCGCAGTGGAAGGGCAAAATCACACCTAATTATACCGTAGCGACACCGGCAGCTTTCTGGGATGTGATGCCTACTTTTGCCGAACTCGCCCAGGTGCCTTCGCCTCCCACTGACGGCCTTTCTTTTGTTCCGTCGTTGCTGGGCAAGCCTCAGCAATCGTACCGCTATTTGTATTGGGAATTTACCGAAAATCGCCCAAAACAAGCCATTCGGGTGGGAAAATGGAAAGGTTTGTATTGGGTAGACAGTCGTATCTTTGAATTATATGACCTCGAAAAAGACCCTGCTGAATCTAAGAATGTTGCCGATATTTTTCCCCTGAAAGTGCAGGAACTTCAGAAGTTTATGCACCAGGCACACACCTCACACCCTGATTTCCCGTTGCTGGAAAACGAAAGTTATGTGCAGATAAGTACCCGCGATACACGCTATCTTGCACTTGACAACGGCGCTACATTTATACCAATTGGTCCCAACATCTGTTTCCCTCGTTTCCTGACAACGGAGGCCGAAATCCTGTCGTATTACGAAAATTATTTCAAAAAAACGGCCGAAAATGGTGGCAATTTCACCCGAATCTGGCTGAGTGTTCCGGCATTTGAAGTAGAGCATACCACGCCGGGCAGTTATGATTTCAGGCTCGCCCAGCGCATGGACAAGATAGTAGCCATGGCCGAAAAATACCGGATAAAAATCAAGTTTTGTCTCGAACATTTCCGAAAAATCACCAATTCTCCCGCCCGATTTGCCGGCTCTGTGGCTTTTGAGCGTCCTGTTTACCAAGAAAATGTGGCGGATATGGACTCTTTTTTTCTGACTAAGACGGGCAAAAAACTATACCTCGACCGCGTAGAGTTCTGGGCCAATCGGTTTGCCAAAAATCCCAATGTATTTGGCTGGGAACTTTGGAACGAAATCAATGCGGTGTCGGTCAGAGACCAGCAAAAGCTCTATGACTGGACTCGAATCATGCTGCCCGAAGTGAAGAAGCGATTACCGCGCCAATTAATCATGCAAAGTTTGGGAAGTTTTGACCGGGAAGAGGCTATTGAGATGTATCGGCAATATTCGCAACTGGCTGACAATCAACTTGTCCAGACACATCGCTATCTGGACGAGGGAGCTGCGCTGGCCGTTTGTCAGGCATCTATGGACGAACTCGCCGCCGATGCCGTACAGACGCTCCGACGTTTTACCAAAAAAAAACCTGTTGTTCTTTCAGAAGTCGGTGCCGTGGAGCCTCATCATGCCGGGCCCTGGCGATTTTACTCGAAAGATACCATCGGTGTGTTATTACACGATTTGCTCTTTGCTCCATTTTTTGCGGGTGCCGCTGCGCCCGGTCAAAGCTGGCATTGGGATTTTTATATAGAGAAAAACAACTTGTGGTGGCATTTTGGCCGTTTTAAGGAAGCTATTCGTGGCTTCGACCCGATTTCGCAACAGGCCGAACCTTACTTCACAAAATCGGGAAAGGGTCTGAAAATATACGAATTACGCGGCAAAAATGCGGCACTTATGTGGATTCGGGACGGTAACAACCACTGGAAAACTGAACTGGTGGAAGGGCAGCAGGCCCTACCTGCTACAGGGCATGAAATTGACATCCCTCTTGAAAAAGCCAAAAACGTCTCGTTTTATGACCCCTGGAAAAATCTATGGACAAAGGGAGAAATAGAAAAGGACAATCGTCTGAAATTGCCTGTGTTTAGGCGTTCGTTGGTTGTAAAAATTGAGTATTGATAAAAAGTTTGAATTATAAAAAAACGGGCAGGATGCCCGTACCACAAAAATGAAAATCATTGACCTCCGCACCCGCTGTGTGGCTATACCACTCAATGCCCAACTTCGCCACAATACAGGCGTACACCCAGGCTATTTTTTGCGTACTATTCTCGAAGTCATTACTGACGAAGGAATTGTAGGACTGGGCGAAGTAGGTGGTGGCGACCAGCGTGGAGCATTGCAAAAACTCAAACCGCGTGTACTGGGACTCGACCCCTTCCACCTCGAAACCCTCAAACTCAAAGTCCTTCGGAGTATTTATTATATGTCTAACGCCCGACTGTATGCTGCCCTCGAAATGGCCTGCCTTGATATTCAAGGCAAAATGTTGGGTCGGCCTCTCAGCGACTTGCTTGGAGGTAGTGTGCGTAGTGAAGTGCCCATGATAGCCTATCTCTTTTGGCGGTACGATCGCCCCGGTGGTGGCCACGACCAAACCGCAGAAGACTTAGCAGAATACTGTGTCGAACTGCACGAAACACTCGGCGTAAACGCCATGAAACTCAAAGCAGGCGTGATGCCTCCTGCCGAAGAAGCACGGGTGTTGCAGCTTTGCCGCCAAAAATTGGGCAATGATTTTGGCCTTCGTATAGACCCCAATGGTGTCTGGTCTGTACCTACAGCCGTGCGTATTGGCAAACAATTGGAAGAGCTTGGTATCGAATACTTTGAAGACCCCTCTTGGGGACTCAACGGCAACGCCGAAGTACGAAAGCAAGTACGGATTCCAATAGCGACCAATATGTACCCCGCCCGCTTCGACGACCTTGCCCCAGCTATCAAAATGGAAGCGGTGGACATCGTACTTACCGACATACACTATTGGGAAGGGCCACGCGGAGTGAAAGACTTAGTGGCCGTGTGCAATACTTTCAACCTCGGTGTAGCTATGCACAGCGGGGCAGAGTTTGGTATTGAGCTTGCTGCTATGATTCATACTGCTTCAACGATTCCGACCATGACTTTTGCCGGAGATGCCCACTACCACTACCTCACCGACGATATTATTGAGGGCGGACTTATGAAGTATGAAAACGGCTGTATCAAAGTGCCTACTGGCCCTGGTTTAGGTGTAACACTCGACGAGGACAAAATGAAATACTACGAAAAACTTTACGAACAAAAGGGCGATTATTACGCCCGTTTTCATCAAGACCCTTACCGTCCAGATTGGTATCCAACAGTAGGAGGAATCTAACAACAAACTATGCGATTACTACAAAAAAAAGCCCTTGTTACGGGCGCTTCGCGAGGTATCGGACGAGCCATAGCCCTGCAACTGGCTCGAGAAGGCTGTGCGGTAGGTGTTCACTATCACACCAAAACAGACGAAGCCCAGCAAGTAGCTGACCAAATCGAAAGTATGGGTGCTAAAGCATGGCTTTTTCAAGCCGATTTGGGTGAGAGCAATCAAATGATACAACTTGGCAACGAAGCGTGGGAAAAAATGCAAGGCATTGATTATCTTATCAATAATGCGGGGGTTTCTTACAAAAAACACTTCCTCGATCACAACCTCGACGACGTGAATCATTTTGTCAATATCAATTTCAAAGGTACGCTCTTTTTGACCCAGACCATAGCTCGACACATGGTCGAAAGCCAATCAGAAGGAAGTATTTATACCATCACATCTGTCAATGGTATCAGGGCGGGGCTGGGGTTGAGTGTGTACGGTGCCAGTAAAGCAGCACTCGAAATCTTGATGCAAGGCATCGCTTTAGAATTGTCCCCACACAATATCAAGGTCAATACAATAGCCGTAGGTGCCGTAGAAACCGATATTAACGCAGCCGTATGGCAAAACCCCGAACTACTCCAAAGCATCAATGAAGGTATTCCGCTGGGGCGGTTTGGAAGACCTGATGAAGTCGCATCAGTAGTGGTAGATTTGCTATCATCAGGAAGCTATCTGACAGGGGCAAGCCTTACACTTGACGGGGGACTACTACTGATGAGAGGCTATGGAAAAACACAAAAATACAATCCTTAAAATGAGCAAATTCAGCACTTTGTTTTTTGTCTTTTGCCAGTTAGTCATTATAAGACTGTCAGCGCAAAATCTTTGGCAGCCCTACCGAACTACCGAGCGAACTGACAAACAGCACATAGAGCTTTCTGGTGAAGGTTGGACGCTCGGCCATACCGACCAGCCCATAACGAATCTTAGCCAGTTGGCAAAGTTGAAAGATGTATTCGCTACAACGGTACCAAACTCTGTACATTGGGCATACCATAAAGCAGGCAAATTACCACACCCTTACTATCACAAAAATTCGTTACAGTATAACTTCATGGACGAGAAAGTTTGGTACTATCGCCGTTCGTTCAAAATGCCTACCAAAAAGACCGACGACTTCGTTTTTCTGTGCTTCGACGGTGTGGACTATTTCTCAAAAGTTTGGGTAAACGACTCACTCGTGGGCGTACATGAGGGAATGTTTGGAGGGCCAACAGTCGAAATAAGCAGGTTTCTAAAGCCTGAAAATGAGATAGTAGTAGAAGTACGGGCAGGAAACTGGGGTAATAAAGCTACTGAATATGAGAATTTACCACGAATCTCCTCAGGCGATCGCGATTTCTCCCAACGTACAGGCTATAACCCACGTGCCTCTGGGAAAATCATTAAACCGTGGGTCATTTCGGGGGGAAGTGGCGGAGAGGCTTTCTTTAGTGTAGGTATGTGGCAAGGGGTACGGCTTGAAGTAGTACCTAAAACCCATCTGGAGCGACCCTATATGACTACCAAAACAATCCAACCTACTTCGGCTACCCTGCACCTTTCTTGTGAGATTTTGGCTCATACCAGCTCACTTCAGTTTTCGCTGCACCCCTGGAAAAATCAACAACTCAATCACCCCAACGAACGTGGACGTGTTTTTGTGCCTATCACTGAAAAATACAGTCTTTTGGTAGAAATACGACCTAAAAAAGCAATATCAGGGAGTATTACAAAAGAATTTCCGCTTGAACTACACCAAGGTCGCAACTGGCTGGAGCAGGATTTAGTCATCAACAACCCCCGCCTTTGGCAGCCTAACGGTTTGGGTGAGGCGCATTTGTACGATGTGAAAATATCGCTCAAAAAAGCGGGACAAATCATAGATAAAATAACCTTCGACTATGGTATCAGAAGTATCGAGCGTGTAGCCACTGCTGGACCACGAACTTTCGATAGGTGGGAAAACTGGCAATTTATAATCAACGGTAAAAAGATATTTGTAAAAGGTATGAATTTTACCCCGCAAGATATTTTGCTTGACTTACCCTACGAACGCTACCGCTGGACGCTCGAAGCCGCCAAGAAAATGGGAGTACAACTCATCAGAATTTGGGGTGGGGGCTTGCTCGAATCAGACCATTTTTACCATATCTGCAACGAGCTTGGCATCATGGTCTGGCAAGATTTCCCAATAGGCAACCAAGATACCCCCGACTTCCCCCAAGATGTGTGGGAGGCACAGGTAGTGCAAAATATCTTCAGATTACGCAATCACCCCTCATTGGCGGTTTGGTGTGGAGGCAACGAGTTCAATCCCTACTCCTATGGCAACGCTGCCTCTATTGGTATTTTGGAGCGAAATTTAGACATCTTTGACAAGTCGCGGCTTTTTGTACGTACTACTCCCGACGACGGCTCTATGCACGCCTACCCTGATATGGATCCTTGCTGGTACAACCGCAGCTATCGCTATGAAGCCTGGGTGTCCGAAACGGGTATGCACTCCATGCCTGAAGCCAGCTTGTTTTATGAAACGGTTGATAATAAAGAGTTTTTTGATTTAGGGAAAATGTGGGATAAAGATTTCTACAAAACCCACCCCGAGTTTATTCATCATTTCACCGAATATGGCCCCTCCCGAGTACCGCGTATGTTGAGTCGTGCGTCCCATATTGCCGACATGACCAATCCCCCCCTCGAAACTATCACCGAAGCTACCCAAATAGGTGCTGGGGAGTTTTATCAGATTTTTTCAGAAAAAATACAAGGCAATTACCCTACCACAGCGGGATTGATGCCTTGGGTGTTTAAGCGGCATTGGCCTGTCATAGCGATTCAGCTTATGGACTGGTTTGGTCATGCTGCTGCGCCTTATTATTTCTTAAAACGTACCTACGAACCTACTCACATAGCCCTTGATTTACCGCGTCTGTTATGGAAAGCTGGAGAAAAAATGCCCATGAGTGTTAAAATAATGAACGCCTCTCCGACCAAAATAGCTGGTAAAATTACTTTGATTGTATTTGATGATACATTCAAAGAAATTCAAAAACAGGAGCAAATAATCACCATAGCCAACGGAACTTCGGTCAGTGAATCAAAAATGAAAGAGTTCAACATCGAAGACGATTACCAAGACCGGTTCTTGTTTGTAGTAGTTGAGTTGAAAGATGCCACAGGCAAGTTGATATCACGCTCGTTTTATTATCCTCGGGTGTTGGCACGAATGAATGATAAGGCTTTTTACGAAAAATATGTCAATGAGCCTATCAACTGGATAACACTCGAAAAGGGGCCATACCTAAAAGCAACTGTTGCCAACACCGCCGCCAAACTCGAAGGGTATTTTGTAAGTAGCCAAGAAATAAGCGGTCAGCGCAGCCAATGGAAGGTTTTAGTGAAAAATAGTGGCAAAACGCCAGCCTTTATGACTAAAATTGAAATTGCTGGTGCAAAGCGTGCTTTCGTTGCAGACGACAACTTCTTTTGGCTGGCTGCTGGCGAAAGTCGGGAAGTGTCGCTGGATATACTTTGGCGAGAGCCTTCTAATAAACACAATGCAATTCTTGAGTTTTCAGCTTGGAATGCCCCAAAAGTTACAATTACCCCAAAGTTAGAATAGTATGATACCCAAAAAAATAAATAGCCATTGGTCTGACAAAGGGGGATTGGGACTTCTCATTTTGCTTTGGCTTGCCTTTTTTCTCAATCAAGCAGATCGCCAGATCTTTAGCGTGGTACTACCGCTCATTCGACAAGATTTGGGTCTGACAGATGCTGAACTGGGGCTTATCGCTTCTGCTTTAATTTGGACTTATGGCTTACTTGTACCAGTAGCGGGCTGGGTGGGCGACCGCTTTTCGCGCCGCAATATCATCGGCTTTGCTCTGTTATTTTGGTCATTATCAACACTTTGTACTGGATTTTGTACTACCCTGATTCAATTCGTCTTGTTGCGTGGAATCGCCACTGGAGGAGGGGAGGCATTTTATGCACCTTCGGCCAATGCAATGCTTGGCGAGCGGTATGCCCAAAATCGTGCTTTTGTTCTTTCCATTCATCAAACGGCTGTTTACTTCGGAATAGTATTGAGTGGCCTCATCGCTGGATATGTGGGTCAGTATTATGGTTGGCAAAATGCTTTTTTTCTATTTGGTGGATTTGGTATCGTGGTGGCTATGGTATTTTTTTGGCAGATTCCTAATAACACCAGTACAGCCATCGTGAAAGAAGTATCTAAAATCTCTTTCAAAGAGATTGGGAGCGAGCCTTCTTTTTGGCTCCTTACCCTTGCTTTTGGCTGTATGGTTTTTGTAAACGTAGGATATTTGACATGGATGCCTTCATTCTTGGCTGAAAAATTTAATCTATCACTTACTGAGGCCGGATTTTCTTCTCTATTTTATCACCATATCGGTGCATTTTTAGGGGTATTATCGGGGGCAAAAATCGCTGACTATTTCGCCAAGAAACACCCTCAAGCTCGCCCTATAGTGCAGGCATTGGGGCTGTTTTTGGGTGCCCCATTCATTTACCTGATGAGTACAACAAATTCGGTGACTATCACCTATATATCTTTGTTTCTTTTTGGTGTTTTTCGGGGCTGGTATGATTCCAACATCGTGGCATCGTTGTATGAAATTGTTCCAGAGAGATACAGATCGTCAGCTTATGGCCTTATGTTGGCATGTGCTTTTTTGGTAGGGGCTACCTCCCCGTATCTACTTGGGGTACTTAAACCTACTTTGGGTATGGCTGTGGGGTTGTCATATTTGTCGCTGGTGTATGTGTTGGGAGCAATTTTGCTGGGCGGGGCAGCAGTATTATTTGTCAAAAAAAAACAAGTGCCGTACATTTTTGAGCTTTTAGCTTCCAATTTACGCTTTCCAGAAGGGCCTGCCTTTGCCCCAGATGGTAGCTTATGGGCTGTCGAATTGAAGGGGGAAAGTCTGGTGCAAATTCATCATAGTAGTCCAAAAAGCTATCACGTAGGTGGAAGTCCTAACGGGATTGCTGTAGATAACGACGGCCACATTGTATTTTGTGATGCTACCCAAAATGCTATACGTCGTTTCGATATCGCAACCCATCAGACCAGTACTCTTGTTGAAATAGAGGGGAATCCAAACGATTTGGCTTTTGATTCGGCTGGAAATTTAGTATTTACTTGCCCCAATAATGCCCGTCAAAAACCTCTTGGCTACGTATGTGTCAGAAAAAAAGACGGAATTGTCAAAAAAATCGCCGAAAATTTGTACTTTCCCAATGGCTTGGCTTTTACGCCCAACGGCCATGAACTCATCATAGCCGAAACGTATCGCCATCGTCTTTGGAAAGGCCAATGGAACTCCCAAACTTGTGAATGGAGCAACGCCCAAGTATGGTGCGAAATCGGTGGCCCCAATGGGCCAGGAGGCCCCGATGGCATGGCGTTTGGCCCTGATGGCAACTTATATGTGGCAGTCTATGGCACTGGCCAAGTACGCATCGTAAACCCAGAAGGGGAGGTAATCGGACATATCAAAACCGACGGACAAAACCCTACCAACTGTGCCTTCGACCCATCAAAAAACAATGAATTGTTCATAACCGAAGCAGAGAAGGGAAATATTTGGCGTTGTAAAATTAACAAGTAAGTATATCGGTTGCTGCCCAAATGCAAAATCATCAATCAAATCATAAATTTATCTTACAATGAGTGTTGAAACTTACAAAAAAGAGGTCGGTATGATGAACCTCGAAAAACTTATTCAACAACAGGAAGCAGTAACTGAAGCCAAGTCGCCGATTGCTGACAAAGAACTACTCATGCGCTTTGAGCAACTTTATACTGGTGCTGTCAATGACGTGCTGCGCGAGTTTTGCTTGCTCAATCAAGCCCTGCCCAATCACATC
>JBKBKL010000091.1:0-5663 GCA_046294665.1 Runella sp.
AAATACAAACGCCTTGATTTTTTGAATTTTTTGAACAAAAATGTCTGGTGAGGTAATAAATTGCCCGCCTTGTTGAGAGAAAAAAGTGGCGATATTTTGCATGAAAATTGGTTTTTGACAAAAGTAGCCAAAAGCTATTTAACCATAAAATTTGTCAATACCTATCCAAAAATAGAGGTAATCAAAAAGAGAATATTAAGCCACTGCTCCACCGCAACTGCTACCCGCTCCAGCGGTGCACCCATAACAATGCTGATTGACGATGATTTCCCGTTGATGGAGGGTATCTAAATCAAATTGGCTGATATGCTTGACTTTAGATTTTACAGGGAGGTCGAGCATTTGATTGAAATCGCAATCATATAGCGTACCATCATATCCAATCGAAAGCGTATTACGACACATGACATTGGCAGCGGCAGTAGGATTGAAGGCATTGACCAATTTGCTCATGTAGCTTGTAAAATTACCACTTACAAGTAAGTAATCCAGAAAGCGACTTATAGGCATATTGGTAATGCAAAACAGATTGTTAAACTCGATACCGTGTTTAGTAAAAAGCACACGTTTGAATTCTTTTTCGAGTGTTGCTTGAGACCCCGGTAAAAACGCACCTGCTGGGTTATACACCAAATTTAATATCAAACCAGTGTTAGGCTTACCATACCCTTCTGCATTAAGCAACTGGAGTGCTTTTATAGAATCCTCGAAAACGCCATCTCCTCGTTGGGCATCGGTACGAGAAGCGGTATAAAACGGCAACGACGATACTACCTCTACTTGGTGTTTCTTGAAAAATACTGGTAAATCATTGAAACGAGGGTTGGATAGTATAATCGTGAGGTTGCATCTTACGATGATTTTGATAGTTTGATTAAACGCTCGAAGTGATTCGACAAACCATCGAAAATGAGGATTAAGCTCAGGCGCACCTCCTGTCAAATCTACTGTGGTAAACTTATGTTTTTGGAGTATGTCGAGGCATTGTTCGAGTGTTTCTTTACTCATTATTTCGCGGCGGTCAGGGCCTGCGTCCACATGGCAATGCTTGCAGACCTGATTGCACATTTTGCCTAAGTTGATTTGAAATATTTCGAGTTGCGTGGGTTGAAGTGGGTGAAGCCCTACATCAGCCAATTTATCTTTGAAAAGTGGAATGTCATTTTTTAATGTTTCTTTATCATTCAGAATATGGAGTTGAAAATTACTATCTCCTAATTGGCTTTTTTGTGATTTGAGGCTTTTTACTTTATTCATGCCATTACATAGTTAGTTCTTTAGTTTTATTCATCATCTGTACTCCATGAACTAAACTTGCACCTCCTCTGATTGCTGCTCCTACGTGTATGGCTTCCATCATTTCGTCTTCGGTACAGCCTTTTTCGAGTGTATCGGCTGTGTAGGCATCTATACAATAAGGGCACTGTACTACGTGTGCTACTGCTAAGGCTATAAGCGATTTCTCACGGGCAGTAAGTGCTCCCTCCGCAAAAACTTCACTGTAATAACTGAAAAACTTGGTAGCCAAATTTTTTGCACCAAACTCACCTATTTTGCTAAACTTAGCAAGGTCTTCGACGTTGTAATGTGATTTCATAGTAAATGAAGGTTCAGGTTTTGAAGATTACTTTAAAAAACGAAAAAAATTAATGAATAGATGGATTAAGCCTAAAAAAATGTTGTATTTGTTCAAATGTAGCTGATTTGATCTATCTATCGTTTTCTAAATCAACAGATAATTTTTTTATACTCAAAATAAATAGAGGGTACTGATGATAGATTCGGTTCATAGAAAACGAATAGGAGCAAATTTCCCCCCCAATATTAATTGATCGTTTACTTGAAGCCAATTGCGCAAAAGTGTGGCGTAAATTTGTCTAAAGTCAATTTTGAATTTTAAGTCGCCATTGTCCAAATCGGACAAATCAGGAGCCTCATCTAAGATAGGTTTTGTACGGTGCGGCCCCCCTATCAGAAACACGTTGTTAGCTGTGCCGTGGTCGGTGCCGTTGGAAGCATTTTGTTTGACACGCCGTCCAAACTCACTGAAAGTCATTAGCATCACATCGTCCAAGCGGTTGTTGGATTTCAAATCCTCTACAAACACATTTACTGCTTCGGCATATTGGCGCAGCAGGCGGTTTTGCTGGTCGTTTTGGCGAATATGCGTATCAAATCCCGAAAGCGATACATAATACACGCTCGTGTTGATACCCGAAACGATGAGTTCAGAGATAGTTTTAAGGCTTTTGCCCAACTCCGTCGAAGGGTACATCATGCGTGAGCGCGTTACCTTCGATTTTGTCTGGATATACGCTGCCGAAGATACCGTTTCGGCCAGAGTTTTGTATAGATACGCTACGTTTTCGTGGTCGCTGGCGGGTGGGGGAGCAGCTATATTTCTGACAAAAGACTGTTGGGTTTGTTGGTAGAGTTTTTCAGGATTTTGGATGGCAAGGCCATTGATTCGCTCACCTTTTAAAGCCAAACTAAGGGTATCATCTATTTCTAATGCGCGATGCGGCAAGCAGGTATTATGGGTACATTGTGCGTCTAAATACCTCCCCAGCCAGCCAGTCGAAAGGTATTGGTCAGAGCCACTGCCGGTTTGCCAAATGTCCATGGAGCGAAAATGCGAGCGATCGGGGTTGGGGTAGCCTACATTATTGATGATACTCACCAAGCCGTCGTCGTAGAGGTCTTTGATTTTTTGGAGAGCGGGATTGAGTCCAAGTTCATCATTGAGCTGTAAAACGTTTTCTTGCTTGATAGCTATCGTAGGGCGTTCGCGGTAGTAGATGTCATTTCGGAAAGGAACGACGGTATTCAGGCCGTCGTTGCCACCCGAAAGCTGAATCACTATGAGTATCTTTGGGCTGTGTGGATTTTGTCCAAGGTGCTGTTGCTCATAAGCCTTCAAGAACTGTGGTATCAACAACGACCCGGCCGTCGTAAAAGCCGATTTTTTTAGGAATGTTCTGCGTTTCATGGGAATATTTTTGGGGGTAGGATTCAATAAAACAATCTACCCACTTTAGCAAAGCTGCTATTCGGGCAATGCCAAAATATAAATGGTAAGTTGTTTGACGAATACTCCATGATTTGGGTTAGAGGAATGGTTTGTATTGATATTCAGTATTTTATGATTTATAGGTGCTTGGAGCAAATACGATGCCAAAATCGACGGCAACTCTTTGGCTGGTAAATTTTCAAAGTTTTTGGCGAAATATTCCCAATTCATTTCAATCTCGAAAGTCTTTTTGGCCGAAACTTTTTCTTCATTGACATCGCGCTTGTCTTTTACGCACATAGATAAGGCTTCGTTGCGAAGCAATGCTTTGAAAATCGAGTACTAAATACAACATTTAGAGTTTTTGTCTTCTGGAAAGTTTAAAATCTATAAAAAATAAACCCCACTCTTTTGGAATGGGGCTTCATAAAAGGCCATGCTAACGAACCTAAAATTTTGATAAAAACTACCAGAAAACAGTATAAAGAATAGTAAGAATGATACAAACGATAGCAGTACCTACCGCAAAAGCCGGCTTCATCTTAAACATCGAAGCATCAATCGCCAAACCTTTTTGGCTGGGTTGGATATAGCCCAACACAATCATGACCGCCACACAAATTAAAAACACAATTCCCATACGATCAAGGAAAGGGACGGTAGTCCAGTCGGCACCAGGGAGCCAGTTGTTGTGCATCGAAAAAGCCAATAAAAATCCTCCTACAATAGCAAACATAGCCCCCGCCGAATTGGTCTTTTTCCAAAAGAAGCCCAACAAAAATGCGGCAAATACCCCCGGAGATACCAGTCCTGTCATTTCTTGAATAAACTGAAATCCCCCTTTTTTATCTATACCCATGTAGGGCGATACCACAATCGCAATCACCATGGCAGCCACAATAGCCATACGCCCAGTCCAAACCAACTTGGCTTCGCTGGCTTCTTTGTCAATGTATTTTTTGTAAATATCTAATGTAAAAATAGTGGAGATACTATTGGCTTTACCCGCCAAAGACGCTACAATTGCCGCTGTGAGGGCAGCAAACGAAAGACCTTTCAGACCAACGGGCAACAAGTTGAGCAGTACAGGATATGCGCGGTCTTGGTTGAGTTCGCCATTGGTGAGCATTTCGGCTTGAAAAAGTCCTTTCTGCCAAAGTGTATAGGCGGCGATGCCAGGTAGTACTACAATCACAGGCATCACAAGTTTGAGGAAAGCCGCAAAGAGAATCCCCTCACGAGCGGTTTTCAAATCTGCTCCCAAGGCACGCTGTGTGATGTACTGATTGCAGCCCCAGTAATTGAGATTGACAATCCACATACCACCAATCAGCACCGTAAGCCCCGGCAAGGCCATATAGTGTGGATGGTCTTTCTTGAATATCATGTGGAAATGGTCTTCGGATTGCTGAAGCATCGTACTAAATGCCCCCGAAATACCTTCTGCGCCATATTCTTGGGATACTAAATTGAGTGCTAAATAAGTAGTAGCCAAGCCTCCCAAAATCAAAAAGAATACTTGAATAACGTCTGTGTAGCCGATGACTTTCATGCCACCGATAGTAATGATAATAGCAAAAATGGCCATGCCAATCATACAAACCGTAAAATCAAGACCAGAGATGGTAGAAACCGCCAATGCTCCCAAAAAGAGTATGGAAGTGAGATTGACCAGTACATACAAAAATAACCAAAAAATAGCCATGATGAGGCTTACGGTGGTATTGTAGCGTTGATTGAGAAATTGGGGCATCGTAAAGATGCGATTCTTGAGATAAATCGGCATAAAGAAAATACCGACTACCAAAAGCGTAGCCGCTGCCATCCATTCGTAAGTCGCAATGGCCAAGCCCATCGAAAAACCATTGCCCGACATACCGATAAATTGCTCTGCCGAAATATTGGAAGCGATCAATGAAGCCCCAATCGCCCACCACGTAAGCGAGCCTTCGGCCAAGAAAAAATCGGTAGTACTGGCTTCTTTGGCTTTTTTGCGTTGATAAATCCAATAGCCATAGCCGGATACTACCACAAAATAGAAAAGAAAGACTAAATAGTCGAGGGTTTGAAGTTTTGACATAAGAGTTAAGAGGTTAAGTTTGGAAGCAAGCAAGGTGCAAAAAAATATTCAAAAAGCGAGTGCCAATTACAAAATAATGGTCCGATTGCCATGAATAAAAACACGATCATTGAATACCAACTTCAATGCTTTGGTGAGTACTAATTTTTCAGTGTCCTTACCCAACGTAGCCATATCAGTAGGAGTAAGCCGATGATCCACTTCCTTTACATCTTGGGCTATGATCGGCCCTTCGTCCAAGCTGTCATTGACAAAATGCGCTGTAGCACCGATGATTTTGACCCCGCGCTCGTAGGCTTGGCGATAAGGATTCGCACCGATGAAAGCTGGAAGAAAAGAATGGTGTATATTGACCACACGACAGGGAAAATGCTTCACAAAATCAGGGGTCAAAATGCGCATATATTTGGCCAATACCAAAAATTCGGGTTGATAAATCTCAAGCGTCCGCAAGATAGCTTCTTCATGCTCATCGCGGCTTCGATGCTCGTGCGAAATATAATGAAACGGTATCCCAAATTTACTGACCAGCGGCTGCAAAGTATTGTAGTTGCTGATGACTGCCTGAATATT
>JBKBKL010000091.1:5673-16209 GCA_046294665.1 Runella sp.
AGCATACCGCAGGAGCAATTCACCTAAGCAGTGATGTTCTTTTGTGACTAATACCACAACCTCTTTCTTTTTTTTGGGATTGAGTCGAAGATTCAACCCTGCCGGCAAACCCACCCTCAAATCCTCCATGATTTTTTGTGGATTTCCCTCGCCTTCAAATTCAGTACGCATAAAAAACTGCCCCGATGGACTGACGTACTCATCTTGGCAAATGATGTTCTGACTATGTTCAAAAAGAATACGCGAAACCTTATAAATCAGCCCCTTGTGATCAGGGCCGTCCATTAGTAAAATGTGTTTCATCAATGCTTGAGTTCGAGGTTTAGGTAAAAAAAGAAAATTCAATAAAAGCATTTTAGTTTTCGACGTTCGGCGCGTTTGGCCGAATTTCCGAGCAAGTACTCGACCCTGAAGGATAAAAAACCATAACCGTCTTTTACACTGGGATTGCCACGTTGATTGCCCGGCTCGTTTCGCGGCGAAAATCCGGGCGGTAAATTGGTAAGTTCAGGCCGACGATCAGACAAAGCCAGTGCCAATTCAGACATACCTGTAGGATCAGGATAGCGCGTACTTACATCATCGAGATAATCTGAATTGACAAAATTATCAGTCAGTTCGAACGCAAAAGTCCAGTCGTCATCGTACCGCCAAGCTACCCCAATACCAGCCGTGAGTACTCTTACATTTCGATTGTAGGCTACCCCTTCCGTCATCAAGGGAGGAAGTGAATACCAATTCCCTTGATAAAAACCTTTCGGATTGAGGCGTGTCATACCCACACCCCCCACCAAATAAGGATTGAAAAGTCGGCGGTCATTGTAGCGAAAAGCATCTAATTGAACTTGTAGAGAAGCAACGGGATTGTCAGATCGGAAAGAAAGGTTGTTGTACCATATTGGGCCTCCGGCGTGCTTGCCCGACACTCTGTACCAGCCTACCTCACCTCGTGCCGCTATACGTTCGGCAAGGCGATATGAAGCAAACAAAGTAAGTTGAGGCTCCAAAAATCTAAAATTTGTTTTGGCTCTCAAATCACCCAAATAATAAGAGATGCCAGTACTGGCTCCTACCTTCAACACTCCCAAAGCTGGACTGGCTCTATAAAACTGACTACTGCGTTTAGATTGTCCTTGAGCTATCTCTATCTTAAAGAACATCACTGCCAAGTATATCCAAAAGAAAGTCAAACGCCTCATGAGAAAAAGAATAAATGATTGTGTTATGAAAACATCAACGAAAATAATGCCAAAATGGTACATTGTGCCTATTTTGAAAAAATCCATGACCAACACAAAAGAAAAAGAGTTAGTTTTTTTTAAAAAAACTTGCTTTTAAAATTAAAAAGTTTGACCTTTGCGAGCCGTTTCAGAAAGCTACTTTTCAGAAACAAAAAACAAGATTGGGTGAAGGTCTGAAAAAGAAACCACACCTGAGTTCGCATAGAAAGTTGAGTTTTGTATTGCTTCTTAGTAAGCACGATATATCAACACAAATCGAAGTCAGGTGCATCATAGCCTGACTTTTTTATTTGAATTTAATTTAAAAAAGTTTTGGATAACGAAAATAAAACTCCGACCTTTGCAGTCCAATTTAAGAAATCAATTTTATAACCTGCTGTAAATCAAAAAGATGTCTGGTTTAATAGGAAAAAAAATCGGAATGACAAGCGTGTACAATGCGGATGGGCAGGCACTGGCATGTACAGTAATAGAAGCTGGACCCTGTGTCGTAACGCAAGTCAGAACAGAAGAAAAAGACGGGTATAGTGCTATCCAGCTTGGATTTGGAGAGAAAAAAGAAAAGCACACCACACAGCCCCTATTAGGTCATTTCAAAAAGGCCAACACGACTCCCAAGCGCAAACTTGTTGAATTTAAGGAATTTTCGATCGCCCCTGAATTGGGTGCGACATTTACGGTAAGCGACATTTTTGCCGAAGGGGATTTTGTAGATGTAGTAGGTACAGCCAAAGGTCGTGGGTTTCAAGGCGTAGTTAAGCGTCATGGTTTTGCGGGGGTAGGTGGTCAAACGCACGGCCAACACAACCGCCAGCGCCACCCTGGTTCAATCGGTGCTTGCTCCTTCCCCTCGCGTGTTTTCAAGGGTCTGCGTATGGCAGGTCGTATGGGTAACAACCGAGTTAAAGTGCAAAATTTGAAAGTTTTGAAAGTTGTTCCCGAAAAAAATCTCATTGTTATCAGTGGGTCAGTTCCCGGAGCAAAAAATTCGTATGTAATTATTGAGAAGTAGATAATCTCGACTTGATTTCGACAACCACAATGGAAATATCAGTATTAAACATACAAGGCCAAGATACTGGAAGAAAAATTTCGCTTTCAGAAGAGGTATTTGGCATCGAGCCGAATCAGCACGTGGTATATCTTGATGTAAAACAATATCTTGCCAACCAACGTCAAGGGACTCACAAGTCTAAAGAGCGTGGTGAAGTTTCACGTTCTACAAAGAAAATCAAACGTCAAAAAGGGACAGGCGGTGCTCGGGCTGGCTCCATGAAATCACCTGTTTTTGTAGGTGGTGGTCGCGTTTTCGGACCCAAGCCACGTGATTACAGCTTCAAGCTCAATAAAAAAGTGAAGGTTTTGGCTCGTAAGTCAGTACTTTCGGCCAAAGCTAAACAAAACGGTATTTCGATCATCGAAGACTTTACTTTTGAAGCACCAAAGACCAAGCAATATCTGACCCTTTTGAGTGCTTTTTCATTAACAAATAAAAAATCTTTGTTGATATTGCCCTCGCATGACACCAATGTACTGTTGTCGGGTCGTAACATTCCTAAAGTGAATATAACAACCGCCGATTCAGTCAATACTTACGATTTAATCAATGCGGAAGTTATCCTTATAAGTGAAACGGCTGTCCCAAAAATCGAAACACTTTTGAAAAACTAAGACCATGGATATACTCAAGCGACCAATACTCACAGAAAAAGCAACTTCACTTAACAACTTGGGTAAGTATGTGTTTGAGGTTTCAAAAACTGCTACTAAGCCCCAAATCGCTAGAGCCATAGAAAAAATGTATGGTGTCAGCGTAGCAAGTGTAGATACGATGCGAGTAATCGGCAAGAAGAAAACAAGAATGTCACGAGGCAAAGCTATTAGTGGTATTACTTCAACGTACAAGAAGGCCATCGTAACATTAAAAGAAGGCGAGGTATTAGATATTTACGCCGATATTGTCTAACAAATCGTTGAAGTAGCAATTTAAAGAAGAGAAAATGTCAGTCATTAAACTCAAACCAACTACTCCAAGCCAACGCTTCCGTACTGCTCCTTCGTTTGAGGAAATTACGGCAAGTAAGCCAGAGAAAAGCCTGTTGGTGCCTATCAAAAAAACAGGAGGTCGAAATAGCCAAGGCCGCCGCACTGCTCGCTATATAGGCGGAGGACACAAGCGCATGTATCGCATCATAGATTTCAAACGTGATAAGCAAGACATGCCTGCTACTGTATTAACAGTAGAATACGATCCCAACCGCTCTGCACGTATTGCTTTAGTAGAATACCAAGATGGCGAAAAGCGTTATATCATAGCACCTCAAGGCATCAAAGTAGGCAGTACGATTGTATCTGGAAGCAATGCCTCTCCAGAAGTAGGCAATGCCCTCCCACTTGGCGTAATGCCTATCGGTACTATAGTACACAATATTGAGCTACACCCTGGTAGAGGTGGGCAACTTGTGAGAAGTGCTGGCACTTATGCACAACTTGTAGCACGTGATGGTAAATATGCAGTACTTAGAATGCCATCAAGCGAAATGCGTATGATTCTATCTACATGCATGGCTACTGTTGGTTCTGTGTCCAATCCTGACCACATGAACGTGAGCCTTGGCAAAGCAGGTCGTAAACGTTGGCTCGGCATTCGTCCGCGTGTTCGTGGTGTAGCTATGAACCCCGTAGATCACCCCATGGGTGGTGGTGAAGGCCGCGCCTCGGGAGGTCATCCTCGTTCTCGTACAGGTTTATATGCCAAAGGCAAAAAAACCCGCACTCCTAAAAAATATTCAAACCGTTTGATTATAAGCAGACGTAAAAAATAATTGATAATAAATGGGACGTTCGATAAAAAAAGGACCTTATATTGATTTTCGCTTGGAAAGTAAAATCAATGTTATGAATGGTACAGGTAAAAAGTCAGTCATCAAAACTTGGTCAAGACGCAGTACCATATCGCCAGATTTTATTGGTCACACTTTTGCAGTACACAATGGTAATAAGTTTATACCAGTATATGTAACTGAAAACATGGTGGGTCATAAACTGGGAGAGTTCGCACCTACACGCAATTTTCGAGGACACGTTGCTAAGAAAGACAAAGGAAAGAGATAAAAGAACCATTGGGGGAGGTAAAGACGATGATGTACTACCAACCCATAACCAAATAAGTTTTTCCGATAGAAAATGGAAGCAAGAGCGATATTAAGAAACGTCCCAACCTCTCCCCGCAAGATGCGTCTTGTGGCAGATATGATAAGAGGACAAAAAGTGAGCCGTGCATTGGCTATATTACAATATCAACCTCAAGGTGCAGCACCGATATTGAAAAAAGTACTCATGTCGGCAGTAGCCAATTGGCAACAACTCAATGAAGATGTCAAATTGGAAGAGGCAGATTTGTATGTCAAAACCCTCTTTGTAGATGGCGGAACCATGCTTAAACGCCTACGCCCTGCCCCCCAAGGTAGAGCCTACAGAGTACGCAAGCGTTCTAATCATATCACAATAGTGGTAGATGATGCAATGATAGATATAATTCAACAAGAAGCTAAAATTTCAACAACGAATGGGACAGAAAGTTAATCCAGTAGGTCTTAGACTCGGAATTGTCCGTGGTTGGGAATCAAGCTGGTATGGTGGACGTGAGTTTGCTGACAAGCTTATTGAAGACGAGCAAATACGTAAATACATCGCTGCTCGTATTTCAAAAGGAGCCATTTCAAAAGTAGTTATTGAGCGTACTCTAAAACGTATCACACTGACAATACACACTGCTCGTCCAGGGATTGTGATTGGTAAAGGTGGAAATGAGGTAGATAAAATCAGAGAAGAGCTCAAAAAAATTACGGGCAAAGATATTCAAATCAATATCTACGAAATCAAACGCCCAGAGATAGATGCCAAACTTGTAGGAGAATCCATAGCGCAGCAATTAGAAAACCGCATCTCTTACCGCCGTGCCATGAAACAAGCCATATCGTCGGCCATGCGCATAGGTGCACAAGGTATCAAAGTGCGTATATCAGGTCGTTTAGGCGGTGCTGAGATGGCACGTACCGAAGAATATAAAGAAGGACGTGTGCCACTTCATACCCTTCGTGCAGATATAGACTATGCTATCTCGGAAGCCTTGACTGTCTATGGTAAAATAGGAATAAAGGTGTGGATTTTTAAAGGCGAGATTTTTGGTAAGCGTGATTTATCTCCTATAAGTGGTGGCGCGGCAGCAGCCGAACGCTCAGGAGCAGCCGAACGTGGCAGCGATCGAAATGACCGCCGCCGTGGTGGCGACCGAGACGCAGACCGCCGCCGTGGTAGCGACAAAGATGACCGACGCGGAGGAGGTAATGCCGCTGGCAAAAACCGCAATAACAACCGCAATAAGAAAAAATAATTATTGATAGCAACGGGTCTATAGTGACCCTGTAAATACGGCTGAACCATGTTACAACCGAAAAGAACCAAGTTTCGCAAACAACAAAAAAACAAAGGTGCCGAGCAAGGCATGGCCACTCGTGGTCATCAAATATCCTTTGGTACGTTTGCTATCAAAGCCCTCGAGCCAGGCTGGATTACAGCGCGCCAAATAGAAGCAGCTCGTATCTCAGTAACACGAGCCATGAAACGTGAAGGCCAAGTATGGATTCGTATTTTCCCTGATAAGCCCATTACCAAAAAGCCCCTCGAAGTACGTATGGGAAAAGGTAAAGGTGCACCTGAATACTGGGTAGCACCAGTCAAAGCAGGAACTATCCTTTTTGAAGCTACGGGCGTGTCCCTCGAATTAGCAAGTGAAGCACTCCGCTTAGCAGCTCAGAAGTTGCCGATAAAAACCAAGTTTGTGGTTCGTCGCGATCACCAAGAAAACGCAGAATAAGCATCAATAAAAATGAAAAATAGTGAAATAAAAGCACTTACAGTAGAACAACTCAAGCAAAGCCTTGCCGAAGAAAAGCAGCGTTTGCTCAAGCTGAAATTTGCTCACGCTGTTTCTCCCATCGAAAATCCGATGCGTATTCGTAATACTCGTCGCTTGATTGCTCGGATTATGACAGAATTGTCGGCCAAAAGTAAGAGTGTAAGCGCGTAAAATTCGGTCAATAGACCCCAATTGTAAAATAACCGACACAATGGAGGCAGTAGAACAAACAACTCAGCAAAGAAACTTACGCAAAGTCCGTGTGGGACGCGTGGTAAGCGACAAGATGGACAAGTCTTGTGTGGTTGCCGTTGAGCGTAAAGTAAAACATCCTAAGTATGGTAAGTTTATGAAAAAAACAACCAAGCTTATGGTACATGATGAAGACAATGCCTGTGGTATTGGAGATACTATTCGTGTAATGGAAACTCGCCCACTTAGCAAAAACAAACGTTGGAGATTAGTCGAAATTATTGAAAAAGCGAAATAACAATGGTACAGCAAGAATCAAGACTATCTGTGGCTGATAACAGTGGTGCCAAAGAAGTACTCGTCATTCGAGTCTTGGGAGGTACAGGTAAGCGTTATGCTTCTATCGGCGACAAAGTAGTAGTAACCGTCAAACAAGCCATTCCTTCTGGTAATGTAAAGAAAGGATCAGTGTCCAAGGCTGTAGTGGTACGTACTAAGAAGGAAATCCGTCGTAGAGATGGCTCATACATTCGCTTTGAAGACAACGCTGTGGTACTACTTAATAATCAAGATGAACCACGCGGAACACGTATCTTCGGTCCAGTTGCCCGGGAATTGCGTGAAAAGAATTTTATGAAAATCATTTCATTGGCCCCAGAAGTATTGTAAAGCAATGGAGAGAAAATACAACAAACAACCCAAACTTCATATTAGAAGCGGGGACACGGTCAAAGTCATCGCCGGCAACTCAAAAGGTCAGTCGGGGAAAGTACTTAAAATGTTGGTAGAAAAGCAGAGAGCTATCGTAGAAGGTGTTAATATGATTACCAAACACGTAAAACCTACTGCTGCTAATCCCCAAGGAGAACTTAAACGAATTGAGGGGTCTATCCACATAAGTAATCTCATGTTGGTTGAGCCAGCAACAGGAAATCCTACTCGTACTGGTCGAAAGCTCAACGAAAAAGGGAAATTACAACGTTACTCGAAAAAAACAGGAAATTTTATTCCTGATCCTTCAAAGTAAGTTTAAAGTACAACTCTTTTCAAAAAGGTTAAACTTTGAACCACAATAAAAAATAGAATGCCTTCAAAAGTGGGTCGGAAATCCACAAAAAAAATAGCTAAAAATGACACAGTCAAGATTAAAAGAGAAATATAGTACTGAAGTTGTCAAACAACTACAAGATAAATTTCAGTACACTTCTGTCATGCAAGTACCTCGACTCTCGAAGATTGTTATCAATAAAGGGATAGGTGCAGCAGTAGCAGAAAAAAAACTTATAGATGCTGGCGTGGAGGAACTGACATTGATTGCCGGTCAAAAAGCAGTTCCAACCATTTCCAAGAAAGCAATCTCTAACTTCAAACTGCGTGAAAAAATGCCTATCGGCGTGAAAGTTACACTAAGAGGCAGCCGTATGTTTGAATTTTTAGACCGCTTGATAAGCATTGCACTACCACGTGTGCGCGATTTTCAAGGAATCAGCGATAAAGGGTTCGACGGTCGGGGCAACTATACTTTTGGAGTGAAAGAGCAAATCATCTTTCCAGAAATCCAGATTGACAAAATCAACAAAATCTCTGGAATGGATATTACGCTCGTTACAACAGCCAATACCGACGAAGAAAGCTATGAGCTACTGAAAGCCCTCGGAATGCCCTTTGCTAAATCAAAAAAATAACAACGCAGTTTTCAAAGTAACAATAAAATGGCCAAAGAATCTGTAAAAGCAAGAGAATTAAAGAAACAAAAATTGGTAGCCAAGTATGCCGCCAAGCGGGCTGCTTTGAAAGAAGCAGGCGACTGGGAAGGGTTGGATAAACTGCCAAGAAGTTCTTCTGCCGTACGTCTCCACAATCGCTGTCGCCTTACAGGTCGCCCGAGAGGATACATGCGTAAATTCGGTATATGCCGAGTTGTATTCCGTGAAATGGCTTCTCAAGGTAAAATCCCAGGAGTAACAAAAGCCAGCTGGTAAACCATTTTTGTTTTCAAAAGTAATTTCATAACTTTGCAGCCCTTTTGTTGAAGGGGAGCATCAAATTAGTAGAGAAATGATAACCGATCCCATAGCAGATTATCTGACGAGAATCAGAAATGCCATAAAGGCCAAGCACCGGATTGTAGAGATACCTGCCTCCAATATCAAAAAAGAAATAACCAAAGTTCTTTTTGATAAAGGATACATTCAAAACTACAAATTTGAAGAAGCTGGTCCACAAGGAACTATCAAAATAGCACTCAAGTATAATCCTGTTACGAAACAACCAGCGATTATTGACCTACAACGCGTCAGTAAGCCGGGCCTACGTAAGTATTCGAGTGCTATTGAAATGCCTCGTGTACTTAGTGGCTTAGGAGTAGCCATCGTATCTACTTCTAAGGGAGTAATGACCGATAAAGAAGCACGTGTACTCAACGTAGGTGGCGAAATACTTTGTTACGTTTACTGATATAAAATACAGAAATTAAGATGTCACGCATAGGAAAAAAGCCCATCACCCTACCCGCCAACGTTACTGTATCGGTATCAGACGACAACCGAGTAACAGTCAAAGGACCCAAAGGTACTCTGACACGCGCTATTGATAGAGATATCAAATTGGAAATTGAAGGAAACGAGTTGAAAGTGATTCGTCCTACTGAACAAAAGCGTCACAAAGCACTACATGGTTTGTATCGTGCCCTTGTGAATAATATGGTAATAGGTGTTAGCGAGGGGTATAAAGCAGAATTAGAAATAGTTGGTGTAGGCTACAAAGCATCTGTCAATAACAATGTCCTCGAAATGAGCCTTGGTTATTCACACGGTATTTTCTTTGCAGTTCCTTCTGAAGTGAAAGTTTCGGCTACTATGGAAAAAGGACAAAACCCCAAAGTATTTTTGGAGTGTATTGACAAAGAATTACTTGGGCAGATAGCGGCCAAAATCCGCTCTTTCCGTAAAGTTGAACCTTACAAAGGTAAGGGTATTCGATTTGTTGGAGAACAAATCAGACGTAAAGCTGGTAAAGCAGCCGCCAAAAAATAAGAGAACAACTCGACAAAACTGACAAGCAATCATGGCTTCCGTAAAAGTAGAAAGAAGACAACGTATCAAATACCGTATTCGGAAAAAAGTATCAGGCACTACAGAAAAACCACGCCTTACGGTATTTCGCTCTAATACACGCATATACGCCCAACTCATAGACGATACTAAGGGTCAAACATTAGTGTCAGCATCTTCTATTGAATTAGGGGCAGAGAAGCACTCAGTCAATGCTGAAGATGCCAAAAAAGTTGGAGTAAAACTTGCTGAAAAAGCAATCGCTGCTGGTGTAACAGCCGTAGTGTTTGATCGGAATGGATACCTGTATCATGGAAAAGTAAAAGCATTTGCAGACGGTGCTCGCGAAGGAGGACTCAAATTCTAATTATGAACATGTCAACCAATATCAAATATAACGAAGCCGACTTGAAAGAAAAAGTAGTAGCCATCAATCGGGTTGCTAAAGTCGTCAAAGGAGGTCGCCGCTTTAGTTTTTCAGCCATTGTCGTTGTAGGCGACGGTAAAGGAGTAGTAGGTCATGGATTGGGTAAAGCAAACGAAGTTACCGATGCTATCGCAAAGGGTATAGAAGATGCCAAGAAGAACTTAGTTCAAGTACCCATCTTGAAAGGTACAGTACCCCATGAGATGCATGGAAAATTTAGTGGAGGATTGGTATTTGTGAAGCCAGCGGCACCCGGTACAGGAGTTATTGCAGGTGGTGCCATGCGTGCAGTACTCGAATCGGCTGGTATTCACGACGTTTTGGCCAAATCAAAAGGGTCTTCTAATCCACACAACGTAGTAAAAGCTACTATTGACGCTTTACTCAAAATGAGGGCACCTCACCAAGTAGCTTTCCAACGTGGCGTTAAATTGGCCAAAGTTTTCAACGGATAATACCTAATGTATATGTCAAAGATAAAAGTAACTCAAATCAGAAGTATGATTGGTCGCCCTGAAGACCAAAAGCGTACTCTGGCCGCTTTGGGATTGGGCAAAATCAACCGTAGTATAGAAGTTGACCCAACACCTGCTCTTGCCGGAATGATTCGTAAAGTCAATCACTTGGTGAAAGTCGAAGAAGTGTAAAACCTTTGCCGAGTACTGCCAGTAGCTATATTTAAATAAAGTATTGACCCTTATA
>JBKBKL010000092.1:0-7648 GCA_046294665.1 Runella sp.
GAAAAGTGCAACCGCGCCGCTAAGCCAGTCATCGTAGCTACTCAAATGCTCGAAAGCATGATTGATGCCCCACGCCCTACCCGTGCCGAAATCAACGACATCGCCAACTCCGTACTCGACGGTGCCGACGCTGTGATGCTTAGCGCCGAAACCGCTTCGGGCAAATACCCTATCGAAGCAGTCAAGAGCATGGCGCAGACCATCAAAGAAGTTGAGGCAAGCGAAGCTTTGAGAAAACCTGACGGCAACCGAATTTATTTCAAATATCATGCAGCCGTTAATACCAACCCCGGCCCTAATGTCCTCAACGACAACGTCGTAATGAGTGCCTGCCGACTGGCACGAGATACCCATGCCAAAGCCATCATCGGCGTAACGCGGTCAGGATATACCGGTTTTAGGCTTTCTCATCATCGGCCATTGGCCAATCTGTATGTATTTACGCCCAACAAAAAACTGATGTGCCAACTTTCTCTTTACTGGGGTGTAAAAGCACTTTTCTATGACCGTGAAGACCTCGCCACCGACGATCTCATCGAAGATGTAAAACGAGTATTGGTAGAACATGGAGATTTGCAAAAAGGGGATATTTTTGTCAATACACTAAGTATGCCTTTGAGCGAACATCGCAAAACCAATGCTGTCAAGCTCAGTATCGTGGATTAACCAAACCCTCGCTAAGGGTTTATAGCCAATAATTCTATATTCATTGCCCTAATCCCAAGCCCTGCTCTGTCAAAAGAGGGGGCTTTTTTATTGAAAACTACAAAAAAAACCTTTTTACTTGGAAAGTCCCTTTGTACTTTTTTAATTTGTAACGCAAATACGCAATTAGCGTAATTTCGCTATTAGAAAATTTTAGCTAAAAATAATAACAACTACCCTCTTTGGCGCATTTATTGCTATTTGTTCATCAATACCACAAAAGAGTATTTCTTATTAGTTGAAGATTTTTAAATTATTAGTTGAAGAAAAATGCCCACCCAACACCTCAACCGATATAGCCGCACACTTACCCAAGAAGTAACCAACCCTGCTGCCAAAGCCATGCTCTATGCCGTAGGGCTTAGTCAAGACGATATGCAGAAAGCCCAAATCGGCATAGCCAGCACAGGCTACGAAGGCAACCCCTGCAATATGCACCTCAACGGCCTATCAGTACACGTCAAAAAAGGAGTACAAGAAAACGGCATGGTGGGCTTGATCTTCAATACCATCGGTATCTCCGATGGCATGACCAACGGCAACGACGGTATGCGCTTCTCACTTCCCAGCCGCGACCTCATCGCCGACTCCATCGAATCAGTCGTACTGGGGCAGTGGTACGACGGACTCATCACCGTAGTAGGTTGCGACAAAAATATGCCCGGAGCCGTGATGGCCATGGGGCGTGTCAATCGCCCTGCTATCATGGTTTATGGCGGGACGATACGGTCGGGAAGCTACAAAGGGCAGAAATTGGACATCATCTCGGCATTTGAAGCACTCGGCAAAAAATTTGCAGGTACTATCTCCGATGAAGATTACGAAGGGGTCATTCAAAACTCTATCCCCGGGCCTGGGGCTTGTGGAGGTATGTACACCGCCAATACGATGGCTTCTTCGATAGAAGCGTTAGGCTTGAGTCTGCCTTTTAGCAGTAGCTACCCCGCCACCCACGAAGGCAAAAAAGCCGAATGCATAGCCATAGGGGCTGCCATGAGGCAGTTGGTTGAAAAAAACCTTTGTCCCCGCGACATCGTTACGCGCCAATCTTTAGAAAACGCCCTGACGGTAGTAGTGGCTTTGGGCGGCTCTACCAATGCAGTATTGCACTATTTGGCGATTGCACGGGCTTTTGATTTACCGCTTACACTCGATGATATTCAAATCATCAGTGACCGCACTCCGCTCATTGCCGACCTCAAACCCAGTGGCAAATACTACATGGAAGACTTGCTTGACATCGGAGGTGTACCTGCCGTGATGAAATATCTTCTCCAGCAAGGTCTTTTGCACGGTGACTGCCTCAGCGTAACAGGCAAAACCATTGCCGAAAATCTGGCCGAAGCTCCCGATTTAGATTTTGAAAGTCAGAAAATAGTGTTTCCATTGGAAAAAGCCATCAAAAAAACAGGACATTTACAAATACTCTATGGCAACCTCGCTCCCAACGGCTCGGTGGCCAAAATCACAGGCAAAGAAGGAGAACGTTTTGAGGGTACGGCCTTTGTGTGTGAGCATGAATCCGAAATCATAGAAGCCCTGGCCAAAGGAAAAATCAATGCCGGGCAGGTGATTGTGATACGAAACTCTGGTCCTAAAGGAGGTCCAGGAATGTCCGAAATGCTCAAACCCACCTCGGCGGTCATGGGTGCGGGGCTGGGCGATAAGGTCGCCCTCATCACCGATGGACGCTTTTCGGGTGGTACGCATGGTTTTGTGGTAGGGCATATCACTCCCGAAGCCTTCGACGGCGGGCCGATTGCCTTAGTCAAAAACGGCGACCTCATCACCATTGATGCCGTAAACAACCAACTAACCCTACACGTGTCTGATGAGGAACTGGCCGAAAGGCGCAAAAGTTGGCAAAAACCTGCTCCACGATTTACCAAAGGCATCTTGGCCAAGTACATTCGCAACGTCAAATCTGCCAGCGAAGGATGTGTAACTGATGAGTAAAATTTAATTTAAACCCAATACCCAGCTATGGGAAATTATATGACCATGGTAGCTGCACAAGAAGTCGCTGCCTCTCTCCTCGACGAAAGCCCTAAGCCGCCAATGTTCTTGACAGGTGCCCAAGCCATGATGGAATGTTTAGTAGCCGAAGGGGTAGATACTATTTTTGGTTATCCGGGTGGTGCTATCATGCCTACCTACGATGCTCTCTTCGACTATGCCGACCGCCTTGACCACATCTTGGTACGCCACGAACAAGGCGCCGGCCATGCTGCTCAAGGCTATGCTCGCACCAGTGGTAAACCGGGGGTATGTTTAGTAACCTCTGGGCCAGGAGGCACCAATCTCATCACGCCCATAGCCGATGCCATCATAGATTGTACTCCAATGGTCTGTATTATTGGACAAGTAAAATCACATTTGCTGGGGACAGATGCCTTCCAAGAAACTGATATGATAGGCGTTACCACGCCTGTCTGTAAATGGAATTACCAAATCACCGACCCCAACGAGATTCCGGAAATCATGGCCAGGGCATTTTACATCGCTACCTCTGGAAAACCCGGTCCGGTGGTGATAGATTTTGCTCGCGATGCCCAAGCCAACCGCATGACCAAACCTTTCTCTTATCAAAAAATCAATCATTTAATAAGTTATAAGCCTCGTATTATCCCCAAAAATGAGCATTTAGAAAAAGCTGCCCAACTCATCAACAATGCCCAAAAACCTTATATTCTTTTTGGACATGGGGTGTTGATTTCGGGCGCAATGGAGGAGTTGAAAGCCTTTGTCGAAAAGACAGACATACCTTGTGCAAGCACACTATTGGGGCTTTCGGCTATGCCCATTGACCACCCCAACTATGTCGGCTGGCTGGGTATGCACGGCAATTATGGCCCCAACGTACTGACCAATCAAGCCGATGTCATCATCGCTATCGGTATGCGCTTCGACGACCGCGTAACGGGCGATGCTTCTACATATATCCGTCAAGCCAAGGTAGTACATATCGAAATAGACCCTGCCGAGATTGATAAAGTCATCAAAGCCGATGCCCCCGTAGTGGGCGATGCCAAAGAAGCCCTCTGTCGGCTGTTGCCGTTGGTCAAACCCAACAATCATGCGGCATGGCGCAATGAATTCAAAAAATATGATGCCATTGAAAACGAGAAGATTACGCAGCGGGAGCTAAACCCCATAGGTGAAATCAAAATGGCCGAGGTTGTACATCTGCTTTCCGAAAAAACCAAGGGAGAAGCCTGTATCATAGCCGATGTGGGGCAGCATCAAATGATTGCAGCACGCTATTATCAGTTTAAAAGACCACATTCATATATTGCTTCGGGAGGGCTGGGTACGATGGGCTTCGCAATACCAGCCGCTTTTGGGGCAAAAAAAGGCGCGCTCCATCGCGAAGTAGTCGCTTTCATTGGAGATGGTTGCTTTCAGATGACGATTCAAGAACTGGGTACGATAGCCCAGAGTGGCCTTGCCGTCAAGCTCATCATTCTCAACAACAACTACCTCGGTATGGTGCGGCAGTGGCAGGAGTTGTTTTTCAAAAACCGCTATTCTTTTGTAGAACTGCAAAACCCCGATTTCATTACCATAGCTAAGGGCTTTGGCATTGAAGGACATACTTGCGATACCCGCGAAACCCTGAGTGATTCGCTCGACCGGCTCTTGCAGCATGACGGCCCCTACCTGCTCGAAGTAAAGGTTGAAAAAGAAGAAAATGTATTTCCGATGGTACCCGCCGGAGCCGCCGTGGCCGACATTCGGTTGGAGTAAACAGATTGATATTTTATCATTCAGTCAAGCTATCATTCAATCAATGAACACTTATACTATTTGCATTTTTACGGAAAATACCTTCGGGTTGCTCAATAAAATAACGATTATTTTCACACGCCGACGTATAAACATTGAGAGCCTGACGGTGTCCGAAACCGAGCGTAAGGGGGTATCGCGTTACACCATTACCATCAAACACCCTAAGCGCGAAGAAGTCGAAAAACTCGTTAGGCAAATTCGTAAAGTCATCGAAGTTTTGGCAGTTTTTGGATATACCGACGAAGAAATAGTCTATAATGAAATCGCATTGTTCAAAATAGCAACACCAATTGGCGCAAAACCGATTGATATTGAGGCAATTAACAAAATCTATAAAGCATGGGTGGTTTACTGGGGCTTAGAATATGTGGCTATCCAAAAGACGGGTACGGAGGCCGAAATCTTCGATTTCTTTAGATACATCAAGCCCTATGGTATTTTGGAATTTGTACGCTCAGGGCGCGTGGCCGTAGGCAAAACACCACGCGGATTGGTCGAATTTCTTCCTGAAGATGCCCAGTGGGAATATTATCTCTAACTTTGACCCACTCACTTCAACCATCATTTATGGCACAAACCTCTTTAGCGATTCCGTTTGAATGGATTGAAAAAAAGCTGACAGTCTTCTTCAACCACCGATTTTGGAGGTGGAGAATATTGGCTTTGGCTTTGACGGTTTCGACAGGTACGTTGCTTGTCTTCAATTCAGTGCTTGTTACTCGTGGATTCAAGAGCCTGTATAGAGAAATGCGTAGTCCGGGTACAGAAGCAGGGCTTTTCTGGGACGACATCATCAAGCAAGGACAAGACCCATTCACGCCCAAAGATTACAAAGCAGGTACGCACGAAGCCAACAAAACTTTTAGGCTAACTCTGCCGCTCTTGAGTCATACACTACGGCTCAATGTCGCCAGTCTTTATCTTCTTCATGTCTTAGTAGGTTTGGTATTTCTATGGTTTACTACCAAGATTATACAAGACATTCTCCAAAATCATGTCCTGACATTTTATTTCATGACGGGATTTACGGCTATTTATGCAGGGTCCCATTTTTATCTCAACTGGTTGGGCCATGCCGATGCCTTCCCATTTTGCTTCATGTTGTTGTCGTTTTATTTTCGGCAGCCTTTATTGGTATTTTTATTTTCGCAGTTGGGTTTTTGGTGCGATGAGCGCGCCCTGCTCAACTCCTCCTACATCGGTCTTTGGTATCTATGGCCTTTGGTGGACGAATGGCTCGAAAAACGTCAAATAGCCGCCAAGAAAGTGCCTGCAACAGTAGTTGTGTTGTTGGTAAGTGTAATGGTTTACATAGCTTTGAGGCAATGGCTTACAACAAAATACGGTCTAAAAGTAGGCCACGACAATGCCCTTTCTGCTCAATCTTTGGCTTGGAGTTTGAGTATCATCGGCGATAAGTTCACGCGAGGTCTGGAAGGTTTTTGGCTACTGATTTTCGCCGGGCTTACTGCTATGATTTTGAGAAAAGATACCTTAAAATTGCTGCTTTTGGGAGGGTGTTTGGCCGTTACATGGATAGTAGCCTTGATGGTAGCCGATGGCACGCGGGCGTTGTCGTATGGTTTTGTAGGCTTTTTTATTTTATTAGCTTATCTAAAAGACCATGTTCCGGTACATCAGATAAGACTTTTGCTCATTGTTTCAGCTTTGATTTCGTTGATGCTCCCAATTTCTTTTCCATGATTTATTATGAACCAAAACTATTATAAAGAATACTATCAAATCGAACGTAATCACTGGTGGTTTTTGGTGCGTAACCAAATCATTATGAATCATTTGCGCAAACATCTGCCTACCACTCGACCGCTTCAAATTCTGAATATCGGTGTAGCTACAGGGCGTACTTCGGAGTTGTTGGCAGCGTTTGGACAAGTAAAGTCAGTAGAGTACGACCAAGCCTGTTATGAATTTACACGTGCTGCCGTACCCTCTCTCGACTTGATGCAAGGCTCGATTTTGGAGTTGCCGTTTGAGGCAAATAGTTATGACTTGGTTTGTGCTTTTGATGTCATCGAGCACGTAGAAGATCATCATCTAGCAGTACAAGAAATGCAGCGTGTAGCCAAACCCAACGGCTTAGTGTGTGTAACTGTACCGGCTTTTATGTTTCTGTGGAATCAACACGACGACGTTAACCACCACGTTCGGCGGTATGATATGCCTCTGTTAAAAAGTTTATTTGCTTCAAAAGGGCAAATTATTTTCCACTCCTATTTCAATTTTTGGCTCTTTTTTCCGATTGCTTTTTTTCGATTACTCTCCCGTTTGTTGCCTTTGCACAAGCGCAAAGTTGAAGAAGCAGGATCGGATTTTACCGTAATGAATGGTGCTTTGTTTCAATCTTTTTTTGGGGGGATTTTCCGTACCGAAGATTGGCTTTTGCGTAAAGGATTTCGACTACCTGTAGGTGTTTCGGCACTACTCACTTGGCAAAAAACAATATATACTTAAACCTTATATGTTTCCAAAAAACTAACTATGTAACCCATTGATAATCAAATGAAATCTATGAGGTTTTTCCTAAATCAATTTTGAACAAGTATAAAAGTCTTTAGGTATATCATTAACTCATCATTCTTAATTCAAACAAATCAATTTCAAAATGGCACAAATCAATTTTGGCGGGAGTGTAGAAGAAGTAGTAACCCGCGAAGAATTTCCTCTTGAAAAAGCACGTGAAGTATTGGCCAACGAAACTATCGCCGTGATAGGCTATGGTGTACAAGGCCCCGGACAAAGCCTCAATATGCGCGACAATGGCTTCAATGTCATCGTAGGGCAGCGTAAAGGCAAAACGTATGATAAAGCCATCGCTGACGGCTGGGTGCCGGGCGAAACCCTCTTTGAAATCGAAGAAGCCCTCGAAAAAGGTACTATCATTTGTTTTTTGCTATCAGATGCAGCCCAAATCGAACTTTGGCCTACGGTCAAAAAATACTTGACACCGGGCAAATCGCTTTATTTCTCACATGGCTTTGGAGTAACCTACAAAGACCAAACAGGTATCGTACCTCCTACCGATGTGGACGTATTCTTGGTCGCTCCCAAAGGCTCCGGTACGTCGCTTCGCCGTTTGTTTGTAGAAGGCAAAGGTCTCAACTCCTCGTATGCCATTTATCAAGATGCCTCAGGC
>JBKBKL010000092.1:7658-15979 GCA_046294665.1 Runella sp.
GTGTATTGCTATGGGCATCGGGGTAGGATCTGGCTATTTGTTTGAAACAGATTTTTATAAAGAAGTAACCTCCGACCTGACGGGAGAGCGCGGTACACTCATGGGAGCGATTCAAGGTATTTTTGCAGCACAGTACGAAGTGCTGCGCGAAAATGGCCACTCACCCTCGGAGGCATTCAATGAAACGGTCGAAGAATTGACCCAGTCACTCATGCCACTTGTCGCCGAAAATGGGATGGATTGGATGTACGCCAACTGCTCTACCACCGCCCAACGAGGTGCACTCGACTGGTGGAAGCCCTTCCGCGATGCTACCAAGCCTGTATTTCAGCAGTTGTACAATTCCGTCAAATCCGGTGAGCAGGCTAATATTTCAATCACACGCAACTCACAGCCCGACTACCGCGAGCAACTCGAAAAAGAATTGGCCGAACTACGGGACTCTGAAATGTGGCAGGCAGGAGCAGCCGTGCGTAGCCTTCGTCCAGAACGCAACTAAATGGCACTTCGCAGATTATTGGGATAGTTTGCTACAAGAGTATCTTTATATGAATTATCAAAAATGGAGTCTGACAAAATCAGACTCCATTTTTGACAATTCAATTTGATAGTTTATCACCTTCAGTTCTCAATAAGCCCTCGCCACTCCTTTGCCTTCATAGAAATTGACGTAGGCTTTATTGACGACGCGGTTGCCGCCCGGCGTGGGGTAGTTGCCAGTAAAATACCAATCGCCACTGTGGTTGGGGCAGGCAGTATGTAAGTTTTCTACCGTTTGGAAGATAATAGACAGCTCAGCTTGTAAGTCTTTTGGTTTGACGATTTCGGCCACTTTGTGCGATATTTCGTCGGGTGTGAATGGGGCAAATATAGCTTTGACGTAATTCTCCTGAAAGGCATTGCCTGTTTCGAGGGCTGCTACACATTGGGCATATACTTCGTCTTTGAGGTTGTCGAGGCCACGGTCTTTGAGAAGCTGCAATGCTGCCCTAAATGCTACAAAATCTTTGACTTTAGACATATCAATACCATAGCAATCGGGATAACGTATCTGGGGAGCTGATGATACAATGACGATTTTTTTAGGCTGGAGGCGATCGAGCAGGCGCAAGATACTTTTTTCGAGCGTAGTACCACGTACAATCGAATCATCAACGACCACGATAGTATCCACTCCTTTCCGTACTACTTCGTAAGTCATATCATACACGTGCGACACCATCTCGTCGCGGGCATCGTCGCTGGTGATGAAGGTACGCTGTTTGACATCTTTTGACACCAACTTTTCGATTCGTGGCCTAAAAGAAAGTACTTTTTCCAATGCCTCAGGGGAGAGATTGCCATCGAGGATTGCTTTTTTACGTTGTTTGAACAAATACTCTTCCAACCCTTCTACCAAGCCGAAAAAGGCAGTTTCGGCAGTATTGGGGATATACGAAAAAACGGTGTTTTCTAAGTCGTAATCTATTTCTTCTAAAATCTGCGGAATGAGCAGTTTGCCCAGTAGCTTGCGCTCATGGTAAATATCGGGGTCAGAAGCACGCGAAAAATAAATCCGCTCAAAACTGCACGAACGCTTTTGGAGGGGTCGTAAGATTTGATGCTCGTCGTATTCTCCGTACTTGTCAATGATGAGCGCGTGTCCGGGTTGTATTTCTTTGATGTCGGAGTAGTTGGCATTGAAGGCTGCCTTGATAGCCGGTTTTTCGGAGGCTACTACTACTACCTCATCATTGGCATAATAATACGCCGGACGAATACCCGAAGGGTCGCGGACTACAAATGCCTGCCCTGCGCCCGTCATACCACACATGGCAAAGCCCCCGTCAAAATCACGGCAAGAGCGGTGCAGTACTCGCACCATGTCCATATTGTCTTCGATGACATCGGACAAATCAGGATTTTCATAAATGCCCTTGAAACGATCAAAGACCCGTTGGTTTTCTTCGTCCAAAAAATGCCCTATTTTCTCCATAACCGTAACAGTATCCACACGGTCTTTGGGGTGCTGCCCCAGCGATACGAGTTTGTCAAACAGAGCATCTACATTGGTCATGTTGAAGTTGCCTGCTACGACCAAGTTGCGGCTTCGCCAGTTGTTTTGACGAAGCATGGGGTGGCAGTTTTCGATTTCGTTGGCTCCGTGTGTACCGTAGCGTAGATGCCCAAGCCAAATCTCTCCCGTAAACGCTACATTTTCTTGAAGCCATCGGGCATCATAGCGCAGGGCTTTCTCTTCGCCTTTGAGTTCTTTGAAGGCTTTTTTGAATTTTTTATGAATTTTTTTAAAAATCTCTGCCACAGGCTGGGGATCTACCGACCGATACCGACTGATATACCGATGCCCCGGTGGTACTTCTATTTTGATGTTGGCCACACCCGCACCATCTTGGCCGCGATTGACCTGTTTTTCCATCAAAGTATGCAACTTATAAACTGCGTAAAGAGGGGTGCCGTATTTGTCAATATAGTATTGAAACGGCTTACGGAGGCGAATGAGGGCTATACCGCACTCATGCTTGATTATGTCGCTCATCAGATAGCGTGAAGTGAAAACGATTTATTAACACAAAGTTAAGAAAGCTAATTTCAATCCTAATATTAAATTTCAAGAAAGTTTCAAAATACGCTTGCCAAAATTTAGATACCGCATTAGAAATGAGCGATATATTGCTAATTTTTGACCCTATTGGAAACCATATAACAAGAATCACTAATTTTGCGCTTCATTGTCGAAATCCACCTTATGAATTTTAAATTATCGCAAGTACCCGATCGTACTGCCAAACCGCGCCAATTCGGCCTTACGATGGTCATGGATAAAGGCTTGAGCATACGCCAAATCGAAGATATGCTCGACATATCTGCCCCTCACATAGACATCGTCAAGCTCGGCTGGGCGACCTCGTTTGTTACTCCCAATCTCAAAGATAAAATAGCCGCTTATAAAAGTGCAGGAGTACCTGTTTATTTTGGAGGTACGCTTTTTGAGGCTTTTGTAGTTCGCAATCAGTTTGAAGACTATCGCCGCCTGATAGATGAGTACGGGCTGGAATACGCTGAGGTATCAGACGGCTCGGTAGATATGCCAGCCGAAATCAAATGCGATTACATTCGTATATTGTCTGAGCAAGTAAAAGTTCTCTCGGAAGTAGGCTCCAAAGACGAAACAAAGATAATCCCACCCTACAAATGGATTCAGTTGATGAAAGCCGAACTCGAAGCGGGGGCATGGAAAGTCATTGGTGAGGCACGTGAGGCTGGCAATGTAGGTCTATTCAGAGCCAGTGGCGAAGTACGGCAAGGTTTGGTAGAAGAAATCCTCACGCAGGTATCCTCAAAAGACATCATTTGGGAAGCTCCTCAAAAAGCGCAGCAAGTATGGTTTGTCAAATTGCTCGGTGCCAATGTCAATTTGGGCAATATCGCGCCTCACGAAATCATTCCCCTCGAAACCATCCGACTCGGATTGCGGGGCGATACGTTTGGGTATTTTCTCAACGATAAAACCCGCAAACGCTGGAAACTCTCTAAATAAAAAGCGAGCGGCCAATCGCACAACGCTTATATATTTTCATTCTATTCTTTTCATTTTCAAATCTCCCACACATGGAACTCCTCACGCAGTTTATAGACTTTTTTTTGCACCTTGACAAGCATCTCGCCGACATCATCAACGATTATGGCACGCTTACTTACTTGATTTTGTTTTTGATTGTATTTACAGAAACGGGGCTTGTCATCATGCCTTTGCTACCCGGCGACTCGCTTCTTTTTGCCACAGGTGCTTTGGCAGCCTCAACGGGCGCACTCGACGTTTGGATAGTGATTCCGTTGCTTATCGTAGCAGCTCTGCTCGGCGACAATGTCAATTATTTTGTGGGGAAGTTTTTGGGAACTGAAGTAAAAAAACGAGAACGAATTTTGTTTTTTAAACGTCAGTACTTAGAACAGACGGAGGCATTTTACGAAAAACACGGCGGGAAAACCGTCATCATGGCGCGCTTTATTCCGATAGTTCGTACCCTTGCTCCTTTTGTAGCTGGAGCAGGCAGTATGAATTACTCACGCTATATTATTTTTTGTGTAATTGGAGCCTTGCTTTGGGTACCTTCTCTTACCATGCTTGGTTTTTTCTTTGGTAACTTGCCCGTCGTGAAGCAAAACTTTGAATTGGTTATTTTTGGCATCATAGGTTTATCGGTATTGCCTATGATATGGCAGTTTGTCAAAACTAAACTCGCCAAACAATCTGCGTTGTAGGGGGTTTATCAAGTAAAATAACCCTCTACTTTCATGCAACCAAAACTCCATCTTTTCAACGAGGTCGTATTCTCTGTCAAAGACTTAGAAACGACCTCTCGTCTTTTCACCGAACTTTTAGGCTGGGAAGTAGCATGGCGTGGAGCAGGACACGCTTCCCAAACCACTTTTTGGCAGCTTCCTGCTGCTTGCCAAACCGAAGAAATATTGCTGCATTTTCAGGGCTTGGAATATGGCCAAATCCGATTAGTTCGATTCGATAATGTTTCGCAAAAACTCATACGTCCTGGTGGGCAGCCCTTCGATAGTGGGGGTATCATGGATATTGATTTGCGCGTCAGCGATATAGAGTGGTGCTATCGAGAAATGTCGGAGCGTGGCTGGCAGGCCTATACATCTGAAGCAGTAGTGCAGACCATGGGGCCGTTTTCGGTCCAAGAGGTGTTGTTCAAAGGTCCAGATGGTATCGTCATTGCTTTTGTCCATCGTACTGCCCCACCACACCCCAACCCTTTTGACCTTACGGGCTGTACCAGTCATGTGTATTTGTCAGCATTGATAGTTCGAGATATTGACATAGCCAGCGATTTTTTTGTCAATAAGTTGGGGTTTGTATTGCACAACCAAATCGAATTTATTGGTCAGGAAGGGCGTTCGATATTCAATCTACCTCACAATATCGCTGCTCAAACCAAAGCCAAACTGCATATCATCGGTCCTAATGACAGTCGAGAAACCATGCTCGATTTAATCGAACTGGAAGGTATCAAAGGCGAAGACTTTGCGGCCCATGCTCACCCGCCCCATCGTGGGATTTTGATGTATCGAGTACCTGTTACGCACATCGAAGCCTATACGCAGCAGTTGAAGAACAATGGAGTTGTTTTTAAATGTCCACTTCAAACCGTTGAACTTGGAGCTATCGGTACAGTGAAAATGTTTGCTGTTCAGAGTCCCGATGGAGTTTGGCTGGAGTTTTGGGAGAAAATTTAACCTTTCAAGGTGATTTTTGAACGTGTACAAACCCCTCCCACAGGCGGATTAAATTTTGAAACGCTTACTTCTATACTATCTACTTGAGGATAGGCTTCTCTGATACCTTCTATGATTTTGTAGGCAATATGCTCAAGCAATCGGCTCGACTGCTGCATAGTAGCTGCTACGATTTGATAGACTATTTCATAATTGACCGTTCCTTTGAGGCGGTCATGTTGTGCCGCTTCCAAGAAATCGGTAGTAATGACAACGTCTATCGAAAATTTATTGCCTATTTTTTGTTCTTCTTCAGAAGTGCCATGATAGGCAAAAAACTCCATGCCTTCGAGTGATACAGTACCCAAGAGAAGTTTAAAGTTGAGAGTTGAAGTTTAATTGCATCGTAAACAAACTATGTATCACTTTTTACGCTCACCGAACTCATAGAAGTACACAGAAAGATTCCGTGGAATTCTGCGGTTTCTGTGAGCAAAAAAAGATAACTTACTTTATAATGCACTAAAGTTGAAAGTGAAATAGATCCGAAAGAGATACATTTTCTTTGGGTCATCTCAAAAATCATAGCAATACAAAAGTGATTTAAAGCACTGGGTTTTAACAAAGTAATCGCATTGGCGAAGCGTTTTTGATTGAGTATAAAAACGTCATCTCAACTTATTTGGTCAAAGAAAGAGCCTTCTTCGTTTTTTTTCTTTTTGCTAGCTTCTTCATCACTGGTAGCTTCTGTGGTTGTAGCCGTTTCGGTTGCCTCGTCGAGTTGTTCGGGGGTTTCTTGCGTAGCTACTGCTGCTGCGGTTGATTCTGTGAGTAAATCTTCAGAGGGGGAAGAGGCATCATCGCTCACTGGTAGGTTGGTTTCATGGTTTTCTCCTTCTGAAGCGATTGTATCCACTATTTTTTCGGCCTCTATTCTGGTTTGTTGAAGTTCTTCATTGGCTTTGAGCGATTGGCTTACTTGGGCTTTGAGTTCCTCTATTTTTTCTTTGACCGTAGCTTGCGAGAATTTCTTTTCGAAGCGTTCGATGCTGTCAGTGGTATTGTTGGCTAAGGCTTTGAGTTGTACGATAAGGTTGTCGCGGTATTTTTCCATGGCTTTGAGGTCGCGCTCATGCCCTTTGAACTCTCCCATGATTTCTTCACGCACATATTTGGCTTGGTTTTCGGCATCTACTACGAGCATATTGCCTTTTTTACGGGCTTCATTGACGAGTTCTTCTGCTTTTTGGCGGGCTTCTTCGATGTATTTTTCGGCAGCGGTTTTGGCTTGTTCGGTCATTTGGGCACTCGTATCTTCGGCAGTTTTGAGCATTCTAAACATCGTCAATTCTACTTCACGAAGTTTGTTCAACTCTTTTTCGGCAATTTCGAGTTGCATTTTGAGCATCTTGTTTTCGTTGAGTACACGCTCCCATTCGTTGGAGAGCGAGGCTAAAAATGCTCCCACTTCTTCTATGTCGTATCCTCTTAGACCTCTTTGGAAGGTATGTTGGCGAATTTCGATGGGCGTGATTTTCATTGTATCTTGAGTTATATGCCTGATAATTAGATGCTAAAATGATAAAAAAATTATTAAAACGCTATTTTTAAAGGAAAATACTACCTTCAAGCCATTTTTTATGTTGTAAAAGAGCCTTTTCGTTGTCCAATGCTTGCAACTGAACACTTCCATCGCTGAACATAACCATCTGTAACCCCACCCAGCTTAGGGCGGTGTTGAGATGAGATTCGAGCGAGGTATTACCAAAAATACAATCTTGCCAATACCAGTCTAAAGATACCTCTGCTACCTCTTCTACTATGGCTTGGTAGTCTTCGAGCGTATATCCCACAAAAGGTATGCCAAAACGCTGCCAAAGCAACCGAATGACATCATCTAATGAGCGTTGGTGGTTGTGAAGTTTGCGAATGGTCAAATCCAAAATCAATGCGACCAATGCCCCTTTCTGATACACAGACACTTTGCGCTGTGGAATCCCTCTTTCGTAGCCATCAAGCCACAAATCCCAAGAGGATTCGACCAACGACTGGCTGGCATATCGGCTGCTTTCAAAATGCCTTTTCATGTAAGTTTGTAACTCACGATGATAGGCCGTATCGTCGAAAACACCCGAACGACGCAAAAACAAATCACCATAATAGGTTGTAACTCCCTCTACCACAAAACAGGTAGGGAAATAGTTTTCGCAAGTGAGGTCGTATGGCAGTAGTTCTTTGGGTCGAATCCGAATGACATTCCACGCATGAAATAACTCGTGCGAACTCACTCCCAGTAGGTCTGTGTAAAGTCCTTCTCCCTCATCGTCTGGACCGAGTACAATCATGGTCGAATGGCGATGCTCCACGCCGTGATAATAGGGCGTGGGCAAAATCAAGTTTAGGAAATGATATTTGTCTTCCGGGAAACTACCTACCATAGCGATTTGGGCAGTCGTAAACTTTTTAAAGTCTGCCAGAATTTGCTGCCAGTCGGGTTTGATGTTGCCGTGTATCCACACATAAAACTGCGTGCCGGCTACTTCATAAGTTTGGCATTGAAGCACTGCCGAGGCCATCAGTGGGCTGTCTATGAGTTCGTAGTAGTCTTTTGCTTCTAAACAAAAGTGTTTCCTATTTTCTTTCAACTCTACCGCCCCTTGTTTTAGACCACACGCTACCTGAAAATCGTGGGGAATGATCAGTTCCAAAGTACAAGGTTCGTGCTGTTTGCCTTCGGCATAAATGCACAAATTGACCGGATTGACGTATAACAGTTCTTCATCTGTGTAGCTGCTACCTGCATTTTGTAGATTGGCGTAGTAGTTATACTCTACCCATATTTCGCTACAATGATTTGTTTGAACCAACCAGCGGTCTTTGGTAATTTTTCTGAAAGGCAAAGGGGAACGAGTGGCATCGAAAACGGAGAATTGCTGGATATTTTTTGCAAAATTTTGTAGTTCGTACCTTCCCGGCCGCCAACTTGGAAGTTGAAGCTCAATCGTGTCGGAGGTGATACCCTCAATATGACACTGTACGTCTATAAAGTAACTCTGGGCAGAGGAGGCAGACAAGCGGTAGTGCAT
>JBKBKL010000093.1:0-15938 GCA_046294665.1 Runella sp.
GAACCCCTCCAAACTGGGGTCTTTATCCTCCTCTTCTTCGTCTTCGTTGATAGGTGTACCATCTACTACAAAGAGCCGAATACTATGTCCTACTTGTGGTGCCGCTAAGCCAATCCCCGACGACTCATACATGGTGGCGTACATATTCTCGACAAACTCGACCAAATTCATTTCGCCTTTTTCGATAGGGCGAGCTACTTTTCTTAGTACTGGGTCGCCGTAGGCTACGATAGGAAAAATCATTTTTTTATGGATATTGAAAAATGGGTTATTTAGAATTAAAGTCTTGTTTTTAGTTTGTTTTTTGGCTGCGGGAGTCCAAAAATGACTGTAAAATAATGGCAGCACTCATTTTGTCGAGATTGGTTTTATCGCGCCGCTCACTTTTTTTGCTCCCCATCGCAATCATCGTTTGAAGTGCCATGCTACTCGTAAAACGCTCATCATGCTCATAAACAGGAATATCAGGAAATGCCTTTCGTAGCTGTTTGATAAAATTCTTGACAAAAGGAGTATTGTTGGTGTCGGTATTGTTGAGTTTTCGAGGCATACCTACCACAAACGCCTCTACGGCCTCTTGGTCAGTATATTTCTTGAGAAACGCCAGCAACTCATGCGACCGCACCGTTTCGAGTGCCGTAGCAATGATTTGGAGTGGGTCAGTTACGGCAAGTCCTGTTCGCTTGGTGCCATAATCTATACTTACTATACGCGCCATTTGACTTTTGAGTAAGGCACAAAGATAGTAAGAAAAAGCATTGGGAGTGGCAACAGCAATGACACTTTGGCAGTTTTGGAGCAAGTTTCAAGGCTCAAACTCCGCAAAAAAGGCAGTTTAAACATTTGCTTGTTAATTGTTGTTAAAATTTAAAACTTGGGGCATAATTTTTTAATACGAAGCGTTGTTTTGTTGTCTAATACAAAAGCTGAAGCCTCTACGGCTGTACGCTGGTACAGTTTTTTCAATAATCATATAAAATAACCTTTTAAAAAAGTCATGAATACTAACTGGAAACCATTGGTGCTCGTAGGTTTGGTATCGAGTGTAGTTACACTTGGAGGGCTGAAACTCCTCGGGGGGTTGGGCGATACCAAAGATGTCATTTTTAAAGAAGCCCCTGAACCTTCCATTACCCGTTTTACCTCTGGCGGTGGTACTCCTCCAACTGGTATGGTGGACTTCACCTACGCGGCTGAAGTATCTACTCCCGCTGTCGTACACATCAAAGCCTCTGTGATGCGTCAAGAACAGCGCGTGATGGATATTTTTGATTTTTTTGGCGAAGAATTTGGTATGGGCCGTCGTGGTGGCCCTCAAAAACAAGAATCCTCAGGGTCGGGGGTGATTGTGAGTGCCGACGGGTATATCGTTACCAACAACCACGTGATTGAAGGTGCTGAAACTTTAGAGGTAGTACTTAATGATAAGCGTACTTTCAAAGCCAAAGTGATAGGAGCAGATCCTTCTACCGATATTGCTGTGATTCAGATTCCAGCCAAAGACCTTCCTTCGCTCGTTTTCGGCAACTCTGATGCTATCAAAGTAGGAGAGTGGGTCGTAGCTGTAGGGAATCCTTTCAACCTCGAATCAACCGTAACGGCGGGTATCGTCAGTGCCAAAGGGCGCGGTATAGGTATTTTGAGTCAAAAATACCAGCAACAACAGCAACGCTCAGGGCGAATTGCTGACACACCTCTTGAAGCTTTCATACAAACCGATGCCGTAGTCAATCCTGGCAACTCTGGGGGCGCATTGGTCAATCTGAAAGGTGAACTGGTAGGGATCAATACAGCCATCGCCAGTCCTACGGGTAGCTATGCAGGCTATGCCTTTGCTGTACCTTCGAGTTTGGTCAAAAAAGTATCCAGCGACCTCATCAAATTTGGAGGGGTGCAGCGCGGCTACATTGGTATTATTCCGGAGGAACTTGATAGCAAAAAAGCGGAGCAATATGACCTCAAGGTATCGCGGGGAATATATGTACAGGGTTTTGGTGAAAGCAGCAGTGCGGCCAAAGATGCCGGCCTCAAAGTAGGCGATGTCATCACCAAAGTAGATGGCGTAGAAGTGGACTCAGACCCTAAATTCCGTGAATTGATAGCCCGCAAACGCCCCGGTGAAAACGTAGTCTTGACTGTCAATCGGGACGGTACTGTGAAAGATTTTACTGTAACACTGCGCAACCGTGAAGGAGGTAAAGATATTCTCAAAAAAGAAGATGTAGCTGCCGATGCAGCCCTTGACGCACTCGGAGCACAGTTTGGCGAACTTAACCAACGCGAAACTCAACGCCTCCAACGTGCTGGACATGGAGGTGGTGTCAAAATCAACGCTATACAGTCGGGTAAACTGGCGCGTATAGGAGTAGAGGAAGGTTTTGTCATTACAAAAGTCAATGGTAAGCCCGTTCGCTCGGTTAAAGAACTCAAAGCGGCTTTGGCTGATCAAAAGGGCAAGCGTGTGAGTATGGAAGGGGTTTATCTTGATTATCCCGAAGATGTGTACTCTTTTGGGTTTCCGTTTTAAAATCAAAGTTTTTTCACAAAGAAAAGAGGGTGGCTCGATTTTTCGGACACCCTCTTTTTTTTGGAGATAATCACATCAACTTTGACGGTGATCGCGCCTTTGCACGAAATAGTCTTGTACTAACCCCATGTTATGGTAAAAATTAAGGCTTGAAGCCTTGAAACACTCATCACGAGGCAAGAGCCTCGCGCTATCGCGGTATTTTACCCCAGAGGGATTGAATATCGGTAGAGCTAATAAATACCCCCCTAAATTCGCTGCACCGTAGGTGCTTTACAGCTACCATTTTCGGCTTGAAGCCTTGAAATACTCATCACGAGGCGAGAGCCTCGCGCTATCAGAGCCTCGCACAATGGGTTTTTTTATGTGAAATGAAAGAAAAGATTATTCTCCAAAAAGAGCTTTGAGTTCGGTCGCTTCGGTGGGCTTCATGCGTCCGGCCAGTACAAGCCGCAACTGTCGGCGGCGCAGTGCGCTGTCAAAAAGTTGTTGCTCCTCTTCAGTTTCTACTATTACAGGCGGTACTTCGATGGGCCTACCACTTTGATCTACGGCTACAAAGGTATAAAAAGCCGAATTGGTATGTACCGATTCTTCCCCTGCCGATATGTTTTGAGCACTTACTTTGATGTGGACTTCCATCGAAGACGTAAACGCGCGCGTTACTTGTGCCTCGAAGGTTACGATATTGCCCAATTTGATAGGCTGGGCAAAAGATACATTATCAACCGAGGCCGTTACAACTGTACGATGAGCGTGTTTTTGGGCGCAGATTGCCGCACAGATGTCCATCCAATGGAGCAGCCTCCCTCCCATGAGGTTGTTGAGGGTGTTAGTGTCATTGGGCAGCACCATTTCGGTCATGATGGTATGCGA
Source organism: Runella sp. (assembly GCA_046294665.1). GTDB lineage: Bacteria > Bacteroidota > Bacteroidia > Cytophagales > Spirosomataceae > Runella. Next base: position 3,404 of record JBKBKL010000093.1, read on the forward strand.
CTGGCGAGCAGGTTTGGGGTGAGGCATAATAAATTGATTTCAAATGTTTTTTGGAAAACGGTTTGTTACAAACATTTAGCTGTTTTATACTCGTTCAAAATTGATTTGAGAAAAAACCTGATATGTTTCTTATGATTGTCAATGGGTTTCATAGCTAATTTTTTGCAAACCTATGAGGTTTAAGTATAAAAAAATGGGTCGGTGAAAAAATCACCGACCCCAAAAGACTTATAGACGAGCTACTGCTTGCTGAATAAAGGCCGTCAGGTCGCTGCCCGACAGCATACCTTGCGATAGCAAGGCCAAGTTATAACAATGGCGGATAAGTTGCTGCTGCTCCTCCTCACCAGCAGTAAGGATTTTTTGTACGACGGGGTGATTGGCATTAACGGCTACGTTGAGCATTTGAGGCATATCGCCAAACATAGACTTTTGCCCCGAAGTAGCGGCCATATCGCTCATACGGCGCATAAACTCTGATAGAGTGATGACCACCGGCAGTTCGTCGGTAGGCATAGGTTCGATGCTGATGGTGAGGCGTGCCCCCCCTCCCAGAACATCTTCAAAACGCTTCTTGAGTTTTTCTTGGTCGTCTTTTGAGAGAACACTTTCGAGCGAAATTTCCTTTTCTACCAGTTTGTCGAGGGTATCAGCATCTATACGTTTGATGTTCGTCTTTTCGAGTTTGTACTCGATGCCATTGATAAAATGCGGGTCTATTACGCTATCGAGTAGCAGTAGATCGTAGCCACGTTTTTTGGCCGATTGTACGTAGGTATCTTGTTTTTGGGCATCGTTGGTATAAAGCCATACTACATTACCTTCTTTGTTAGTCTGATTTTCCTTGACTTTCTCGGTGTATTCTTCAAAAGTAAAGTGTTTGCCTTCGATGTTACGCAATAGGCAAAATTCTTTGGCTTTCTCACCAAATTTTTCGTCAGAGATGATACCATATTTGACAAAGAGAGAGATGTCATCAAATTTTTTCTCGAAGTCCTCGCGATTGTTGCGGAAGAGTTCGGAGAGTTTGTCGGCCACTTTGCGTGTGATATACCCACTGATTTTCTTGACGTTACTATCGGCTTGGAGATAGCTACGCGATACATTGAGTGGGATATCGGGTGAGTCTATCACCCCATGAAGGAGTGTCAAAAAATCGGGTACTACGTCTTTCACCTCGTCGGTGATGAAAACCTGCCTGCTGTAAAGCTGGATTTTTTCTTTCTTGACCGAGAAATCGTTTTTGAGTTTGGGGAAATAGAGTACACCTGTCAAGTTGAAGGGGTAGTCCACGTTGAGGTGAATCCAAAACAGAGGGTCTTCGCTGAAAGGGTACAGTTCTTTGTAAAAAGCTAAGTAATCTTCCTCTTTCAGTTCGGAGGGCTGCTTAGTCCAAATGGGGGTGGGATTGTTGATGATTTTGCCGTCAAACTCTATTTCAACGGGCAAGAATTTACCGTATTTTTCAAGAATTTCGGTAATTCTATATTTGTTTAAAAACTCTTCCGAATCTTCGGCAATGTGCAAGATGATGTCGGTGCCACGGTCGGAACGGTCGGCCTCCGAAATCTCAAATTCGGTGCTACCGTCGCAGCTCCAGCGAGCCGCTTCGGTATTTTCTTGGTAAGATTTGGTGATGATTTCGACTTGTTTGGCTACCATGAAGGCCGAGTAAAAGCCCAAGCCAAAGTTGCCTATGATATTGCCTCTTGTATCTTCTTTTTCTTTGTATTTTTCGACAAACTCTGCTGCTCCCGAAAACGCAATCTGATTGATATACTTCTTGATTTCATCGGCAGTCATGCCGATACCACGGTCGCTGATGGTGATGGTTTTGGCTGTTTCGTCGAGTCGAACGATGACTTTTAGCTCTCCAAGTTCTCCGCTAAATTCTCCAAAGTCAGCCAATTTTTTGATTTTTTGGGTCGCATCTACGGCATTGGATACCAATTCGCGTAGAAATATCTCGTGGTCTGAATACAGAAATTTTTTGATGATCGGAAAAATGTTGTCAGTATGAATGGACAACTGCCCTTTTTCAGCTTGTACGGTTGCTTCCATAAATCTTGTGTGATTTGTTTGGTTAATGGAATTATAAGGTCAAAAGCTATTCCACAATGACTAAATCTGCCATTTTGACAAAAAACAAACGCTGACCAAAGTGAAATTTGTCAGCGACAAGGAGAGAGAGTTGAGAGGGTTATTTTTGAACAAACTTGACCCAGATTTCGCGCATGGCTACTTGCTTGCGCCCAGTGGTGTCTTTGGGATTGATGCCTGTGCCACGTCCTTCGGCATCTACTCTTACATAGCTGATACCTGCCTTGATAAACTGGTCTTTGAGGGCATACACACGCTTGACTGACAGGGTTTTATTGGTCAGTGGAGGCTGGGCATCGTTGGCATAGCCTACCAGTTTAATTTGGGCTGTGGGGTATTTTTTGAGCAGGTCGGCTAAGCCTTGTACGGGGGCTTGGGCGGTGGCTTTGAGTTGTGTGGTATTGTCTTCAAAGTCCACGTTCTCAAATTTGAAAGACTTGCCTACTTTGGCGGTAGTATCGGCCAAGTAAGTAGCCATAGGACTATTGGTAGTCGCCACCGGTGTCGTAGTGGCGGCGGTAGCTATGGTGTCTTTGCGGGGAGGCTCTACGATGGTGCGTGCTTCCATTAGTGTAGAGTCTGTGTCGTTTGCAGTATCGTTGGAGAGGCTACTGCGCTGATTCCCAAAATAAATCCCTGCTGCTACGGCTACCCCTGCCAAGACTACAATAGCACCCCATTTGAGGTAAGGCCGAAAATCGGTAGAGGTGCTTTCTTCGTCCATCAAAAACGGCGGTGGCGTAGCAGAAGGCGATGATTGGTGCGTAATACTCCCCGAAGCCTCGGAGCGAGGAATACTAAAAGTTTGAAGGACGGCCTGTAACCCCAAGTTTTTGACGAGGGCATCGTTGAGTTCAGGGACTACCGAAAGCAAGGCTTCACGCTGGTCGCCGAGATAGGCAGCCAATCCTTCGGCATCAAATTTCCGATGGGTAGTTTCTTTTTTCAGTAATGACATGACCACACTTACTGCCAAGCCACATAGTGTAGAAGCCAAAGAATTTTGGATACCTGCGTATTTGGCTACCATACTAGTGATAGGGCTTTTTAAGCCTGGTAGTACTGTATTTAGATTTTTTTCACCCTCTGATCTGAAGTTTTCCAATGTCGCTGGATTTTGGAGGATTTGAGGGAGCAGCGCAAGGTCATAATTATTTTTTTCTACTTGGCTAAACAAAAACTTCATTCCCGACTCAGTGGTTACTCTCTTTACCAGCCCTCCTACCATAGATACTCCCAACACATCGAAAGCCTGTTGAATTTTTTCGGGTTTTTCACCATAGATACCAGCTATTTGATCAATCACCCCCTCAGACAGTGCTTCTCTCAAAGATGCAAATATGTTCATTGACTTTAGTTTATTTTTTTTGTTGGCTGCAAAGGTAAAAGGCAAAGCCCCATTGTGCAAACCTTATTTGTTACCTTTGTGGCTATTCTTTCTATCCACAATCAATCTTATTTATACTTTGCAAAACAACTTTTTTTCTTCCCCGATTATTTTGGTTACGGGTGCCACAGGCTTAGTGGGTGGCAGGGTAGTTGAGCAGTTGCTGGCCGCTGGCTATCGTGTACGAGGCTTGTGCCGTATTTCACCTCAAGAAGTTGCATTGCGTTTGAATAGGCCCAATCTCGAATGGGTAGAAGGCGATGTGCTCGATGTGTTGTCGCTGGAGAAGGCTATGGAGGGGGTTTCGTATGTAGTTCATGCTGCGGCTATGGTGTCTTTTGCCCCGCGCGACCGCGCCGCTATGTATAGTATCAATGCCACAGGTACTGCCAACGTAGTCAATGTAGCGTTGGGGGCAGGTATCCAAAAACTCCTTTTTGTAAGCTCGATAGCGGCTTTGGGTCGTCCAAACCCACGTACTTTAGCTACTGATACCCCTACATTAATCAACGAAAAGCAAACCTGGGAAGAGTCTCCGCTCAACTCACACTATGCCAAAAGCAAATATTTAGCCGAGGTGGAGGTATGGCGAGGCATGGCCGAGGGACTGCCAGCGGTCATCGTCAATCCAAGTGTAGTACTGGGCGAGGGCGACTGGCATCGAAGTAGTACACAGCTTTTTAAGTATGTACACGATCAAAACAAGTATTACACACAAGGCTACATCAACTACGTAGATGTCGAAGACCTGGGCGAAGTCATCTGTCGGTTATTACTTTCTGATTTGGCAGGAGAGCGTTATGTAGTCAGTGCTGGGTATGTTTCTTACAAAACACTATTTGAGGCAATGGCCAAAGGATTTGGTACAACCCCTCCCCAAAAACCCATTACCCAGTGGTTGGCCGAAATCGTATGGCGAGTAGAGGCGGTGCGGTCGTGGCTGACGGGAAGCCGCCCGCTCATCACGCGCGAAACCGCCCAGACCGCTCGCACTCATTTTGTATATGAAAATCAAAAAATCAAAGAGGCTCTCTCTTTCCAATTTCGACCTTTGGAAGAAACCGTCGAGCGGGTGTGTAAGGCGTTGAAAATCAAGTATGCTTCATAGGCTACCAGTCGGGGCATTTGGTTGTGCCGCGATTTTTGCGCGTGGCGGCTCGAAACTTGAGCTGGGAGCGAGTAACCAGATAGCGTGATTCTTCTGATAGCGAAAAAGTTTCACCTTTTATTTTCATTGGAATAAAATCCAAAGAGGGCAAGAAGGCAAAATCGTCTATGGGCTGGGGGCGTACCTCAAAGAGTGGGTCGCCGGGGAAATGATAGGTTTCAAAATCATAATCGAATAAGAAAATCGTAACATAGCCATCGGGGCTGTACTTGAGGCTGATGTCTTTGGTGGGGGCCAGTTTGAATGCTCGCTGCATATCGGGGCGGCGCATGAACTGGTCTTTGAAATGGTCATGGACGAGCTTGGCGCGGTTGTATTGGTATATTTTATTGCTGGTGTCCAAATCTACCGCAATATCCAAATAATGTTTCGAGAAGTCTTTACGTTCGCTTTTGGCAAAAAGTACGCCCATGTTGTTGATGGCGTTTTTGCTCAAATATTTTTGATAATGTTCGATGGCAGGGGCTTCTTCGCCACGGTTTTTATAGACATTGCCGATGTTTACGTTGTAGGCCGTTTTGGTCGAATCCATCAGCAATGCTTTTTCAAAATCCTGCATCGAGAGCGTAGCATATTTAGCTTCTTCGGTAGCATTGCGCTGATGCCGCTCACGCAGCGACATATACGAGCGCAAAATCCCGCGATTGTTGTAGAGCATGGGCAGCATTTTTTTTCTCAAAAGGCTATCAAAGAGTACTTTGGCTCTGTCTATTTCGTCAATATTGAGGTACGAAATGGCCAAACCATTGGTGGCGTTTAGGTTGGCAGGGTCGCGATGGTGAGCCTCTTGAAAATCTTCGAGGGCTTCCTCGAAGGCATGGCATTTGAGGTAAATATTGCCACGATTGACGAGCATTCTTACGCTGGCTTCTTGGTTGGCACGGATAGCACGTTCGAGCCATTTGAGCGACGATAGGTAGTAGCCTTCTACACGTAAGTACTCACTCATGGCCAAGCAGGGTAGTAGCCCTTTGCCCGAAAGGCGAACCGCCGTCTGTACGTCGTCGAGGGCGTTTTTGTGCTGTTGGGTATAAATCCGACAAAACGCACGTGCCGCAAAGAGGTCGGCTTGTTGGCGGTCTTTAGGGTCGAGTAGTTCGCCCGCTTCTTCAAAACAACAGATCGCTTCGCCGAAGTTGCGCAACCGATAATAGACCATCGCCAAGCCCAGCCAAGCTGCTTTTTGGGTAGTATCAAGTTCCAATGCTCGCTGATATGCCTTTAGGGCTTGACGCTCGCCTTTGGTACCTACGTAGGCATGGCCCAAACTTACCCATGCTTCGGCAGCGTAATCGTTGTGGCGACAAGCGGCATCATATTCAAAAACTGCCTTTTGGTATTGGCGTTGGCGGTAGAGAGCATGACCTAAGCCCAAATGTGCCTCATAGCGGTAATTGGGGTCTTTGGATTCAAGGTATTCTATATAAAGTTGCTCGGCTTTGGGGTAGTGATGCTGCGCCAGCAATGCGTTGGCGCGTTGGATCAGTAAGCGAGGGGCAGTAGCCTGTCTGCCTGTTTTGAGAGCAAATTTTTCGGCTTTTTCATAAAACTTCTCGGCTTGCTTATACTCTCCCAATCGAAACAGCACATTGGCCGATAGCTCATGAAACTCCGCTGCTTTGGCAAAGCCTACACGCTTGCTCCAGTCGTGAGCTTCCTCCATATCACCTAAGCGGTAATTGGCCAAGGCAATATTAAAACAAAGAGTATCGGTACGTTGGGCATTTTGCCATGTAGAAAGCCCTTGTTTAAGATTTCCCTTTTGGGCTTCCCAAACGCCCTTGTTATGCAAATATCTCTTTCCAACTCCAGTCTGAGAGAGAAGGTCGAGGGCAGCATCATAGTTTTTCATCAATCCACTAACCAGCGACAAGTTGTACGCGAGGGTGTCATTGCCGGGAGCGCGTTCTTTCGCTTGTAGCAGCAGACTGTTGGCACTGTGCAGACGGCCTGTATAGGCTTGTTTGATGCCGGCATTGTTGAGCTGACGGGAGCGTTTATCTATGGGTTTCGGTACTACCTTTTGAGGAACTACCGGAAGCAGTGTAGGTACTTTCAAAGCTATTGGAGGCTTTGTATTGAGAGAGGCATATACTTCTGAAGAATCGGGCTTCGCTACTACAACAGATGTACAGCATACCATCAATAAAGCCAAAAAGTGATTCAAAAAGTACTTATGTTGCATTTTTATTCCAATGTTTTGGGTAGCTACCTCTTATCAATTACACGAACCGTGCCACTTTGGCTACTTTTCAAAAAAAATCAAACATTGGTTTAGGCAAAAAAAGAGAAGATACGTTAATCCAACGACTTATTCGGCATAAAAGTACGAATACGGCTAAAAAGCCTCCCAAAGAATTGAGTAAACGGTAAAAAGTAAAAAATACCCTTTCATTTTATTTCAGTAGATTTCAGCCGTTTACGATTTTATTTTTGTGAAATCATTATAAAATTTACTCTGATGCAATCTCGCTCAATACTTAAATGGTCAGCGGCTTTTATGCTATTTATCGGTGCAGCTTTTTATTCGCTCACCGACGACAAAACTAAGTATGCCCATTGGTCGGAGTTTTTGGGAGGGCCTGAGCGTACCCATTACTCTACCCTTAGTCAAATCACGCCCGACAATGTGCAAAATCTCAAAATAGCGTGGCAATATCATAGCGGCGACAGCGGCCAAGTACAGTGCAATCCTATCATCATAGACGGCATACTCTACGGCACTACGGCCTCAGCACAGGTATTTGCGCTCGATGCCGCTACCGGGCGTGAACTCTGGAAATTTCAAGACTCCAAAGACCCCCAATGGTACAATACCAGCCGAGGCGTATCCTACTGGGCCGAGGGCGACGACAAACGTATCTTTTCGTCGGCAGGCAAATGGCTCTACTGCTTAGATGCTCGCACAGGGCAGCCTATCGAATCCTTTGGCGAAAATGGTCGTATGGACTTGCACAATGGCCTACCCGAAGCTGCCCAAGACAAATTTATCTGCTCCAACACCCCCGGAACCATTCATAAAAACCTCATCATCATGCCTTTCAGAATGTCGGAAGGCCCAGATGCCGCCCCCGGACATATCAGGGCGTTTGATGTACGCACGGGTAAGCTGGCCTGGATGTTTAAGACCATACCTCACCCGGGGGAGTTTGGCTACGAAACTTGGGGCAAAAACAACTACAAAAACGAAGATGTAGGAGCGGCCAACAACTGGGCAGGTATGGCCATAGACCGCGACCGCGAGATTTTGTATGTACCTACTGGCTCGGCAGGCTATGATTTTTATGGAGGCAATCGCCCCGGCAAAAATCTATTTGCCAACTGTTTACTGGCCCTCGATGCCAACACTGGCAAGCGGCTATGGCATTTTCAGTTTGTACACCATGATGTTTGGGATAGAGATTTGCCCTCTGCCCCTACACTCGTAACCGTCAAAAGAAACGGGAAAAATATTGATGCCGTAGCGCAGATTACCAAGTCGGGTTTTGTGTTTGTTTTTGATAGGGTAACGGGCAAGCCCCTCTTTCCAATCAAAGAAATAACCGTACCTACCAACGGCATCGCAGGCGAAAAACCCTGGCCTACCCAGCCCGTACCACTCAAGCCCGCTCCCTTTTCGCGCCAAAACATGACCCTCAACGACATCAACCCCTACGCCGAAAACAAAGATGAACTCATCGCTACTCTCAAAAGTATCCGACACCGCAATCAGTTTGAACTCCCCAGCAAAGAAGGTACGCTCATTTTTCCGGGCTACGATGGCGGCGGTGAGTGGGGAGGTGCCGGCTACGACCCCGAAACGGGGCTTCTCTATGTCAATTCCAACGAAATGCCGTGGATTTTGAACATGGTGGACAAACCCAAAGCTGATGCGCTGGCTCAACTTCCCCCCGGCGAACGCGCTTACGTGCAGTACTGTGCCGTGTGCCATGCCAACGACCGCAAAGGCAACGCCAAAAGCGGCTATCCGTCGTTGGTGGACATCAATGTACGACGTACCAAAGACTTTACACACAACATCATCAAAGGGGGCAAAGGCATGATGCCGGGGTTTGCGTATCTTACCGAAAATGAACGCAATGCTTTGGTGAGTTTTTTGTATGGTGAAGAGAAAAAAGAAGTAAGTGGCAGCCCTGTAGCAGCCGATAAATACCCAAGTGTACCCTACAAAACTACGGGCTACAACAAGTTTTTGGATAAAAACGGCTACCCCGCTATCAATCCTCCTTGGGGGCAGCTCAGTGCTATCAACCTCCATACAGGCGAGTATGCTTGGAAAATTACGCTGGGGGAATTTCCCGAACTCACTGCCAAAGGCATCGCCCCCACTGGCTGTGAAAATTACGGCGGGCCTGTCATCACCTCCAGCGGGCTGCTCTTTATCGCAGCTACCAAAGACGGTATGTTTAGAGCTTTCGACAAAATGACGGGCAAACTCCTCTGGCAAACCAAACTCCCCGCTGCGGGCTTTGCTACGCCCAGTACGTACCAAGTCAATGGTAAGCAGTATGTGGTCATAGCCTGTGGCGGTACCAAACTCGGTACACCCAAAGGCGATAGCTATGTGGCGTTTGCGCTGGAGTGAGTTGGAGCATCATCTTCGCAGCATTTTTCTAAACCCCTCAAAAAGCCTTTCTTAGGCATTTTGACCGCTTGCCGCAAATGCGAAGCAAGCTGCGTCAAAGCACAAATTACAAAACTTCTCTGTAATTTTATGGGCATCAATAAGTGATAGCCCAGTCTGAAAAAACATTTTCTTAGTCAATACCCGTAAAGTAAAAGCCCCCATTATGCAATTCTCACACCTCCACTGCCATACCCAATACTCACTGCTCGACGGTGCCGCCGACATCAAAAAACTATTCAAAAAAGCCAAAGCCGACAACCAGCCTGCCATCGCTATCACCGACCATGGCAATATGTTTGGAGTTTTTGAATTTGTGGCCGAAGGCCATAAGCAAGGCATCAAGCCTATCGTAGGTTGTGAGTTTTATTTGGTCGAAGACCGCCACCGCAAGCAGTTTACCAAAGACCAAAAAGACATACGTCGCCACCAACTGCTGCTGGCCAAAAATGCCGAAGGCTACAAAAACCTCATCAAGCTCTGCTCGTTGGGTTTCATAGAGGGAATGTACGGCAAGTACCCTCGCATAGACAAACAACTCCTCGTACAATACCACAAAGGACTCATCGCTACCACCTGCTGTATAGGGGCGAGTGTGCCACAGGCCATCATCAAAAAAGGCGAAGATGAAGGCTGGAAGGAGTTTTGCTGGTGGAAAGACCTCTTTGGAGATGACTACTATGTCGAAATCCAACGCCACGGTATCCGCGACCAAAACATCGCTAATGAAATACTACTCAAATTTGCCCAACGCTCCGGTACCAAAGTCATCTGCTCCAACGACAGCCATTACGTCGAAAAAGACGATGCCAACGCCCACGATATTTTGCTGTGCGTCAATACCGGCGACAAGCAAAGTACTCCCACCAACAAGGACTTCGACGACGAAAACCCCATGCCTAAAGGCACACGCTTTGCGTTTTTCAACGATGAGTTTTACTTCAAAACCAAAGACGAAATGCTGGCCACCTTCAGCGACATACCCGAATCGGTGGACAATACCCAAGAAGTAGTGGACAAAGTGGACTTGCTCAAACTCAACCGTGATATACTATTGCCCAACTTCCCGATACCGAAAGAATTTGAGATTCATCATATTTCGCAGGTCATTGATTTCAACGGCAAAACCAAAGAACTTACCCCCGAAGTACTCAATCAGTGGGAATACCTCAAACACTGGACTTATGAAGGGGCAAGACGTAAATATAAAGAGATAACCCCCGAAATTCAAGAACGCCTTGATTTTGAACTCAATACCATCAAAAATATGGGCTTCCCCGGTTACTTCCTTATCGTAGCCGACTTCATACAAGCCGGGCGCGACATGGGGGTACTCATCGGCCCGGGGCGGGGGTCGGCGGCAGGGAGTGCCGTGGCATACTGTATCGGTATCACCAACATTGACCCCATCAAGTACGACCTGCTTTTTGAGCGTTTTTTGAATCCCGATCGTATCTCGATGCCCGATATAGATACCGACTTCGACGACGAAGGCCGCCAAAAGGTGATTGACTATGTAGTGCAGAAATACGGTAAAAACCAAGTGGCGGCTATTGTTACGTATGGTACGATGGCTGCCAAATCGTCTATCAAAGATGTGGCGCGTGTCATGGATTTGCCACTTGCCGATGCCAATGCCGTGGTAAAGCTCGTACCCGATAAACCTACCTACAATATCACACTTGATAAGGTTTTCAATGTACCCCTCGAAAAAATGGCCGAGGTCATCACACCCGATGAAATAGAAAACCTCAAGAAACTGCGAGAAATGGCTAAGGGCGATGACCTTGTGGCCAAAGTTTTTAGAGAAGCCCAAAAACTTGAAGGCACTGTTCGCAACGTGGGTATCCACGCCGCTGGTATCATCATCGCCCCTTCCGATTTGACTGATTTGATACCTGTCAGTACCTCCAAAGAATCAGAGTTGCTCGTTACGCAGTTTGAGGGAAAAATCATCGAAGAGGCGGGCGTAATCAAAATGGACTTCTTGGGATTACGCAACCTGACTATCATCAAAGAAGCCCTCCGCATGATAGAGGCCAATCATGGCGTACAGATTGATATTGACAGCGTACCCTTAGACGACTCCAAAGTCTATGAGCTTTTCCAACGTGGCGAAACCAACGCCATCTTTCAGTTTGAATCCGACGGAATGAAAAAGTATATGCGCGAGCTCAAACCCGACCGCTTCGAGGACCTTATCGCCATGAATGCCCTCTACCGTCCGGGGCCGATTGCGTATATTCCCAACTACATCAACCGCAAGCATGGCCGCGAAAAAGTAGAATACGACCTCCCCGAAATGGAAGAATATCTGGCCGATACTTACGGGATATGCGTAACGGGCGACACACTCATTCATAATGCAAAAACGGGCGAAAGAGTACGAATAGATGCATTACAAAATGAAGTAGGTAATTTCTGGGTACAGGGTGTTGATGAAAATTTACTTCCAGCCTCTGCTCCTATTATACACTGGGTATGCAATGGAGAAAAAGAAGTAGTCGAAGTAAAGTTAAAGAATGGCAGTCGTATAAAATTAACAGCCAACCACCAAGTTTTAACTGAAACTGGTTGGCAAGAAATAGGCAAACTACAATTAGGGAGTCATATTGCTGTTCCGAGAAAACTTTTTGTACAAAACGAACAAGAATATGATAGAGATAAGCTACGTGTATTGGCTTTCATATTGGCCGATGGGTCTTTGAGCGGCAGTAGTGCCACCGCTGACTTTGTATCAAAAGATACACAACTTATTAATGCTTATATCGAGAGCCTCGCGGCTTTCGACCGACTTGAGTCTCGCACTTTGCAACAAGTAAGAGAAGTAACGCGAATAATGGTAGCAGGATCGAACAAAAAGCACTATCACGAAACAAACTCATTGGTAAGCCATCTTCGTGATTGGGGACTAAAAACCACGAAAGGTGGGTGTCGTTCTGACGAAAAATTTGTCCCAGAATTTGTTTTTGGCCTTTCTGAAGATGCTATTGCATTCTTTTTGGCCTCACTGTGGGACTGCGACGGCCACGTTGCTCACGACCTTTGCCACTTCAAAACCATTTCACCGCTTCTGGCAAACGATGTCAAAACACTACTTTTGAGGCTTGGTATCCACAGTATTATCTATGAGTCGTTTTACCACAACAATCGCCGCAACCAAAAAATGACGGCATATCAAATAACCGTGTATAATTTGAAGGCATTTGCCGAACTCATTGCCCCTCATTTGGTAGTAAAAAGAATGAAAGAAGTA
>JBKBKL010000094.1:0-15797 GCA_046294665.1 Runella sp.
CCAAGTCCACTACGGCGAGTTTGGGGGTTTTGAGCGCAAGCACTCAACGAAATAGAAATCAAAAAAACAAACAAGAATCCTCTGTAAGTAGTCATTGGGTAGTGCGGTTTTGGTGTTTGACGCTAAAAAAACGGTGATTTCTACAAAAATTGCTTTCTTGCCCCACTTTTTCTTCAATTGAGCAAAATGAATTTTCGACAAAAACATTATTAAGCACAACAATAAGAAATAAAATTTTGTTTTAAATACATAACATAACCTCTCCATGATAAAAGCAGAAATAATCACCATTGGCGACGAAATATTATTTGGGCAAATCACTGATACCAACACCCAATGGATTAGTACCGAACTCACCAAAATCGGCATCCGAACCATACGAAAATCGTCGGTAGGAGATAAAAAAGAGGATATTCTGGCAGTACTGAAAGAAGCCCAACAACGCGCCGACGTGATTCTGATTACAGGCGGACTAGGACCTACCAAAGATGATATTACCAAAAATACCCTTTGCGAGTTTTTCGATACCGACCTTTATATCAATGAAGAGGCGTTGGCGTTTATCACCGATTTTTTTGTAAAACGAGGTCGCCAAATGACCGAACTCAATCGCCAACAGGCGGCACTACCTCGAAAAGCCACCTATATTCCCAATCTCTGGGGTACAGCCCCCGCGATGTGGTTTGAGCAGGAAGGTAAAGTGGTCGTTTCGATGCCGGGCGTACCTTTTGAGATGAAAAATCTAATGACCCACTCCATTTTGCCCAAACTTCAAGCTCACTTCAAAACCCCCGTCATTTACCATAAAATCATTCGTACCGTAGGGTTTGGTGAGTCGTTTTTGGCAGAAAGGATTGCCGATTGGGAGTCGGCATTGCCGCCCTACATCAAGCTGGCCTATCTGCCAAGTTTCGGACAAGTACGCTTACGCCTTACGGCTACGGGCGATGATTTGGCTTCACTCCAAGCCGATACCCAAGCCGAAGTAGAAAAAGTACTGCCACTCATCGAAAAGTATGTTTATGGCTTTGACGACGACGAACTCGAAACTGTCGTAGGGCGACTTTTGAAAGAACGCCATCAGACCCTCGCCACTGCCGAAAGTTGTACTGGTGGCTACGTATCGCACCTGATAACCAAAGTACCGGGGTCGTCGGCCTATTTTATGGGAGGGGTTGTCAGCTACTCCAACGAAGTCAAAATGCAGCAGTTGGGCGTAAAGTCTGAAACTTTGGCTAATTTTGGGGCTGTAAGCGAGCAGACGGTCATTGAAATGGCCGAAGGAGTGAGGCAGCGACTTGGTACTACCTTTGGCGTATCGGCAAGCGGTATCGCTGGCCCTGACGGTGGTACAGACCTAAAACCCGTAGGCACGATTTGGATAGCCTGTGCCGGTCCGACCAAGACCGTTACCCAAAAGCTCCAACTCGGTAAGTACCGTGACCAAAACATCATGCTGACGGCCTCTTATTTGCTCAATTTGTTAAGAAAACAGATTATTCATCAACAATAATTAATACCCAATGGCTCTTTTTGAAATGGTGATGCCCCGTATGGGCGAGAGTGTCATGGAATGTACCGTGATCAGTATCCTCAAAAAAGTAGGTGATAAAATAGAAGCCGATGACTCCGTGCTGGAGGTAGCCACTGACAAAGTTGATACCGAAGTACCTTGTCCGCAGGCTGGAGTTATTAAAGAAATATTGGTCAAAGAGGGCGATGTAGTAGCTATCGGTAGTACCGTGATTCGTCTTGAAACTGACCAAGAGCAGGCCATAGCTCAACCTACGCTATCATCAGAACCCGAAAGCCATGCGATTTTGGAGGAAGCCAGTGAGAGTCCGTTTGTGGCATTGCCTACCACCGTGGCAGCCGCTATGAAGCCAAGCGTACAGAGTGGGCGGTTTTATTCCCCTTTGGTACTCAATATTGCCCAAACCGAAGGCATTTCCAACGAAGAATTAGCCAAAATCGAAGGAACAGGGGCAGAAGGGAGAGTTACCAAAAAAGATATTTTGGCTTACTTAGAAAACCGAGGGAATAAAACTACGCATCAGTCTATTCCAAAAAATGTCGAAATGCTGAAAAACTCGACTTCTACGATTACTCCTTCATCTACAGGAAGTGTAGAAGTAATACCCATGGACCGAATGCGACGCATGATAGCCGAGCGCATGGTAGAGTCGAAACGTATTTCGCCGCACGTGTCGTCGTTTGTCGAAACCGACATGACCAATATCGTGCTGTGGCGTCATCAAATCAAAGACGAGTTCAAACGTCAAACGGGAGAGGGGATTACATTTACACCAATCTTGATAGAGGCAGTGGTGAAGGCCATCAAGGATTTTCCCAGCATCAATGTATCGGTCGAAGGCGACAATATCCTCAAAAAACGCGACATCAATATAGGTATGGCGGTGGCATTGCCCAATGGCAACTTGATAGTGCCTGTCATTCACAATGCCGACCAGTATAGCCTCATCGGGTTGGCCAAAAAAGTAAACGACTTGGCCAACCGCGCCCGACAAAACAAACTTACCGCCGATGATTTGGCCGGTGGTACTTATACGATTTCCAACATCGGCACTTTCGGCAATATCATGGGTACACCTATTATCCTTCAGCCGCAAGTGGCGATCATGGCTTTTGGAGCTATCCAAAAACGCCCCGTCGTCGTCGAAACGCCGCAGGGTGATATGATTGGCATCAGAAGCATGATGTACATCTCCCACAGCTACGACCACCGCGTGGTAGATGGGGCATTGGGCGGAATGTTTGTCAAGCGCGTCAGCGATTATCTCGAAGACTTCGACCTGAACAGAAAACTGTTTTGAGGTATTTGGGAGTGTTACGCTCCTAGGCCTCCCAGAAACGAAAGTTTTGTAAAAAAGGATTATTTGGCTGATGTTACGCTTCTCCGAAGCGTTTTGTGTTTCATCTAAACACACTAAGACGGCTACAAATGTGGGGCTTCTACGAAGCTCCATATCGGTATTCCCTAAGCCTCGGAGAGGCGCAAGTTTTGTAGAAAAATTCCTTCTTCCAAAACGTAACTATCCAAATTTGTGTAACATGATTTACTTGATATTCCTACGCCGATTGCGTTGGAAATCTTCTAAGACAAAATTGCCCAGTCCTTTAAGGTCGCTGTAGTAGGCGCGGCCATTATTGACCCTTGTAAACTCCTGTACAAACTGCTTCAAGTATGGGTCGGAAGCAATCATAAAAGTAGTAATCGGTACGTCCAAACGTCGGCATTGGGCGGCCAAAGTGAGGGTTTTGGACACGATTTTGCGGTCGAGGCCAAAGCTATTTTTGTAGTAACGTAAGCCTTCTTTGAGGCAAGTGGGCTTGCCGTCGGTGATCATGAAGATTTGTTTGTTTTTGGTCTTGCGGCGGCGTAGTAAGTCCATCGCCAGTTCTAATCCAGCTACGGTATTGGTGTGGTATGGCCCTACTTCGAGGTAAGGAATATCTTTGATTTGGATTTGCCAAGCGTCGTTGCCAAAGACAATGATATCGAGCATATCTTTGGGGTATTTTGTTTTGATGAGTTCGGCCATAGCCAAAGCTACCTTTTTGGCAGGGGTGATGCGGTCTTCGCCGTAGAGAATCATCGAATGGCTGATGTCAATCATCAATACTGTGGCCGTACTGGTTTTTTGCTCTTTTTCTACGACTTCGAGGTCGTTTTCGAGCAAGTAAAACTCGTCTGTACCATGGTTGATTTGGGCATTTTTGATAGACTCGGTCATAGAGATTTGCTCGAGCGAATCACCAAACTGAAAGTCGCGTATGTCGCTGCTTAGTTCGTCGCCTACGCCGGTGTAGGGAGTACGGTGATTGCCGCCAGATTTGGAGCGTTTGAGTTTGCCAAAAATCTCTTCTAAAGCACTTTTTCTGATGCTTCGCTCGCTTTTGGGGGTCATGATAAGCCGCCCTTCTTCGTTTTCTTCGGTGATATAGCCCTTACGTTTGAGGTCTTCAAAAAAATCACCGATGCCGTATTTGTCGTCGGTGAGGCCATACTGACGGTCGAGTTGGCTCATCCACGCCATAGCCTGCGCTACATCGCCCGATGTTAGCAACAGCAATTGTTGGAAAATATTGAACAACTCCTCAAACTTGTTCTTGCCGTTTTGAGGTGTTGGTTTGAAATCGGTAAAGCGGTGGCCAAGCATGATTTGGAGGTATTAGAGGTGAGTTGAAAACAAGTAGTATAAATCAATTCCAAAGCTGGGAAACAGGGACTTCGAAGTCATCTAATACTGGATGAGCCGAACAAACATCATCATCAGTGCAAACGGTAATATTTTTGATGGAAGTATATACCTCTACCATTTTTTCATCAGGATAAATAAGCCAAACGACCTTTATACCATTTTTAAAATATTCGATGAGTTTGTGTTTTACCTCAATGATTTGATCATTGGTCGAAATTACTTCAATTACAAATTGAGGTATTTGTTCCTCTTCTTTACTTTTCAAGATTTGTTCCCAACTGAAGTAAGCCAGGTCGGGTCTTCGTAGTTGGATACCACTTAGTTGTATGTCTTGCTCGCAAAGAAGTTTTCCGCGCTGTACTTTGGCTTTTGTTTTGTCGAAAAAATCGTATAGAATACTGATCAGGTAGAGGTGTTTATTTTTCATACCTTCAAACTTGATGATTTGGCCATCATTCCACTCATATTTAAAGCCATCATTAGAAGACCAGTTGATAAACTCCTCTAATGTTTGAGGGAGAGTCGTTATTTTAGTTTCATTGGTCATATTATGAAGCTATTGAAATCAACCTTGACAAAGCGTCTATGCTCTGTCAAGGTTGATTGTTTAGTGGAATTACGCTTTTTCGCAAAATTCGTCGAAGGCTTCGACCAAATGCTGGGCAATCATCTGGGCGTTGCGACCTTCGATATGGTGGCGTTCGATGAAATGAATCAGTTCGCCATCGCGGAATATCCCAATAGAGGGTGATGAAGGTGGGTAAGGAAGCAAATACTCCCGCATTTTGGCAGTAGCTTCTTGATCTACTCCTGCAAAAACCGTAACCAAATTATCAGGTTTGGCATCGCTGTACGCCAATGCCGCCAATACGCCCGGCCGAGCAGCCCCAGCCGCACAGCCACATACAGAGTTCACGACAACCAGCGTAATCCCTTTGGCATTGGCCATAAAATGATCTACTGCTTCAGCAGTTTCGAGGCTTTGAAAGCCTTTATCAGTCAATTGCGCCTTCATCGGCGCGACTAATTGTGGAGGATACATATTGAGTTTTGAGTTATGAATTGTAAGTTATAATCTTTGAATTATGAGTTGTATCGTTAAACTTCAACCCCTTTGCCCCTTATTGCCTTGATGCCTTTTTGCCTCGATGCCTACATAAAGCCAAGCTCCAATTTAGCTTCATCGCTCATCATGTCTTGGGAATAGGGAGGATCCCAAGTGAGTTCGACACTTACGTCATTTACTCCCGGTACTTCACGGATTTTCTGTTCGATTTCGCTCGGAATCGTCCCTGCCGATGGACAAGAGGGCGAGGTGAGCGTCATTTCTACATAAACGTTGTTAATCGGGAAAATTTTAAGGTCATAAATCAACCCAAGTTCCCACACGTCCACAGGAATTTCGGGATCATAAACTTGCTTAATGGCTTTGATGATTTCTTCTCTCAATTCGGACTCACTCATGGCTAATTTTAGTGGTTTGGTGTTTTGGTGATGTGGAGTTATAGGGGTTTTGAATACATCATATATCCTACATCATACATTGGTAGAAAGTTTCAAATAGTCTTCTCTGACTGGCGTAAAAACATCATAAAGCAAGCAATCGGTCAGGGCTACGCCCGAATGTACTACGTTGGACGGAATAATGGCCAAGTCGCCGGGGTGATAGACTTTGGTTTGACCGTCAATAGTCAGTTCAAACTGCCCTTCGACGACCTGCGTGAGTTGCTCGTGTATGTGCGAATGAACCGGCAAAACTGCCCCCTTTGTGATCTGCCATAGCCCCAGCGTACTGTTTGGCGTGTGAATAAACTGGGCTTTGAATCCTTCAAAAACCTCGATATAGGGCAAATGCTCGAATGGGATCATTTTTAGTTGAGGGGGTTTTTAGTTCTTGGTTTTTGAAAACACTTATCACTAATCGGTTTTTACTTTCAATTCTTCCAATGCAAATGCTTTCATGCGGGCTATCATGGCGGCCAGCCCACCGGCGCGTCGGGAGGTTACGAGGTTGCTCATGCCGATTTTTTCGATAAAATAGAGATTAGAATAAGCGATTTCTTCGGCAGTATGTCCCGATAGGATATGTATCAACATACTCACCAATCCTTTGCTGATTTGGGCGGTAGGCTCGGCATCGGCCTCAAACTTGATGGCATCGCCTTCTGCCTCACAGTGTAGCCAAACCTTCGACTGGCAGCCTTTGATGAGGTTTTCGTCGGTAAGGTAGGCGGGGTTGATAGGAGGTAGCTTTTTGCCCAAGTCTATGATGTACTGTGTTTTGTCGAGTGGCTCATCAAACAACTCGAAAGTTTCGATTAGTTCGTCTTGTTTTTCGTTGATAGTCATTTAGCGTTTACCTAATGGTTCTGTACTATGAACAATTCGTATGATTGTTGTATGCTTTGTGTATTTTTTATTTAAAACCTGAATATTTAATTCCCAATACCCAAATTTCTTCCATTACTACCACATAATACACTGTATATTTTCCGACATTAATTTTCCGTAGAGGCTTAAGTGCAATAGTTGGAGATACCTTTCCTAAGTATGGAAATTTTTCAATCACTTCTACTTGATGAAAAAAGTCATCTATCCAATCTTGTGCATAAGAAGAAGAATATTCAGAAAGCTCAAAGTATATATTCTCTAAATCTTCTCTGGCTTCCTCTGTTATTCTTGCTTTTGCCATGTTTTAGCCAACTGTTTCAGTTCGTCCAAAGAGTAAGTTTGTTGATTTTCTGCTTGCTTGATTGAGCGTTCTATCTTTTTTAGAAATAGAATTTTTTCAATCACATCATCAGCAGTAGCATCATCTGGTAGGGACTGGATAGTTTCGAGTACTTGAGTTTTAGTAATCATCGTATCAAAAGTTTAAGCCAACATCTTTTTAGCCTTGTGCAATCCTGCCACTAATTTATCAATTTCTTCGGTAGTATTATAAACTGCAAAGGAGGCGCGTGAAGTTCCGACCAAACCAAGGCGGGCCATGAGCGGCTGCGTGCAGTGGTGGCCAGTACGAACAGCAATGCCCTGCTGATCGAGGATTACGCCGATGTCTTCGGGGTGAATACCGTCCATGACAAACGATGCTACACTCACTTTTTCTTTGGCCGTACCGACGATTCTCAACCCCTCAATGCTTCGGAGTGCGTCGGTGGCGTAGTCGAGGAGTTGGGTTTCGTACTGCGCAATTTTTTGTTTGCCGAGATTTTCTATATAATCTACGGCAGCGTTGGCCGCCACTACGTCGGCGATGTTGGGCGTACCGGCTTCAAACTTGTAGGGGAGGTCGTTGTAGGTGGTTTTTTCAAAGGTTACTTCCTTGATCATCTCCCCTCCGCCCCGATAGGGTGGCATGGTATCGAGGATTACTTTTTTGCCATACAGAACCCCCATACCTGTAGGGCCGTAGAGTTTGTGAAGCGAAAAAACATAAAAATCACAGTCGAGTGCCTGTACGTCTATTTCGAGATGTGAAGTAGCCTGTGCGCCGTCTATGAGTACTTTGGCACCTACGGCATGGGCTTTGGCGATGATTTGGGCGACGGGGTTGATTGTGCCGAGAGCGTTGGAAACATGCACCACCGAAACGAGTTTTGTACGCTCCGAAAGCATTTTTTCGTATTCGTCCATCAGCAATTCGCCTGCATCATTGATAGGTATGACCCGAAGTACACAGCCTTTTTCTTCGCAGAGCATCTGCCAGGGTACGATATTGGAGTGGTGTTCGAGAGTGGAGATGAGGATTTCGTCGCCTTCTTTCAAAAACTTACGCCCATACGTTTGTGCTATGAGATTGATGCCGTCAGTAGTGCCATAGGTGAAAATGATTTCTTCGACCCGACGGGCATTGACAAACTCTTGGATTCGCTGCCGAGTAGCTTCAAAAGCCGAGGTAGCTTTTTCGGCCAAATGGTGAATACCACGATGAATGTTGGCGTTGTATCCCTCATAATATCCCGATAGAGCTTCAAGTACAGGCGTGGGTTTTTGGGTGGTGGCGGCATTGTCGAAATAAACCAAAGGCTTGCCATTGACAGTTTGTTCGAGAATCGGAAAATCTTGGCGTATTTTTTGTATGTCAAGCATGAGAGAATGGACTAAGTACAATAATGAAAAAAGGAGTAAATCACAGTTAAACAACAAAATAAAGCGCAAATCAGTTTGTACAATTTATAAATATCCTCAATGCTAACATGAAAAAACTCACCACCAACGATTACGAACAGGCCGTTGAGCCAATTTTGGAAGATTTGAAAAGACATTTTGCCGACAAGGAGTTTGTGGTTTCTGATGTCATAGACAACGACGGACATCAGTACGTCAATTTGGTACAAGAAGGGGGAGGTGTGCTGGGTATCGCTTTGGTAGGCTACACGTATATTTTGGAGCAAATGGGTGTTCGATTTATGAAATTGGCAGGTACGAGTGCGGGTGCTATCAATACGATGTTGCTGGCCAGTATTGGAAAGCGCAACGACATGAAGTCGGTCGAAGCCTTACGTATTTTGAGCAGTACCAATCTTTTTGATTTTGTAGATGCTTTTTGGGTAGTGCGAAAGTTGATTGCGTGGGTGATGAAGTATCAGCCCAAATATACACTACGAGGGATAGTCTTTGGGATTGCCGCCAGTTTGGTGTTGGCAGTGGTATGTAGTCTATTTTACTGGTATTATCGCACTGCTCCAGCTACCCCTGCGTTGGTGAGCGCGCTGTATGCACTTACAGGGGTGCTCATCATCTTCTCGGCGGTGGTAGTAGGGTATTTGATTTATCTCTTTTACCGTTTCAAAAGAAGTCGCTTTGGCATCAGTCGCGGCAATGTATTTCTGAAATGGCTACAAGATATTTTAGAAAAAAACGGGGTGTCGAATTTGGCCGATTTACGCTCCAAAATAGAGCAACCAATCGAAAACTTACAAATCAGAGCCGACCGAAACGAAAAAATCAATGATTTGGTGAAGCCTAAACTTGAAAACAGTATCACTATCATCGCCTGCGACATCACCAAGCAAGTAAAAGTAGAACTTCCCAAAATGTGGCGACTCTACTACACCGACGAATCGAAGGTACAGCCTTCGGCTTTTGTAAGGGCCTCAATGTCGGTGCCGATTTTTTTTGAGGCTTTTCAAATCAATCATATTCCCCGCCATGAAGTACAAGCCGCATGGAATGAGTTCTTTTTGGTCGAACACCTCAAAGATGTACCCGACAGTGTCAAATTTGTAGATGGAGGTATTGTGTCCAATTTCCCAATCAATGTTTTTTATAATCCTCGCCTCAAAGTACCCCGTTTGCCTACCTTCGGTATCATGCTCGACGACGAAAAAACGACCATTCATCAATACCAAACCTTCGCGAGTTTTGTCATGGGATTGTTCAATACCGTCAGGTTCAATTATGACCGTGAGTTTTTATTGAAAAATCGTGATTTCGAGAAAACCATTGGTCGTATAGACGTGCGTGGGTACAACTGGCTCGATTTCAATATCAGCGACGAGAAAAAGCGGGAGCTTTTTGTAAAAGGGGCAGAAAGTGCTGCTCTTTTTTTGAAAAATTTCGATTGGGAAGCCTACAAAGAAGGACGTAGGCAGTTGTACGAAGAACTTAACTGATACCCATTCCGATACGAAACCTACCCAAAACTCATAAAGAAGTAGAGAGAGTAGGAGTATCAAAGGTGATTCAAAAAAACAAAACCCTTGACATAGTTTTGGGCTACATCAAGGGTTTTTTACGAATAGCGTCTTTTTTACTCAACGCCTACTCTTCGCCAACTACGTTTACACTGACAGTATGTTTTACTTCTTTGTGCAAATCAAGGATTGCTTTGTAGATACCTATGGTTTTGATGTCATCAACCGTGATTTTTTTGCGGTCTATTTCAAAACCTTTTGCCTTGAGCGCATCTGAAACTTGGAGGCTCGTAACACGCCCAAAAATCTTGCCACTTTCGCCTACTTTCGTGGCGATTTCAATGGTCAGGTCGCCGATAGCGGCTGCCAATTCTTCGGCATCTTTCTTGATTTTTTCGGCTTTGTGAGCCGCTTGGCGAAGGTTTTCGGCTAATTGTTTCTTGTTTGATTCGGTCGCCATCACCGCAAAATTCTGCGGGATAAGGTAGTTGCGACCATAGCCTGGTTTTACATCTACAATGTCATTTTTGTAGCCTAAACCAGCAATGTCAGTTTTCAAAATTACTTGCATGATGATTTCTGTCGGATTTACTGGTTTTACTTCAATTGATCGGCCACATACGGCAACAAGCCCAAGTGGCGGGCGCGCTTGATAGCTTGCGATACTTTGCGCTGGTATTTGAGGCTGGTGCCTGTAAGGCGGCGGGGAAGGATTTTACCCTGCTCATTGACCAACTTCAACAAAAAGTTGGGGTCTTTGTAATCAATGAATTTGATGCCAGCTTTTTTAAAACGGCAATACTTCTTGCGGTTTTGGGTACGTTCGATAGGTTCGTTCTGAAGTGTCATGCTGCTTTGCCCTCCTTGGCTTCGGGGTTTTGTGTTTTAGTAAATCCTCCGCGTTTACGCTCTGCATAAGCAATGTGGTGCTTGTCCATGGCTACCGTAAGATAACGCATGATACGCTCGTCGCGACGAAACTCGGTTTCGATCGTTTGAATCAGCGTAGGCTCTGACTTGAACTCAATCAAGTGATAAAAGCCTGTGTTTTTGTTTTGGATTGGGTATGCCAATTTTCTGAGGCCCCAATTGTCTTCGTGTACGAGTTCCGCACCGTTGTCGGTAAGGATTTTGCGGAACTTCTCGACGGTGTCCTTCATCTGTTGGTCAGACAAAACGGGAGTCATAATGAACACCATCTCATACTGTTTTGTAAACATACTTGAGAAATTGTTTGTGAAATGATAAATAAACACTAAAAAAAATGAGGCCGCAAAGGTAAGAATTTTTGAAGCAAATAGCCAACGATAAAACATTTTTCTTGTGAAAGACCAAAAAATCAGGACAAGGTTGTATTTTTCGCTTTCACTTATCTAACCTCCTTCTACTATGGCATTGAACTACATCTGGGCAGCTTTTTTTTTAATAGCGTTTGTGATAGCCCTCATCAAATTGATTTTTTTGGGCGATACTGAAGCCTTCAAAATCATAGTCGAAGGTATGTTTGACTCGGCCAAAGTGGCAGTCATGGACGTGGCACTTCCCTTAGCTGGGGTGATGACTTTCTTTTTGGGTATCCTAAACATCGGCGAAAAAGCCGGTGCTATCAATTTTTTGGCTCGTATCATCGGTCCTTTTTTCAATAAACTTTTTCCCGAAGTACCACCCAATCACCCCGCCAATGGGCAGATGATTATGAATTTTTCGGCCAACATGCTCGGCTTGGACAATGCCGCTACGCCTTTTGGCCTCAAGGCCATGCAGAGTTTGCAAGAACTCAATCCCGATAAAGATACTGCCTCCAATGCCCAAATCATGTTTTTGGTGCTGCATACTTCGGGGCTGACCATCATTCCGCTTTCTATCATGGCGCAGCGTGCTATTTTGGGGGCCAATGACCCTTCCGATATTTTTATCCCTTGTTTGATAGGTACTTACGTAACGACCGTTGTCAGTATTTTGATAGTGGGGACGTATCAGCGTATCAACTTCTTCAATAGGACTATCATCGGCTGGCTGGGAGGTATTTCGTTGGGAATAGCGATGCTGTTGTGGTATTTGTCGGGGCTTTCTAAAGAAGGTCTCGAAACTTTCTCCAAAATCACAGGGAGTTTGATTTTGATGCTCATCATCGTGGCTTTTTTGTTGGGGGCTATTCGCAAAAAAGTCAATCTCTTTGAAACCTTCATCGAAGGGGCAAAAGGCGGTTTTGAAACTTCTATTCGTATCATGCCCTATTTGGTCGGTATGCTGGTAGCAATCAGTGCCTTTCGCAAT
This sequence comes from Runella sp., assembly GCA_046294665.1. Classification (GTDB taxonomy): domain Bacteria; phylum Bacteroidota; class Bacteroidia; order Cytophagales; family Spirosomataceae; genus Runella. The sequence continues at coordinate 12,140 of JBKBKL010000094.1, forward strand.
GCAGGAGCGATGGGCTATGTGGTCGAAGGGCTAAAGTATATGATTGGTTTTTTGGGAGTTAATACCGAATTTACAGACGCGCTACCAGTGGCTTTGATGAAGCCCTTGAGTGGGTCAGGGGCGCGGGCATTGATGATAGATGCCATGAAGCAATTTGGCCCCGATTCGTTTGTGGGGCGGTTGGTGTGCATTTTTCAAGGTTCTGCGGACACTACTTTTTATATTGTGGCTTTGTATTTTGGGTCGGTGGGCATCAAAAACACCCGTTATGCTATCGTAGCGGGGCTTATTGCTGATTTTATCGGAGTGATTGCAGGGATTTTGTTGGGGTATTTATTTTTCAAATAGTTCTGCTCAATCATTTGAAAAACAGCTTTTTTAGTCTTGGCGTACTGTGTGTAAAGCATTTTTTTGATGTTTTTTTTTGTAAAAAATTTGTGTTTTCAGATTGAATCCCCGACTTTTGCAGTCCCAAAACAAAGCGGGGTGATGTAGCTCAGTCGGTAGAGCAAAGGACTGAAAATCCTTGTGTCGGCGGTTCGATTCCGTCCATCACCACACAACCCCCTCAAACCTTGATTTGAGGGGGTTTGTTTTTTTTCAAGGATATTAGGTAATTTGGGGGCCATTCTTCGTCATCTTCTACTGGTAAATATGCACATCACCCTCAACAACGGCCTACAAATGCCCCAACTCGGACTTGGAGTATATGACCCTGCCACAGGCCACGACATCTATCAAGCCGTTTTGTGGGCTTTAGAAATCGGCTATCGCTTGATTGATACGGCTGCTATCTATGGCAACGAATCGCAAGTAGGGCAAGCCGTACAGGATAGTGGACTTTCTCGACAAGATATTTTTATGACGACCAAAGTGTGGAATGACGACCAAGGGTATGACTCTACGCTGCGGGCTTTCGACCTAAGTTTGAAGAAACTAAAAACAGACTACGTGGACTTGTACCTCGTCCATTGGCCAGTACGTGAGTATCGTCGCGTTACTTGGAAAGCCCTCGAAAAGATATATCGCGAAGGGCGAGCCAAAGCCATAGGCGTGTCCAACTACTATATTCCTCATTTAGAAGAGATGAGGGAGTATGGGGAAATCGTACCCGCTGTCAATCAATTTGAGTTGAGTCCTTACTGCTATTTGCCGGAGCAGTTGGCGTATTGTCGTCAGAGGGGGATTCAAGTTGAAGGCTACGCTCCCGTAGTACGTGGCCAAAAAGCCAATGACCCACGCCTGCAAACCATAGCCCAAAAATACCAAAAGTCCACTTACCAAGTGCTGATACGCTGGTCGTTGCAGCAGGGGGCGGTTACGATTCCGAAATCAGTAAACAAAGCACGGCTCAAGGAGAATTTTGAGGTATTTGATTTTGAGATTTCGGCAGAGGATATGGCCGAGATGAATGCATGGCACGACAATACCCGCGTAGCTTGGGACCCGATGACGTTTCTTTAATCATCGAAAACACTCCCGAACCTTTTCAGTGATTTCTTCCAATTCGGCGATTGTCAGATTAGAGCCAGAGGGTAGGCAAAGTCCATGGTCAAAAAGTGTTTCGGCTACATTGCCACCATAATAAGGCGCATCAGCAAAAACAGGTTGCAAGTGCATGGGCTTCCAGAGTGGGCGGGCTTCGATGTCGGCTTTTGCCAATGCCAATCGAATATCTTCGCGTGTGATGCCGCCTGTGAGTGCTGGTGTAAATATAAAACAACTCAACCAACGATTGGAAAAGCTACCTTCGGTTTCGGGCTGATAATCAATGCCTTCTATGTCTTGAAAAGCAATTTTATAAAACTCAAAATTGGTGCGTCGCTGCTGGACTCTCACATCAATCACTTCCATTTGACCTCGCCCAATACCCGCGCAAATATTGCTCAAACGATAGTTGTAGCCAACTTGCGAATGTTGATAATGAGGAGCGGCATCACGAGCTTGGGTAGCCAGAAAACGGGCTTTTTGAATCAAACGCTCATCATTGGACAACAACGCCCCACCGCCCGAAGTGGTAATGATTTTGTTGCCATTGAAGGATAAAATATTGAGTAAGCCAAAGCTACCCAATTTTTGCCCCCGATACGATGCACCCAATGCCTCAGCAGCATCTTCGATGAGGGGAATCTCGTAAAGATGGCAGATTTCGACGATTTCGGCCATACGAGCGGGCATACCGTATAGATGTACCACAATGACGGCTTTAGGGCGTTTGCCTTGTCGGATTTGGTCTTTGATAGCTGTTTCGAGGGCATCGGGGCAAAGATTCCACGTAGTAGGCTCGGAGTCTATAAAAACAGGTGTAGCTCCTTGATATACTATCGGGTTGGCGGAAGCTGCAAAAGTAAAGGATTGACAAAGGACAATATCTCCCTGCCCTATACCCAGCATAATCAACGCCAAATGCAACGCCGCCGTACCTGATGATAGTGCAGCTGCATGACCAACCCCGACATAACGTGCCAAATCCTGCTCAAAGCCATCTACATTGGGGCCGAGTGGAGCTATCCAGTTGGTATCAAAGGCCGACTGAACATATTTTTGTTCGTGGCCGCTCAAATGGGGTGAAGAAAGCCAAATACGGGGCATCGTTTAGAGATAATGATAACGAGCAAATATTTAGCCTTTCATTGGAAAAACAAAATTGTTTTTGGGGCTTGCTCACCATTTTTCCAAACCTAATAGTTTTTTGCCGAGTTCGGTTAGTTCTGCTCGTGCGTATTTGGTTTGCTCCCAGCGACGTGGGTCGCCGGGGAAAGCGTAGCCTTCTGGCGAGATGCGATGCTGCCAAGAGTTGATGCGCCATTGGCGTAAGGCTTCATTGTCTTCTTCGGCGGGCATCATCGAAATATACTGCGCGATTCGTACTTTATTTTCCGAACGATTGGCACGGATACCATGTGCAAGCAGGCTATTGAAAATCAGCAAATCCCCAGCTTCGAGTTTGACTTTCACGATTTTGTCTTCGAGTCCGGTGATGTCAGGCTGGAAATGATTTCGGTCGGCAGGTTGGGTGAGTTTCCAAGTGTCGTAGTGTTGATACAGCCACGGAATACACTGAAAGCCTCCCATGTTTTCGTCAGTTTGGTCGGCAAGAGCCAGTACTCCCTGTACATTTTGGGGGCGTGTTTCGGGGTCATAGTCCCAGTGAATGAAGGCTTTGTAGTCAAATCCGGGGCGAATCGGGAAGTTGAGATTGGCGCGGTCTATCGTTACCCAGAGTTTTTCGGTACCCCAAATATCCACAAAGGCATCATAGACGCGCTGTGTTTGGCGGTTGTTCCATAAATATTGGTGATTGTACACTTCCACCATTCCTGTATTCGTGAGTTCTTTCATTTTCATTTCGGCGCGTGGTGGGGTGTACCAAGTGCTGGGGTCGTTGGGGTCTTTTTCTTCAAATTCCCATAGAAACGCAGCCGTTTGAGCTACTTGCTCTTTGGGTACGGCATTTTTGATAACGATGTAGCCATTTTCAATCCAAAACTGCCAATCTTCTTCGCTCAATACCCGCAAGGGTTGGCCATTGGATCGGTCGTTGAGTTTGAGTTGGCTACTGGTAGCGGTAGAAGGGTTGCCGGGAATATCTTCGTGATTGGTATTGGCCATTTTGACAGGGGCCATAGTGGGAGTCATGGTTTTCATTGTTTTATAT
>JBKBKL010000095.1:0-15786 GCA_046294665.1 Runella sp.
TCCTCCCAAAAGCAATCCAAACATTTGCCAATTTAAAATCATGGTGCCCTCCACATCTGGGTTTAAACCTAAGTCAATCAAACTTGGAACACGAACAATGCCAAACAAAAGCAAATCGTAAATATCTACAAAATAACCAAGTGCAGCTACGATGACAGGAAGGCTGAATAAATGAGCAAAAGCCGATTTTTCGGTAGGAGAGGTTTGCATAGATTCAGTGGGTTTAGTGGTTCGAAACGCAATAATAAAAAAAAGCGTGGTGCTATTTACGTACTGCACCACGCTTTAAGAAAAGAATTATAAACTCTCAAAAACTCACTCCCAGCCTCAACGCCATGCGGTTGTAAATACGATCTTCCCATTTCTCGATTTCGTTCCACCACAAAGGTTTGGTTACACGAGCATTTTGGCGTTTATAGCTTAGCGACATTACCAGCGCGCTGCCTGATTTGAGGCCAATTTTGAGTCCTACGCCGGGGTTGAGCATCATGCCTCCACGAGTACGGAAGCCAGTAGCGTCGGTGTGAAGCCAGCTAACGCTATGCCCCGCATCGAGCGAGCCAAACAAGCTGACGTTTTTTTGGGACTTCACCAAGTCGTACCTCACACCTGCTGCCAAAGGCATCAGCAAGGCGGTTTTGTACCAATCCACCCCTACGGTAGCCCCTACGGCCAAGCGAGGCTTGAGCTGTACCCCGTTGAAACTCTGAATCGTAAGACTTAGGCGGTTGTCCACTTGAGAGCTTTGGTCGGTGCCATACGCTACACGTCCAAAAAGCCCGCCTATTTCGGTCATGTTGGTATAATGAGGCTTAAACTGTGCCCAGACAGAAATGCTCATCAGTATTAGAGCAAAAAAGAGTAGTGGTTTCATTACATTTTTGAATTTTTGTTTTCTCAAGTCACTTTTTTATTTTGCCACATGAGGGGTTGTATATAGCGGGTTTTATCCACCAACAATAGTAAAAATCACTAATTTTACTGGTGAAAGACCTTCTTTTTTTCAATAATTACAAAGGAACGCAGTTGTTAAGACTTGGAGGACGACCAAAATTCAATGAATCTATAAATGGGAAAAGGCCTTTTTTCAGAGTTAAACGGAGGTATGTTATTGGAGTTTGAGTTTGAAATGATTTCCATTTCGTAATCTCTCCAAAGACTGTATTATCATCTTTGTTTGTAATTCTAGCATAAAATTGTTGTTGGTTGCCGTTGTTATTAGTTATTTGTATTACCGTATCTATTATAGCGATTTCACAATTAGGAAACTCAAAATTTTTATAGAACTCTTCCCATCCTCCATTTGAACTTATACCTCTCTTATAGAAAACATTTTTAGCCTTAATGGATATTCTATTACCCTCTTTTCTCTCTAATTTCATGTTTTCTATGAACCCTCCACCACAGTAATATCTCAAAAGAAAGTCAATAGGTTCAATATTATCATTTTTGCAAGAGCAAATTACTGCTACGCTCCAAGTTCCAAGAAGCAATAGCCAAAAATTGGTTCGTTTCATAGTGTTAGTCGGTCAGAAGAACTCTTATGGATTCTTTCGATTTTTGTTTTGTTCCATCATACGTCATTTGCACATAGTAAACCCCACGAGGTAAGTCTCGAATATCAAAGTCAATTTTTGAGTAAGATTTTGAGTTGGATTTTTTTTTATCTTTTAAAACCTTAATGTCTTTTGATTTAACGGTTTTTTGAGATTTTTCTTCTTGAATTTCTATCAAATCGGGAATACTTTCAATCATTTCAGGGTTTTCAAATTCGACGGCAAGCGTGGTTTGTGCAGGGTTTGGAAATATCCTAAATCCACAACTATTAACTTGAAAAATCATGCTACGTCCGTTTGTACCACAGGAATTACTGGCATTAACCGTCAAAAAGTAAGAGCCTGTATTATTTGTACCAAAGCAAGTTCGGTCGTTTTGAGTTGAAAGGGTACTAATATTGAAAAAAGAATTGGAAGATGGCCAACCCGAATATGTAAAATTTGAGGCAGTTGATATAACTCTATTTAATAGACCTATAATTTTAGATGGTACAAAGTCGCTTGTTGTGGGTGAAGTTGATGACCTTTCAAGCAAAACATTAGAACTTGCTGTCATGCAATAACCAAAAGTCTTGCAGATAGAAGTGTTGTTGTTATTAATGCTAAAAGTACCGTCAGTGGTGAGTGTGATAGCATCGGGTTTTCCCACCCAAACCTCTTTGCTGTGTATGTATGTGCCAGATGGGGTGGTTACAGTTAATGTTATTTTTCCTACACCCGAAGTAGGCCCTGTGTTAATATTGGTATTTGGTGCTATGGTTAATGATAAATTATTGGCTGAGATTATCGGATTAGTAAATAAATTTGCAGGACTTGCACTCCATGAAAAATTAACACCATCAGGCAATTTTGATAAGTTCTCGAATGTGGTATTTCCACAAACAAAATCAGGCGTTCCGACTAAATGAATAGTTTGTGTAATAAAATCTAAGTATTTCGATACCATCATATAATCTCCTCCTGTTCCACAAGTACCACCTGCACTAACTACTCCAATTTGGGTATTACTAGCACTCAATGGTCCGCCACTATCTCCTTGACAAGAATCGTTACCGCCATTTCCACCCGCTCTGCTATCAAATCTTGAAATACTCGCTGAATACGAGGTTTTTTTGGGACTTCTCCAAAGGCTCATTACGGCACTTTGATAGAGGCGATGTCCCCTCGTTTTTTGCAAAAAATTATCCCCTTCTGAAAGCGTAAGTAGTAGTATATCAGCTCAAAACCCCAAGAAATCTGTTCTTTTCGAAGTGCCTGCATTTGAGCAATCAGATACGTATCAGAGGCTTTGCGGGACTCTTCTGGCTTGCAATGCTTGCCAGCATAATACGTCTCTCGCCGTAAGCCCAAAAGCACACAGCGTTTGCGTACACTCAATTTGGGGTGTTTCTCGCCCAATCCAACTATCAAAGCGTCTTTTTGGATTGGGCTTGCATCTTTTTTAGCATTGAAACCGCATCGGAGAGTATCTTTTTTCTAATTGCACTTCCAAGTACATCTTTTTTAAGCGAATGTTCTCTTTTTCAAGGGCTTGCAAGCGTTTCTTGTCTTCGTCCAAAGAATTGCGTATCTCTTGCTTCCACTGCCGGTGATATTTGATGTTTTTCGCATAGCTTTTCTATGCTTTCTGTGCCGTTTTCGCCCGCTAATACGATGGCTTTGCGTTGAATCTGCTCTTTTTCATTTGCGTAAAAATTAGAAGTTAAATTTACATCTTTTTTCTAATTTTCTCTACTTATATTTGGTGGCGAGGAAAAGCGGGTACGACAACTACATCAGCTTGAGTTCTTCTGTAAAATAACGAATGACGTGTATTTTTAGCAGTTCTTCTTGTGAAACTAAATCGAAGTGAGGTAGTTTTTTGACGAGTCGCCAATGTGGCCAGCCATCTTGATCCAAACCTTCCAACTTATAAAACCCCGACAAACTCAGCACCTTACAAACAGCAATATGCATCAAGTCTTGTTTTTGCTCTTTGGTAAAGGTTTGAGGGCCTTTACCCAGTTCCTGCACGCCTATTAGAAAGAGAACGCTGTTGAGATCGTCAGGTCTTTTCTGAAACACTTGCTCCAAGGTATCAAGCAGTAGTTCCCAATCTTGTGAATCAAAGTCTTTTGGCATTGTTTATTGATAATTTGCTAACAATTTATAGTCAATGGCTTACTTTTCGGTAGTTTCCAGTTTCAAATCATACACAGAAATATACTCTATCAAGTCAGCGACTAACCCTGTCCAGCCCGTTTGGTGTGCTGCCCCCAAACCACCACCTGTATCTCCATTGAAATACTCAAAAAACAAATATAAGTCTTTGAAATGAGGGTCTTCTTTGAAGAGTTTGTAGGTATGAAAGTTGGGGATATTACCCTCGGCATCTCGACGAAAAATGTTGATGAGTCGCTGCGATATGGCTAAAGCTGCCTCTCTGACGGTCATGACATTACCAGAGTTGGTGGGGTATTCGACTTCGTAATCATCTCCGTAGTAATTATAAAATTTCAATAAGGAATCAATGATGAGGAAGTTGAGCGGGAACCATATTGGCCCACGCCAGTTGGAGTTACCCCCAAACATACTACTTTCGGACTCGGCGGGAGTGTATTTTACTCTCAACACGTCACCATTGATATAAAACTCATAGGGTCGTTTGTCGTGGTACTTGGAGAGCGATCTAATACCGTAGTCAGAGAGAAATTCAGTTTCGTCGAACATTCGCTTGAGGAGCATTTTCATACGATGTCCTCTCAAAAGAGCCAGCAAATGCGATTCGCCTTTGCCGGGTTCATGCCAGCGCGAGATTAATGATGCCAAATCAGGGCGATTGGTCAGCACCCACTCTATTCGACGTTTGAAATCAGGCAAGCGCGATAGTAATTCTTCGTCTAAGATTTCTACGGCAAAAAGCGGAATCAAACCTACCATGGAGCGTACTTTGAGCAACATACTTTTGCCATCGGGAGTATGGAGGGCATCGTAGTAAAACTGGTCTTCTTCGTCCCAAAGACTAATTTTTTGGTCGCCCAGTGATTTCATGGCAGCGGCAATATGCAAGAAATGCTCAAAAAACTTGGAAGCCATATCCTGATATACTGGGCGAACCAGCGAAATCTCACAGGCGATGCGGAGCATATTGAGGGTGTACATGGCCATCCAGCCTGTCCCGTCGGCTTGCTCGAGGTAGCCACCGGTGGGGAGTTCGGCACTACGGTCGAATACTCCGATATTATCCAAACCCAAAAAACCTCCGGCAAAGACGTTGTTGCCTTCGGCATCTTTTCGATTGACCCACCATGTAAAATTAAGTAATAGTTTATGAAAAACCCTCTCCAAAAAAGCGACATCACCCTCGCCGTTGAGGTCGCGGTCTATCTCATAGACTTTCCACGTAGCCCATGCGTGTACGGGTGGGTTTACGTCGGAGAAATTCCACTCATAGGCTGGGATTTGGCCGTTGGGGTGCATATAATATTCACGAAGGATAACCGCCAACTGGCGTTTGGCAAAGTAGGGATCTACACGTGCCAAGGTCACGGTATGGAAAGCCAAATCCCAAGCCGCAAACCACGGGTATTCCCACTTGTCGGGCATGGAAAGTATATTGGCTGTGTACATGTGTTTCCAAGTGCGGTTGCGCGGATAAGCCCGTCCTTTAAACTCAAAAGGCATTTTGGGGTCGCCTTTGAGCCATTCGTTTACATTATAGTAATAAAACTGTTTGTTCCAGAGCATACCGGCAAATGCTTGTCGCTGAATGGTACGCAGTTCGGGATCTGTTACATTTTTCTGCACCTCGGCATAAAACTCATCGGTTTCTTTGAGGCGTAGCTCAAAAATTTGCTCAAAGTCTTGAAAAGGTCGGGTCAAATGGGTATTGCTCGAAAAACGAAGCCTTACCGTAACACTTCCTCCAGCGGGGATTACTTTCTTGAAATGACCCGCCACTTTAGACCCAATATGATTGGGGTTGATGAATTGTTTTTTTTGAGTGATTACGTAGTTGTTGATGCCGTCTTTGGTGTAAGGATTGGCATTGGGCTTTTGAAAAATACGCTCGTTGTTGGTTTCATTTTCACAAAAAAGAAGTTCGTCGGGATTGTCGAAATAGAGTTTATATTTGCCGATAAGTCTATGATTGATTTCAACGTGTCTATTTGCGATGCCATTCAGGATAGGTTTATAGTTAAATTGCTCATATCCCCACGACCACGTATTGCGAAACCAAAGTGTAGGCAAAATAGTTAGGGGTGCCTCTTTGGTGTAGCGATTATGTGCCGTGATTTTGACAAGCAAATCATTTTCGTCGGCTTTGGCGTATTCGATGAAAATATCAAAGTATCGTTCATTGTCGAAAACTCCTGTTTCTGTGATTTCATATTCGGGCTGTAAGCGATTGCGCTTTCTATTTTCTTCGGTTATTTTGGCGTATGGAAAAGCCGTTTGTGGGTATTTGTAGAGCATTTTCATGTAAGAGTGCGTAGGTGTACTGTCTAAATAATAGTACAACTCCTTAACATCTTCGCCATGATTTCCTTCAGGCCCTGTTACTCCAAAAAATCGCTCTTTAATGATAGGGTCTTGGTGATTCCAAAAAGCAAATGCCAAACATACAAAGCCTTTGTTGTCAGAAATACCCCCAATCCCGTCTTCACCCCACCGGTAAGAATAAGAACGGGAGAGTTCATGCGAAATAAACCCCCATGAGTCGCCCCAATAGCTGTAATCTTCCCTAACTGTCCCCCATTGGCGTTCGGACAAGTACGGACCCCATTTTTTCCAACCTTTATTATCTGCTCGCGAATGAAGACGTTGCTTTTCGATGATAGTTGACATATTAGAATAGATGGGTTAATAATAGATGACAAAAATAGTAGAAAAGGCTGTATATTGGCTTGAAATTAAGAAGTACACCTTTTTTTACTCTTACTGCTTTTTGTATCATGAAAATATTAAAATGGTTGGCAATGGCAATCGCAATATTGGTACTTGCCATTGTTTTGGTAGTGTATGGTCTTTATAATGGTCGCGATCGCCACAAAGGCTATCAGTTGTCTTTGGATATTCCTTTACCGACAGAGTACACAGCTTATAAAACAGGTTTTGCTGCCGTCAAGATAACCCCTACTGATTTTGAACCCTGGGTGGATAAGGACAATAATGCCGCCTACGAACCCGACAAAGGTGATACATTCCAAGACTTGAATAACAACGGCGTTTTTGATACTTATTGGATTGCTGGATTTGACAACAAAAGGGCAGTCAATGGTATCCACGATGACCTTTGGGCAAGAACGGCACTTATTGATGATGGTAAAACGCGCCTTGCCGTCGTTTCGCTCGACTTGATTGGATTTCCTCATAAAAACGTTTTGAACGTAAGAAAAAAACTCCCAGCAGAGTGGGGAATCACTTATTTGACTATCTGTACTACGCACAACCACGAGGGTCCCGATATGCTCGGAATGTGGGGCGACAGCGAACTAAAAAGTGGTGTCAATAAAGCCTACGAAAAAAGAGTAGAAAGTATGGTGTTGAGAAGTATCGAGCAAGCCCTAAAAAACCTAAAACTCAGCAAACTCACCGTAGCCCAAGACCTCACCTATGCTCAAGCACTCACCACCGATACCCGCAAGCCTATCGTCAAAGACGATGGCCTGTATATTTTACGTGCCTCTGACCCTACTACCAATGTTACTTTTGGCACTCTGGTAGTTTGGGGCAATCACCCCGAAACCCTTTGGAATAAAAACACCCTCCTTACCTCCGATTTCCCTCATTATCTTCGTGAAGGTATTGAAAAAGGAGTTTATGATGGCAATACATTAGTACAAAAAGGTATTGGCGGTACAGTAGTATATGCCACAGGCTGCGTAGGGGGGTTGATGACTACTGACCCGACGGTCAAGGTCAAAGACCCATTCAAAGAAAATGTCGAATATGAGAAACCTTCCTTTGAAAAAGCCGAAGCTCAAGGCAAGGCATTAGCCATGATGATCCTGAAAGCCCTCGAAAAAGAAGAAGCCGTGGAAGGAGGGATTCGACTGGTAGCAAAAACGCTTGATTTACCATTGGACAACTGGCGGTTTCGGTTGGCCGTAGCCTTAGGGATCATAGATGCCGGATACAGTCGCTGGAGGCATTTTCGTACCGAAGTAGCCGCTTGGCAAATCGGTAATGTAAGTTTTGTAACCATACCCGGTGAGATTTATCCCGAAATCGTCAATGGAGGTATCGAAACACCCTCAGAAGGTGATTTTCAACTCACCACCCCCATCGAAACGCCTCCTATTCGTAGCTTGATGCCCGGTAGGTATAAATTTGTACTTGGCCTTGCCAACGACGAACTGGGCTATATCATACCCAAATCTGAATGGGACGAAAAACCTCCCTATCTGTATGGTGCCCAAAAGCAGTTGTATGGCGAAATCAACTCCGTAGGCCCTGAAACTGCTCCCATTTTACACCAAAACATCAAAACTATGCTCGAACAACTTTCGTCGAAATAAACACCGAAAACTATTCCAAAAATCATATTTTGAAACACCATGACCAACCGACAATTTCATCAACAAACACTCGACACACTCGAAAAGAATTTTCTACAAATAAAACTTGGAGGCGGCCTCAAAAACATCGAAAAACACAAAGCCAAAGGCAAACTGACCGCCCGCGAAAGAATTGATTTTCTGATAGATTCTCCCGACGACTTTCTCGAAATCGGGGCTTTTGCCGGAATGGGAATGTACGAAGAGGAAGGTGGCTGCCCTTCGGCTGGGGTAGTAGCTGGAATAGGCCGTATCAGTGGGCGAATGTGTGTCGTCGTGGCCAACGATGCCACCGTCAAAGCAGGAGCTTGGTTTCCGATAACGGCCAAAAAAAACCTACGCGCACAAGAAATAGCCTTCGAAAATCGCCTTCCTATTGTCTATTTGGTGGACAGCGCGGGCATTTATCTGCCGCTTCAAGCAGAAGTTTTTGCCGATAAAGAGCATTTTGGAAGAGTATTTCGTAACAACGCCCAAATGTCGGCTATGGGGATTGTACAGATTTCGGCTATCATGGGCAGTTGTGTGGCGGGTGGGGCGTATCTGCCCATCATGTCCGATGAGGCGTTGATTGTCGAAGGTACAGGCTCCATATTTCTGGCGGGGCCTTACTTGGTCAAAGCGTCTATCGGCGAAGACGTGGACGCTGAAACGCTCGGTGGGGCTTCGACGCATTGCGAGATTTCGGGCGTAACTGACAACAAATATCCCGACGACCAAAGTTGTCTGGAAGCTATTAAACGCATTTTTGAAAGAATGGGGCATGATCCCAAAGCCGGATTTGACCGCATCATGCCTGCACCACCCACTAAAAATCCAGAAGAGATTTTTGATATTCTCCCTGCCGATCGCAACAAGCCCTACGATATGCGTCAAATCATCGAGTGCATGGTGGACCACTCTGATTTTGAAGAATATAAAAAACTCTACGGCCAAACCCTCCTCTGTGGATACGCTCGCGTGGACGGCTGGGCGGTAGGCATCGTAGCCAACCAACGCAAAATCGTCAAAGCCAAAAAAGGAGGCAATACTGCTTCTGAAATGCAAATGGGAGGGGTGATTTATTCAGATGCTGCCGACAAGGCAGCCCGATTTATCATGAACTGTAACCAGAAGAAAATCCCGTTGGTGTTTTTACATGATGTAACAGGTTTCATGGTAGGCAGTCGCTCGGAGCAGGGAGGAATTATCAAAGATGGGGCCAAAATGGTCAATGCCGTGGCCAATTCGGTGGTGCCGAAGTTCACATTCATCGTTGGCAATTCTTATGGTGCCGGCAACTACGCCATGTGCGGCAAAGCCTACGACCCGCGCCTTATTTATGCTTGGCCTACGGCCCAACTCGCCGTGATGAGTGGCGCATCGGCGGCCAAAACGCTGCTCCAAATCCAAGTAGCCACCCTCAAAGCCAAAGGCCAAAGCCTCACCGAAGAAGCAGAAATGGCACTATTGACCGAAATTACCAATCGCTACAACGACCAACTTTCGCCCTACTACGCAGCCGCCCGCCTCTGGACCGACGGCATCATCAATCCTCTGGAAACACGTCGTATTATTTCCACAGGCATCGAAGCCGCCAACCACGCCCCTATCACAAAGCATTTCAATGTGGGAGTGATTCAGACATAATCCCAACGGCTACAATATTTTTTGGATAGGATTATTTGACAAACAGAAATTCGTATTATTTTTGGTCACTTTGATAGCACGGGATTTTGCAACACATCACCTATCCTTACGACGATTTCTGACACCTAAACTTTTCTGCTCATGCGCATCGTCCAAGCCTTTTCGGTACCGGTGTCTTTGTGTTTTTTGGAGGGGCAGCCTGCCTTTTGGAAACAACATGGCTTTGACCTATTCATACTCTCCAGCAAAGGTCTGCGTTTAGATGAGTTTGGCAAAAAAAACAAAGTAGCCGTTGTATCCATTGCCTTCAAGCGGAACATCTGGTCTTTTTACAGCGACTTGAAAAGCCTGTGGCAGCTACACCTATTTTTCAGAAAGCATAAGATAGACGTTGTACATGCCAATACCCCCAAAGCAGCCTTACTCACGTTGTTGGTGGCACGACTTCACGGAGTGCCGGTTTGTATTTATGAAATGCACGGCCTCCCACTCGAAACAGCTTCCTTTTTGACAAGCCCCTTGTTTCGACTTATCGAAAAACTCACCTGCCAATTAGCCCATCATGTCATTGCCGTTAGCGAATCTTTACGCCACAAAGTACTGAAAGAAAACCTTACCAATCCCTCCAAAATTTCGGTCATTCGCCATGGAAGTTGTAACGGCATAGATTGTATGAATAGCTTCAATCCTACTTGTATTTCAAAGACTGACCTTCAATCTCTTCGCCAAAAATACCAGCTCGAAGAAGACCAACAAGTGGTAGGATTTGTGGGTAGGTTTTCACAAGAAAAGGGCATCGTAGAACTGTATCATGCTTGGCAAATGGTCAAGAAACAATTCCCCAACGCTGTTTTGTTGATGATTGGCAGCGAAGATGAACGGGGCAAATTGTCGAAAAAAATACTCCAAAAAATCACTCAAGACTCCAATATTCGACTTGTTCCGTGGCAAAACGACATCGCTCCTTTTTATGCACTGATTGATTTTTTGGTCTTACCCAGCTATCGAGAAGGTTTTGGCAACGTTGTTTTAGAAGCGGCGGCTATGGCAAAGCCCTCGGTGGTATCGTTCGTAACGGGCTTGAAAAGTGCCGTCATTCATCATCAAACAGGTCTTTTTTGTAAAAGTCGTTCGGTGGAAGAGTTAGCCCAAAGACTCCTATTTTATTTAGAAAATCCGCAAGTAGCCATTTCTCATGGTCAGAATGCACGCCTAAGAGTCAGCAACGATTTTGTACCTACCGACATTTGGGAGGCCAAAAGAGATTTGTACGCCTCTTTGGCAGCTCAAAACGAAGCCGTAACTTTGCCGTATGTATCGCCGCCTCTTCAAACCGCTCATTGATTACACCGTTGCTTTGATTGTACTTTTATTGACTTTACCTGTTACTGTCATCGTAGCGATTTTACTCTGGTGGCATCATCGAGGCAATCCGTTTTTTTTGCAGCCACGCCCCGGCCAAGAGGAAAAGATTTTCAACATCATCAAATTCAAAACTATGACCGACCGGCGCGACACACACGGACTGCTTTTGCCTGATGCCCAGCGACTTACTTCTCTGGGGAAATGGGTGCGAAAAACATCGCTCGACGAATTGCCCCAGCTTATCAACGTTCTCAAAGGCGACATGTCGCTTATCGGGCCACGTCCGTTGTTGGTCGAGTACTTGCCACTTTATGATGCTCGCCAACGCCACCGCCACGACGTAAAGCCGGGCATCACAGGCTGGGCACAGGTAAATGGCCGAAATGCAATTTCTTGGCAGCAAAAATTTGATTACGATATTTTTTATGTTGAAAACCTTTCGTTTCTTTTAGATTTACAAATCGCTTGGCTGACTATCAGAAAAGTCCTAAAAAAAGAAGGTATCAACGCCACCCATGCCGCCACAGCCGAAAAATTCAATGGACAAAATTGATGATTCGCGTTTGAAACGCTAATCTTTCGAGTTTGCGTTTCAAACGCAAACCAACAGAAACTCAGTCGAAAAAATAACATCATTCTCAAATTGATACAGTATGTTACTCTACGGTGCCAGCGGCCATGCCAAAGTCATCATTAGTTGCCTAAACGCCAGCGGTATAGCGGTTTCTCAAATATTCGACGATGACCTTACGAAAAAAGACCTTTGGGGCATACCCGTCGTAGGAGTTTATACTCCAAATATAGCCATTGACGAACCGCTGATCATTTCGATTGGCAACAACGCCATCCGCGAAAAAGTCGCCGCTTCGATTAGACACTGGTTTGGTGTAGCCCTTCACCCCAAAGCCCTCATAGACGACTCCGTAAAGATTGGTGAAGGCAGTGTGATACTGCACGGAGCAGTGGTACAAGCTGATACCCAAATAGGCAAACACGTCATTATCAACACTTTATCTTCGGTAGATCATGATTGTGTGATTGAAGATTTTGTGCATATCGCCCCGCGTGCTACGCTGTGTGGAAGTATTTCAGTAGGCAAGGGTACATTGATTGGAGCAGGGGCTGTCATCACCCCCAACTTACGCATAGGAAAAGGCTGCTTGATAGCGGCAGGGAGTGTTGTTACCAAAAATATACCTGACTACGCTGTGGTACGAGGCAACCCTGCGAAGGTATTGAAGATAATTACTCCATGATATATAGACAATCATTTAAGATGCACGATGGAAATACAAATCAGCCAAACCCTTCAGAACCCCACTTGCACACGCAAACAGGGCATTACATTTCGGCTAAAGAAGCCATTGAAATATACCTCTGGCTGAATTTTAACTATCCCATGTGCTGCTACGGTCATTGAGAGATTCCAAGTGTTGGGTTCAAAAATATCACCGTTGCGAGTCATTACCCTACCTAAATAAAGCCCGTAGTACACCTCGTTGGTATTGGATCGGGGTAGTTTCGTATTTTCAAACCCATATATCGTGAAACCTACCTGCAATACTCCGTTGGATTGGGTGCGCCAGCGGTTGGTCTGTTCATCGTGGCTTGTCCAAAACATCGAACGCCAGCCTAAGGTATAGCCAATGTTGTTGTATTTGTTAGGTAAAAAAGAAAATTCTGTTTGTGCATTAGGTACAAGCTGATTTCGAAAGACACCCACCCCAAAGGTTTGATGAAACACTCCAAATCCACGGTTTTTACGAACGACCCTTAAATTACTCACCTTCAATTCGTCGTGAGAGAAATACCTGATTTTAAACCTTGGGTTGTTCAAATCGTGTTTTTTGTGGGCTGCTATTTTTTCTAACAACTGCTGGATATGGGTATTGGCTGTGCCTTGTGCTATGAGTTTTTCTATGTCGTCCAGTTGATTGACAATAAAACAAAAATATGTTTGTGGATTGACGAATTTCGTAACAGTGTTTTGTTTGGGGTTTTTGGAGATAGCATTTGACAAATGAACGGAGATAGGATTTTCTTTTGAATTATTGAGCACGATGAGCAATGTATCTTGGGTAGTTTTGAGAAGTAAGGGTTCGTCTTGATAGGCTCGAAAATGAAAACGTTGATTGGTCGAGGGGTGTTCGGTTAAAATTACTCTAAATCCCCCGTCGTATGCTGGCTGATACGTGGCGGTACGGCTGTTGGTCGTTTCTTCCAAAGTTGGCTTAATTTGTTGGTAATTTTTCCAAAACAATGCCAACACTGAATCTATGTTTTGGTGCTTTTTCAAATCAGAAGTACTGAGCGTAAAAACTGTTAATTTGTTTCCACTACCAAAATTGAAATCAAAACGGCTGTGTTCCTGAAGCCAGTTGTCGGGTACACCGGGTAAAGTTTGACCTAAAGAATAGCTAACGATGCTCACAAAGAGCATCAGAGAGATGATTTTTTTCATGATATTTAGGTTAGTTTAATGGAGAGTTTTTGTTGTGAAGATAAGTCTTGAGAGTGAGTGCCGCAGCCTCCTCTTTTTTAGGAAAATTGATAATAACAATCCCTTGCTTTTCAGCCTCTTTCTGTCGGATTTCAGCCAATTCGTTTTGTTGGTATTCTTTTAAATTGTTCACATGAACAACTTTGAACTTTGGCTTTTCCTTCACATTTTTTGCTATCACTTGTAGCGGGATTGCTTGGATAATTTCTACAGGGGAGTTTTCCGTAGGTGGTATCTCCAAGGCAGTAGAGGGACTTTCGGTAAATGGTACAACCGCCGCCTCCTCACCAAAAGAATTTAGTTGAACTTCTGACTGGGTATTTTCGACTACCAAAGTTTGTTTTTGGGATTGGGTTCTCAAATCTAAGCGTTTATGTGAAGTAGTTTCTTCTTTAACGATGATGTCAGGTATGAATACTGCTGTATTTGGAGATGCTGATTTTTGAGTCGAAACAATACTGTTTGGCTTCGTTGAAGTAATATACCATATTGAAACAACACCCAAAGTTACCAAAAGCCCAAACACAGCAGCTACTCCATACTTGTACCGTTGGCTTGTCTTTCTTTGGATAGATAACCTTGTTTCTTCTTTGGATAAATGTGCTTGTATCTTTTGCCAAACAGCTTCAGTGGCAAAATCCACCGGAGGTGAATCAAGCGCGTTGAGTTTGTCCTGAACCCACTTGTCAAACTGCTCTATATTTTTCATAGCCACGTTGCATCAAAAGTTGTTGGAGCATTGCTCTTGCCTTACTAAGTTGTGATTTGGACGTACCAATACTGATACCGAGTTGCTGGGAGATTTCTTCATGACTATACCCCTCTACAACATATAAGTTGAAAACAGTTCGATAGCCTATCGGAAGTTCTAATATCGCCTCGTATATACTTTCTGCCCCTACCGATTCGTCGGGCATTGGGGTGGTAGTCGGAACTTCAATGATTTCATTTTCTAAGGATTCAAACTGAATTTTTCGCTGTCTAAGACACATCAGGGCTTCATTCACCATGATACGCTTCAGCCAATGCTCAAGGCTCTGGTCATCGCGATATTCATAATTGGGTAAAGACCGAAAAAATTTTAGAAAGCCATTCATCAGCGTTTCTTCAGCTTCGGTCTGATGGCGTAAATAGCGCATACAAATACGAAACATTCGCCTGGCAAAAACCTCATACAACCTATTTTGAGCAAAACGGTTGTTGTCTTTACACATTTGTACGACAGAGGCCCAGCGATTCACAAAACGTATTGATTTGGTTTCAATGCTATAAATGTAAAAAAGACAAAGTGGGTTGCCTGATAGTCAAAGAATTTCTTAGAGAAAAATGACTGTCAGGTTAAAAAGCTGTTTCCAAAAGAGAGTTTATCATAGTCAAATATCTTTTATCCCCCCCCGATTTATATACCTGATTGTCAGACCATTGTATATCTTCTGTAAAAATATCTAAAATACTCACCTCCAGTATGGATACTATTTGGATAAGCTGCGAAAGTTTGATGTCGCACAGACCGCGCTCTATTTTACCATACCCCTGCTGGCTTATGCCCAGTTTGAAAGCTATACTATCCTGTGATATACCCCACTTGAGGCGAATAGCTTTGATTCAAGAGCCGATATGATTCATACTCTATGAAGGTTAGATTTATCCCTAAAACTTTGACTGATGTTGTTTGTTTTAGGAACAAAACACAGGCTGAAAATTCTAATGAAATACAACTGGTAGTTGTAAGGCCAAGAGGATTTTATGCAGACCTTTGCCTCAACCAATCACCCACACACAGCGGCCGAGTGCAGGGGGCGTTGGGAGTATCAATGTCAAACCAAAATCAAAAAACCAAAATGAAAACACTTGAATTGGAAAATTATGGCGTGATGGAGATGGCAAGTAGTGAATGTATAGAGTCAGTAGGTGGAGGGAAAACCAAAATACCTAAATTGGGACCATGGGGTATTGGGATCTGGATTGCTGAACAAATAATTGCAGGTTGGGATGACATTAAAAGCGGTTTTAATGATGCAACAAATGGCAAACCTTACAACTACAAACCTCAAAAATAAAAAATCATTAAACTAATAATAATTAAGTAGTTGCTCATATTTAGTTTAGCTTGTTCTCTGATTAGTTTATATTATTTTAGCAGAAACGACTACTTCTTACACTAAATAGTTTACATTATACTGGATTTAAGTATTGA
>JBKBKL010000096.1:0-15780 GCA_046294665.1 Runella sp.
GGGCTTTCTGGCCAAACCCGAAGGAGTACCACGCTATTTGGTCTGCAATGCCGATGAGTCCGAACCCGGTACTTTCAAAGACCACTATTTGATGAAAAATATCCCTCACTTGCTCATCGAAGGTATGATTGTGTCGAGTTATGCCCTTGGAGCCAACAAATCTTTTATTTATGTACGTGGGGAGTTGATGTATGTCATTCAGATTCTTGAAAAAGCCATTGCCGAAGCTAAAGAAGCTGGTTTTTTAGGTAAAAATATCTTAGGGTCGGGTTATGACTTAGAGTTGGTGGTACAGCCCGGCGGTGGAGCGTACATCTGCGGCGAAGAAACCGCCTTGCTCGAATCGCTCGAAGGCAAACGTGGCAACCCACGCAATAAGCCGCCTTTCCCTGCTGTGAAAGGTCTTTATCAATGCCCTACCGTAGTCAATAACGTAGAGTCCATCGCCAATACTCCATGGATTGTCAATAATGGCGGTGAGGCTTACGCCTCAATAGGAATAGGTCGTAGCACAGGTACAAAACTCATTTCGGCTTCGGGGCATATCCGCAAACCCGGCGTTTATGAAATTCCGCTTGGTATCACCGTCGAAGACTTCATCTATGCCGACGAATGGTGCGGAGGTATTCGTGAGGGCCACCACCTCAAAGCCGTAGTAGCGGGTGGTTCATCAGTACCTATTTTGCCTGCCAATTTGATATTGACCACTGCCAATGGCGAAAAACGCCTGATGACCTACGAATCGCTGGCCGACGGAGGCTTCGCTTCAGGTACGATGCTTGGTTCGGGTGGGTTTATTGCCATGGACGAAACCACTTGTATCGTTCACAATACCCTTACTTTTGCACGCTTTTATCAGCATGAGTCGTGTGGCCAATGCTCCCCTTGCCGCGAAGGCACCGGCTGGATGGCCAAAGTACTCTGGCGCATCGAGCATGGGCAAGGCAATATGCGCGATATAGATTTGCTGGTGGACGTAGCCAAAAAAATAGAAGGAAATACGATATGCCCACTTGGCGATGCTGCCGCTTGGCCCGTAGCCTCGGCTATACGGCACTTCCGCCCCGAATTTGAGTGGCATATCACACACCCACACGAAGCAACGCAGCCCGGGGCGGTATATATGGGCGAAATGGAATTGGTATAGAAAATATCAATTCATATTTATAAATATGTTTAAGAGTATGTCTAATTCATCTAAAACTTGGACGGCCCCAATAGATATTAGTGCATATGATAACTGCCCCTAATTATGAATAAGGTTCAGGATATGGATTTTTTTATAAATATTACAATCTATGGTGAACAGTTTTCTCCCCAACAACTTCTTTCCACTATTTCTTTACCATTGGAAAATTGTATAGAAAAAGGAGATATAGTTTTCATTAAAGAACATAAAAAAGAATACAACAATGGTTCAGCAGAAATTAAAATAGAAAAAGGGAGTGTAGAAGAAAAAATCAATCAATTCAATGAAGTACTCGATTTATTGGTTGCTAATCGTGAAATTATCAGAGAAATGGGTGGTTCTACGATTTCTATATGGGTTGTTATACTACGTTCTTTACAAGGAAATTGGGAAACTACTTCTGAACAAATAAAGAAAATTGCACAAATTGGGAGTTCACTAAGTATTACCTATTATCAGTCTGAACAATAGAGCATCGGCTTCTTATGAAATACAAGAAGAATAAACTTATACAAGACCACTTCAAATAGCGACTATTTTCATGTTTTGTAATCTAAATGATTGATAAATAAGCGATAAAAGAAGTATTGGATTTAATTTTGACTTATGAACCATAACACTCAATGGAAAATACACCACCACAACTTCTAAAACTGACTTTCGACGGTATCGAAATAGAAGTACCTCCCGGCACGACCATCATGCAGGCTGCCCGTAAAATAGCCGAAGCCGATGCTACCAAACGGCACTTGGCACCACCTGCCATGTGTTATTATGAGCCACTCAAAGGCTCTGGCGGTAAGTGCCGTGCGTGTTTGGTCAAAGTAACGGCAGGCTCGGCCAAAGACCCTCGCCCTATGCCCAAACTTGTGCCTTCGTGTATCACTACCGTACAAGATGGCATGGTAGTCGAAAACACCACCAATGAGGCAGTTTTGGAAACTCGCAAAGGAATTGTGGAGTTTTTACTTCTCAATCACCCCCTCGACTGCCCCATCTGCGACCAAGCTGGAGAGTGCCACCTTCAAGACTTTGCTTTTGAGCATGGCCGTGTAGCGACCCGCTACGAAGAAGAACGCCGTACCTTCGATAAAGTAGATCTTGGCCCTTATATCCAATTGCACATGACGCGTTGCATTTTGTGCTATCGCTGTGTCTATACTGCCGACCAGATTACCAACAAGCGCGTACATGGCGTACTCAATCGTGGCGACCATGCCGAAATCAGTACTTATATCGAAAAAGCAATAGACAACGACTTTTCGGGCAATGTCATTGACGTTTGTCCTGTGGGGGCTTTGACCGATAAAACCTATCGCTTCAAAAACCGTGTGTGGTTCAGTAAACCTGTTGATGCTCACTGCGACTGTGAAAAATGCAGTGGTAAAGTAACACTTTGGTACAGAGGTGATGAGGTGATTCGAGTAACTGCCCGCAAAAACGAATGGGGCGAAACGCTGGCATTTATCTGTAATACTTGCCGTTTTGAGCGTAAAAAAACGAGCGATTGGGTTATTGAAGGCCCTACCAAAGTAGCCCGCCACTCTGTCATCATGGCCAATAAATACCCTGCCAACTTGAAGCAACCTGATTTTATCAAAAAAGTGGCGGCTGCACAATATAAACCCATTGATGACTCGCGGCCTTACATCACCGAAACAGATACGATTCGGGAGTTGAGTAAAGAAAACAATGCAAAAGCCAATCAACGTGCTTTGGCAGAGCAAAACTAAAACTTTGGATAATACCTAATACTTATGACCATTAACATAGAATTTGCCTTTGTGCTGAAAGCAATTATTATCCTTGTCATTTTTGGGATAACGTTGCTAATTGCCACTTATTCGACCTATGCCGAGCGCAAAGTAGCGGCTTTTATCCAAGACCGTATCGGCCCCAACCGTGCCGGTCCTTTTGGTTTATTGCAGCCTATTGCCGATGCCGTCAAAATGTTTTTCAAAGAAGATTTCATTCCTTCACAGGCCAATAAGTGGCTATTTATTCTGGGGCCTTGCTTGGCTATGCTCACAGCGTTGATGACCAGTGCTGTCATACCTTTTGGCGATAGCATCAAATGGACCAATGCCGAAGGGGGTATTAGTTCTGTACCTGTGCAAGCTATAGATGTAAACATCGGCATCTTGTATGTTTTTGGGGTAGTGGCTTTAGGTGTTTATGGTATCATGATCGGAGGTTGGGCTTCCAACAACAAGTTTTCGCTGCTGGGAGCCCTTCGGGCGGCCTCTCAAAACATCAGCTACGAGATCTCGATGGGCTTGGCCATTATTGCAATTCTGATGATGGCGGGGTCG
The DNA here is from genome assembly GCA_046294665.1 of Runella sp. Lineage (GTDB taxonomy): Bacteria > Bacteroidota > Bacteroidia > Cytophagales > Spirosomataceae > Runella. The sequence continues at coordinate 3,502 of JBKBKL010000096.1, forward strand.
CTTTCTATCAGAGAAATCGTAGAGCAACAACACGGTGGCAACTGGAACATTTTTTACCAGCCCATAGGTTTTATTATTTTCATTACTTGTGCTTTTGCCGAATGTAACCGCACCCCTTTCGACCTGCCAGAGTGTGAAACCGAGCTTATCGGTGGCTATCATACCGAATACAGCTCGATGAAATTAGGCTTTTATCTTTTTGCAGAATATATCAACATGTTCATTTCGTCGGCAGTGATTGCCAGCCTCTATTTTGGTGGCTACAATTACCCCGGTATGGACTGGGTTTATGCTAAACTTACAGGGGCAATGGGGGAAGTTACAGGCCACAACATTGCCACATTGATTGGTACATTAGTGTTTTTTGCCAAGTCTTTGTTTTTTGTGTTTTTCTATATGTGGGTACGCTGGACACTCCCGCGTTTTCGTTACGACCAGTTGTTGAACCTCGGCTGGAAAGGCCTTATACCCTTGGCTATTCTAAACATCATTTTGACAGGGGGGGCTATTTTATTTTTGAAACCTTTGTTTACGTCATTTTTACGTTAGTTTTTGAATGTGATGATATAAAAGATTCATCGCTCGGGTCGTACCCTCATTCATTTACTCACTTTTTCACTCATTCACAAATTGACTATGCAACTCACCAATCGTTCAAAACAAGTTAGCAATAAAAAAATGACCTTTGCAGAGAAAATATATCTGCCGGCGATTGCTACTGGACTTGGCATTACGATCAAGCATTTTTTTAAGAAAAAAGTAACGATTCAATATCCCGAAGTTAAGACAAACTTGGGACCTGTATTTCGTGGCCGCCACGTACTCAAACGCGACGATGAGGGGCGCGAGCGTTGTACAGCTTGCGGGCTATGTGCGGTGGCGTGTCCTGCCGAAGCGATTTCGATGGTGGCTGCCGAACGCCAAAAAGGTGAGGAGCATCTCTACCGCGAAGAAAAATACGCCGCTGTCTATGAAATCAATATGTTGCGTTGTATTTTTTGTGGCCTTTGTGAAGAAGCCTGCCCCAAGCAAGCCATTTATCTCCGCCACGATGAGTTTGTACCGGTCTTTACCCAACGGGATCAAGTGGTATGGGGAAAAGATATGCTGGCAGAAGATATGAACAATCGCTACTTGCGCAAGGCTTGGACCAAAGAAGAAGCACACGAGCAAGATTTGAAAGATTTGACACCTCAACCAAGAACACAATTATAAATTTGTTTTGATAGGATAGTCTTGAGAGGTTAGACTATATATAAATGAACACAATCTCCTATACTCAAGACCCAAGACCGCACAGGCACGGTACGCCGTTGCGGGCCCCGTCAAGACCCAAGACCCAAGACTCAAAATGGACTTTTTAACCAATCTCAAAAACCTAACTGCCGGTGGAGCAGCATTTTATTTGTTCTCCTTCCTTACGATACTTTGCGCTCTGATGGTGATTTTAGCCAAAAATCCTATCCACAGCGTATTGTATTTGATTGCTACGTTTTTTTGTCTGTCGGGGCATTATATTTTGCTCAATGCGCAGTTTTTGGCTGTAGTCAATATCATCGTGTATGCAGGAGCTATCATGGTATTGTTCTTGTTTATCATCATGTTTTTGAACTTGCGTAAAGAAGATGAAGAATCAAAAACCAATTTGGTAAAAGTGGCTGCGATGATAGTGGGTGGAACGTTGTTTTTGATTTTTGTAGCCGTCCTTCGCAAAACCCAATTCGGTACTTATAATCCTTACTCGTTCAACTCCCAAGTAGGTATGGTAGAAAGTCTTGGAGATATTTTGTACAGCGATTATCTGTTGCCCTTCGAGTTGGTTTCGATTCTTTTCTTAGTGGCCATGATAGGGGCAGTGATGTTGGGGCGTAGAGAGGCCGGCGATCGCCACTTCTGATTTCATTGCTTCATATGGACGCTTTCAATCTCAAAGAAGTCATCTCTGTTACCTTGATTCTATTCTCGGTGATAGATATTTTGGGGTCAATCCCCGTTATCATTGATTTAAGAAAAAAAGCAGGAGGTATCAATGCACGTCGGGCTACATTAGTATCGGGTGGGTTGATGATCGCTTTTTTGTATCTGGGGCATGAAATCCTCAAACTTTTTGGGGTGGACGTGGCTTCTTTTGCAGTAGCGGGTGCTTTAATTTTGTTTTTGATTGGCCTCGAAATGACGCTGGGACGTACCATTTTCAAACATGATACCGTCCATACCAACGCTACCTCGATTGTACCGATAGCATTTCCGATTATCGCGGGGGCAGGGACGATGACCACCCTTCTATCGCTCAAAGCTGCCTATTCCCAGATAAACATCATCATCGGTATCATTATCAATCTGATTTTTATCTATTTGGTACTGCGCTCGTCGGCTTGGATTGAACGACAACTTGGTGCAGCAGGTATGGATATACTCCGTAAAATATTTGGTATCATCTTGATAGCGATTGCTATTAAATTGTTTAGAACGATGTTGTAAACTCAAGCTATCAATTATTTTCATGCCTCAAAATCTCAATCTGACCCCATTTTGTTTCGACGGTAGTCGTCCTTTCGATATACTAAAAGCAGCTACGCGCATCGAAGACCTTTACGGTAGCAAAGGTGAGTATGAAGAATATATCGAGGAGTTTCGTAAACAAACCGACGAACTCCAAAGCCGAATGTATGCCCACAATCGCTATGGTTTGTTGGTAATATTTCAAGCTATGGACGCGGCTGGAAAAGACGGCACTATCAAACACGTGCTCTCTGGCGTGAATCCTGCTGGAGTGCATATTCAGTCGTTCAAACGCCCCTCCGAAACCGAACTCGACCATGATTTCCTTTGGCGGCATATCCAATACCTCCCCGAGCGCGGCACGATTACTATTTTCAATCGGAGCTATTATGAAGAAGTACTGGTGGTAAGAGTACACCCCGAAATTCTGCTGAACGTCCAGAAAATTCCTGCCGAATTTACCCAACCGCTCGAAAAAGTCTGGCCGCATCGTTTGGAGGACATCGCTCATTTTGAAAAATACTTGAATCGGAACGGGATTCGAGTAGTGAAAATATTTTTGAATATTTCTCAAAAAGAACAAGGTAAGAGGCTCATCGAACGTATCGAAGACCCCAACAAAAATTGGAAGTTTGAAGAAGGCGACATCAAAGAACGCGCCTTCTGGCCTCAGTACATGGAGGCTTACCAAGAGGCTATCAATGCCACCGCCAAACCCCATGCTCCTTGGTACGTAGTACCTGCCGACGACAAGCGCAATATGCGCCTCATCGTCAGTAAAATTTTGATAGATGAACTTAAAAAGTTGGATACGTATTATCCAAAATCCGATGCCAATCGGCAAGCAGAACTTCAGAAGTTTATCAAAATCATCAAAGAGCAAGATGCCAAGTTGGGTTGATTTGGTAGCGTTGTTTCAATTTAAAGTTGAAAGCAGTCAAGAATGATACTTCAAATATTGGGAAATTCCCAATGAGTAAGTAATAGAATTTAAAGAAAAAAACGTTTGTTTTGCATACGTTACACTTCAATACAACAACACTTATGAACGCATACATTGTAGCAGGCTACCGCACAGCCGTAGGCAAAGCCCCCAAAGGAGTTTTTAGATTTACCCGCCCCGACGACCTCGGTGCAGATGTCATCAAGTATATGCTGGCGCAGTTGCCCGCTTTAGATCCCGCTCGTGTGGACGACCTCATCGTGGGCAATGCCGTCCCCGAAGCAGAGCAAGGAATGCAAATCGCCCGTTTTATAGCCTTGATGTCCTTGCCCAAGAGTGTACCGGGTTTTACAATCAACCGCTACTGTGGTTCGGGCGTAGAGGCCATTGCCATCGCTGCCGCTAAAATCCATGCCGGTATAGCCGATTGTATCATTGCAGGTGGAGTAGAGTCTATGTCGCTGGTGCCTACTACGGGTTGGAAAACTGCCCTCAACTATGAGATTGCCAAAGAAAATGCCGACTATTATATAGGTATGGGACTGACTGCCGAGCAAGTAGCCAAGCAGTTCAACATCAACCGGCAGGAGCAAGACGAGTTTTCGTATAACTCTCATCAGAAAGCATTGGCAGCGCAGCGAGAAGGTAAATTTGATAGCGAAATTGTACCTATCACAGTCAAAGAAACCTATTTTGACGCTGAAAGTGGGAAGAAGAAAACCAGAGAGTATATGGTGAATAAAGACGAAGGTCCTCGAGCCGATACCACTTTGGAAGCATTGTCTAAACTACGCCCCGTATTTGCTGCCGACGGTAGCGTAACGGCCGGCAATTCCTCTCAAACCTCCGATGGAGCGGCTTTTGTGGTGATGATGTCGGAGCGTATGGTCAATGAACTCAACCTCAAGCCCATTGCCCGTATGATGTCTTACGCATCGGCTGGAGTCGAGCCACGAATTATGGGAATTGGGCCGGTTGCGGCGGTACCCATTGCTCTCAAACAAGCAGGTCTTAGCCTCAAAGACATTGACCAAATCGAACTCAACGAAGCCTTTGCAGCACAGGCATTGGCCGTAGTGAAAGAGTTGGACATAGATCCTTCCAAACTCAACCCCAATGGCGGAGCCATAGCACTTGGCCACGCACTTGGCTCAACGGGGGCACGCTTGTCGGTGCAGTTGTTTAACGAAATGCGCCGCCGCCATCAAAAATACGGACTCGTAACAGCCTGTGTGGGCGGTGGGCAAGGCGTAGCAGGGGTATATGAGTTTTTGAACTAATCGGCCACGGCTATCACCGAGATTTCGACGTTTACGTCTTTGGGCAAACGCGCCACTTCGACGGTTTCGCGTGCGGGGTAATGCCCCGTAAAAAAATGGCCATATACCTCATTCACTTTGGCGAAGTTGCCCATATCTTTCAAAAAAATACTGCTTTTGATGATGTTGTGATACGTCATTCCCGCTTCTCTCAAGATCGCGCCAAGGTTAAGCATCACTTGGCGCGTTTCTTTTTCGATGTCGCCAGTAATGAGGTCATTGGTAGTAGGGTCAAGGGCGATTTGCCCCGAAACAAAAAGCATATTGCCGACCATCACCGCTTGTGAATACGGCCCGATAGGCGCAGGTGCTGCAGTAGTGAAAATGATTTTTTTGGACATAGCTTGTACAGCTTAAAAGTTGAGTGTAAAAAGTCAGAAGTATCTTGTTGCGAAGGAATAAAAAGTAGCACAAAATCCCAATATTTATCGTAAAATAAGGTGTAATTTAATCTTACTATACTGTTACACCTGTTGCAAATTGGTTTGCGAAAAACCTAATGTATCTTATGACTATCAATGCGTTATATAGCTGATTTTTTGCAATCCTTTTAGGCATGAGTATAAAAGGATTGATTAGGCAGTATGGCAAAGAAAAATGGATTTGAATATGCGAAACGTAGTAATTGAATAGAAAAGTATTTCAAATAAAGCAGGAACATAAAGACCAGTTAATAACTTTTAACAACTCCTTTCGGCTATCCATGAGAGATTGGTGTATTTTTGCCCCTTTGTAGTACTCCGTTTCTCTGTGGTGATTCAAATATGAGGCATCTTTTACTAATTTGTGGTGTGGTGGTGTGGTATTTTAGTGTTTCTATGAATGCTAATGCCCAAAATCCTATCGTTGCCGATACTACCACCGCTACTACTCGCGATAGCCTCCAAGTCGAAAGCGACCTCAAAAGCACCGTAGAGTACTCCGCCCAAGACTCCACTATCATGGAGCCTGCTGCCCAAGAAGTACACCTCTACGGCAAAGCCAAAGTAACCTATGGGTCTATTATTTTGGAAGCCGACTACATACGCCTCAATTGGAAAACCAATGAAGTTTTTGCAAGAGGCACTTATGACTCCACTACTCGCAAATGGATAGGTAAGCCTATCTTTCAAGACAGAAGCGAAAAATACGATACCGACGAAATTCGCTACAATTTCAAAAGCAAAAAAGGATTCATCAAGGGAGTCATCACCCAGCAAGGCGACGGCAACATCAGAGGTACGACGGTAAAAAAAGACCCCGAAGACAATATGTACATCAAAGGGTCAGTCTATACTACTTGCAATATGGCCCGCCCACACTTTCATATCGCTGCCCGCAAAATCAAAGTCATTCCCGAAAAACAAGTCATCTCTGGGCCGTTCAATATGGTCATCGCTGATGTGCCGCTACCGATTGGACTGCCGTTTGGTTTTTTTCCGGTACCCAAGAAAAAAGAAATCGGCACATCGGGCATCATCATGCCTACCTACGGCGAAGAACCCAACGGGCGCGGCTACTATCTTCGCGATGGTGGCTATTACTGGGCGTTGAGCGACAAGGTAAATCTGAGCTTTAAAGGGCAAATTTATTCTCGAGGTAGCTGGGGTATTGGGGTAGAGATGCCGTATGCCGTCAAATACCGTTTCAACGGCAACTTCAACTTACGCTTCAATCGAAATGTATTGGGCAGTGAAGTCAGAATACTCAATCGCCCTCGCAATGACTTCAACCTCAACTGGAATCATACACCTGTGCCGCGTGGTACGTCGAGTTTTGGGGCATCAGTCAATATCGGCAGTAATAGCTTCAACCAGTTCAATGAGTTCAATACCAACCGCTACATTCAGAATGTAGCCGGCTCGTCGGTACAATACAACAAGCAGTTTGGGCAGTTTGCGAGGGCCGGTGCGAGTTTGCGCGTCAATCAACGCTTCCCCGATCGCTCACGTACCGATGACCTCGGCAATGTCATTGACCCCGGTTCCATAGATGCGGGGGTGGACTTCAATTTTGGGATTAACCAAATCGCCCCTTTTGCACTCAAAGGAGGACGAGGAGCTTGGTATGAGAGTTTTCGTTTGGGGTTGGATTTCAATGGGGGTGTTCAAGCCAACAACAATATCGTATTTGCCGATACCTCATCAGCTCGCTTGGGCTTTCGATTGGCCAATCCGCCTAGGGTTTCTACCCCCGAGCGTGGTGCGGCTACTACCTATCCGCTCAATGCGCAGACCTTACCCGAGTTTTTTAGAAATGCCCAGTTTACCGGCCGTTTTTCGCTGCCAATTTCATTGCCCAACATCAAACTTTTTCGATATATCAACCTCACTCCGGGCATATCACTATCGGGCGAAACATTCACCAAAAGGTTTAATTATCAATACGTAGGCAACAACCAAGTACGGGTGGATACGTTGCGGGGATTGTTTTTTGCCAACAATGTATCGTTTAGTGCAGGTATGAATACCCGTATTTATGGGACATTTTTTGTGAAAGGCAAAAGAGTCGAAGCCATTCGGCATACGATTGTCCCCTCGGCCAGCATTAGTTTCGTACCCGACCAGTCGAATCTTTTTCAGCGTATCGTCGTTAATGAGCGCGGCGACACACGATTTTTGAACCGCTATCGTACTATCGGCGGCAACCTCACTACTTCAGGTACGACAGCAGCGGCAGTGTCTTGGAGTATCAACAACCTGTTTGAAGCCAAAATCCGCCCCAAAAACGACTCCACTGGCAAACAGTTTGAAAAAATATCCATTTTGGACAACCTCAGCCTCAATGGAGCCTACAACCTCATGGCAGACTCGCTACGAATGTCGGATATAGCACTCAATGCCAATGCTCGACTGTTCAAAAACCTTGATTTCAACTTCACAGCCAGTTTCGACCCTTATGCCTACATCAAAGATGAGCTTTTTGGAAGCGTAGGCCGTAAAATCAATCGGCTGGCTATCACCGAAGGGCAGGGCCTATTGCGACTAAGTAATGCCAATTTTGCGCTTTCGACGCGCTTCGCCCCCAAAGGAGCCAACAAACCCAAAAAATCAAACCTCCCCAACACCACCGAGCAGTTGAGAATGATCAACAACAATCTTGATGCTTACGTGGACTTTAATATTCCGTGGACGCTCAACTTGAGCTATAATTTTGGCTACTCAAGGCAGGGGCTTTCGCCAGGCAATACCATCCAAACCTTGCGTGTCAATGGCGATTTTAGCCTAACTCCTAAATGGAAGTTTCAATTCGATTCTGGTTTGGATATTGCCGCCAGAGCACCTTCGATCACCAATTTGAGCATTGTACGTGATCTGCATTGCTGGGAAATGGCCTTCAACTGGACTCCTTTTGCGGGGTCTGGCTTCCGTGCCAACAACTACTCATTCGACCTACGCGCCAAATCCGCCCTACTCCGCGACCTCAAACTCTCCCGCCGCCGCACTTTCTACGACCAAGGAGGGTTTAGATAAGAGGTATGATGTATGATGTAGGGGGTATCCGGAAGGTCGTTTATTAACTGTGAAAATCTGTGATGCAGATCAGTATAAATCTGTGTGAGAGTCTAAAAATCAAAACAACATGATACATATTTTTTGTGTCATTTTGTCAGCAATAAGGGAGGTGGCAAGAAAATTGAGAGATACATTTTGACAATGTTTAATGCCAAAAAGTATTTTTAGCAATGATAAATCCAGAAGAAAACACCGAAACGACTGAAAAAGAAGACATAACAACCTCTGAAGTAATAGAAAATGTAGCTGAAGAAGCCACTGAAAACACCCCACCTGAAGATGAACTCTCTAAACTCAACAGCGAATTGGCCGAGCTAAAAGAAAAATACTTACGACTTTATGCCGATTTTGAAAATTTCAGACGCCGTACTGCCAAAGAGAAATTGGAGTTGATTTCGACAGCCAACGAAGACTTGATGAAGGCTATTTTGCCAGTTGTTGATGATTTTGAGCGTGCTATGGCTTCTTTTGAAATAGCTACCGAAATTGCCCCAATGAAGGAAGGTTTAGAGCTAATTTTTAGTAAGTTTACAAAAACCCTCGAAGCGCGTGGACTAAAGCCCATGATTTCAAAAGGGGAAACCTTCGATGCCGAACTGCACGAATCTATCACCCAGTTTCCAGCACCTACCGAAGACTTGAAAGGAAAAGTAATAGACGAAGTCGAAAAAGGCTATTTCCTTCACGAAAAGGTAATTCGTTATGCCAAAGTGGTAGTAGGAAGCTGAGTGTTAAATTATAAATTTTGAGTGAGCAGCACAGATATTCATTCAATCATCAAAAAAATGTCGAAAAAAAGAGATTATTACGAGGTACTTGGGGTAAGCAAAAATGCTTCTGATGATGAAATAAAAAAGGCTTATCGCAAGCTGGCCATCAAATACCACCCTGACAAAAACCCCAACGACCCCACTGCCGAAGAGAAATTTAAAGAAGCGGCAGAGGCATACAGTATATTGAGCGATGCCGAAAAACGCCAACGCTATGACCAATTTGGTCATGCGGGCTTAGGCGGAAACGGAGGCTTTGATGCAGGTCAAGGCTTCGATATGAATGATATATTCTCACAGTTTGGCGATATCTTTGGCGATTCGCCTTTCGGTGATATTTTTGGCAATCGTGGCGGGGGGACAGGCCGTCGTGTTCGCAAAGGCAGCGACCTCCGTATCAAACTCAAACTCGACCTACGCGAAGTAGCCGAAGGGGTAGAAAAAAAAATCAAGGTAAAACGCTATGTAAGTTGTAATGCTTGCAACGGAAATGGCTCAAAGAATGGGGCATCGCTCAAAAATTGCCATACTTGCAATGGTACCGGCCAAGTACGCAAAGTAGTACAGACGATGCTTGGCCAGATGGTATCTACTACCACTTGCCCAACTTGCGATGGGGAGGGCAAACTCATCACTGATCGCTGTGAAGTATGTGCCGGCGAAGGTCGTTCTTTGCAAGAAGACTTGATTACGATCAAAATCCCGGGCGGGGTAGCCGAAGGAATGCAACTTTCTATGGCCGGAAAAGGCAACGTACCCCCACGGGGTGGCATCGCTGGCGATTTGCTCATCGTCGTAGAAGAGGAAGAAGACGAACAACTCAAACGCGACGGCAACAATTTGGTCTATGATCTACACCTTAATTTTGTAGATGCCGTACTCGGCACTACTGCCGAAGTACCTACCCTCGATGGCAAAGCCCGCGTACCCATCGAACCCGGTACACAAGGCGGTAAAATACTCCGCCTCAAAGGCAAAGGCATCAAAGAACTCAATGGATATGGTCGGGGCGACCAGCTCATTCATGTCAATATTTGGACTCCCAAACAAGTCAATAGCGACGAACGTGCGCTGCTCGAAAAACTCCGCCACTCCCCCAATTTCCAGCCTAAGCCGGGCAAAAACGAAAAAGGATTTTTTGAGAAAATGAAAGACTTCTTTCATTAAAAGATAAAAAGCAGCGGCATCATTTGAAGTGATGCCGCTGCTTGCTTTTGAGATAGTGTTGCTGATATTTTACTGCCGAAAACTCTTGCTGATCCAGCCTCCCCCCACCACATCGTCTCCTTCATAAAATACCGCCGCTTGGCCGGGTGCGATGGCACTGACAGGCTCATGGAAAAGTACTTTGATGCGATCGGCTTCTTCTTGAATGATTTGAGCGGGCGTACCTTCATGCTTATATCGAACTTTGGTGATTGTTTCCAAAGGATTTGTCAAAGCAGCATATTTTTGCAGGTTGAGCTTCGATACGTACATACCGTCGCGTTCGAGGTCGCGGTCTCGGCCTAAGATTACTTCGTTGGTATCTTTGCGGATTTCGGTTACAAATACGGGATAGCCCAATGCAATACCCAAACCCTTGCGCTGGCCAATCGTATAAAAAGGATACCCTTCATGCTTGCCTACTACGGTGCCGTCTTGTAAAACATAATTCCCGCCTGCTACTTGACTTTCCAGTTGAGGCAGTCGCCTTTTGAGAAAGCCCCGGTAGTCATTGTCTGGTACGAAGCAGATTTCGTAGCTTTCTGACTTATTGACTAAATCTACAAAACCACGTTCTTGAGCCATGGCACGAATCTCACTTTTCTTCAGATGCCCCAGCGGCAACTTTGTCCTTGCCAAACTCTCCTGCGAGACTCCCCAGAGTACATAGCTTTGGTCTTTCCAAGTGTCTATCCCTTTGGAGATGATATGTCTGCCATTTTCTTGTCGAATATTGGCATAATGCCCCGTGGCGATGTACTCACAGTCTAAGCGGTCGGCACGGCGTAGGAGTGCGTCCCATTTGATGTGAGTGTTGCAGAGTACACAGGGATTGGGCGTGCGCCCTTCGAGGTACTCCCCCGTGAAGTGATCTATGACATAATCGCCAAATTCGCTGCGTATATCCAATATATAATGTGGGAAGCCCAACTCTACGGCTACGGTGCGAGCATCGTTGATGGAGTCTAAAGAGCAGCAGCCTGTTTCTTTTTTGGTACCTCCGCTGCTGGCGTAGTCCCAGGTTTTCATGGTCATGCCGATGACCTCGTAGCCTTGTTCGTGCAGCAATACCGCCGCCAGCGAACTGTCAATGCCGCCACTCATGGCGACCAAAATACGTCCGTGTTTGCTCATTTTTTGGTTCTAAACGGGTTCAAAGCCCGCCGATTGGTGAGAAAATATTTTCCTATGGCCTAACATTCTCACTTGGGGTTAAGTTCGGTTCAACGTTTTTTTTGTATCGTTCGTCGTCAAAATCTACAAGCTCAACATTTTTTGATATGCTCATGCAACTTACCACCTTAAGTTTGCATCATTAATTCACCATACAGCCAAAAGATTTAATCAACATTTCAGCCATGAAAACAAGCCTATTATCTTCTTTCATCTTTTTTTCCAGTAGCTAAAGATTGCTGTTTGCCGTTTATCCTCCATCTTTGCCTTTAGTGTACTTTGTATTGCATAGTACCATATAAAACAAGTATCTTTGTAATGTAATTAGACAACAGCCCAATTTTTCTAAATCAATTTAAACCATCAAAAACAACCATGAAAACAATCATCACTTCCCTTGTCTGCGCTTTGGCGTTTTCTACTGCCACTTTGGCCAATCCTACTACTGAAGAAAAGAAAGCGACTCGTTTTGAGAGCAGTGCTTTCGTAACTAACGATGCCAGTGTACGGGTAGCCGTGAAAAAAAATGCTCCCGAAAGAGTGTATGTAACGCTCAAAAATAACCGTGGAGAGGTACTTTTTACCGAAACGATTTCCAAAAAATCAATGTCTTATGCTGCCAAAATCAATGTCCAGAATTTGACAGACGGTGTGTATCAGTTGGAGATTGTATCAGGTAGCGATCGCGTTGTGAAAACACTCAACTTGACATCCAAGACCGTAGAAGTAGAGCGTAAAGTAGTACTCAATTAAATAGACATTTTGTGGAAAAACAGAACCCCGTGCTTTGGTACGGGGTTTTAATCTGAAACGAAAAATTTTAACATATTTACACATATATAAACAATTCACTTGATTTATAAACTATAATG
>JBKBKL010000097.1:0-8640 GCA_046294665.1 Runella sp.
CTTGGAGTTTTTGGAGGAGAAAGCCCTCGCCTCCAAACAAGCCACTACCCAAGCGTTGGTTGAAATGAATGCTGAGTTTAGTACCCATGGCAGCGCAGAGAAAACCGTCTTTCTGCACTATGAGGGTATTGCCGTAGATATTGGCCAAATTGATAGGCATGACCGTACCGGGGTAAGGTGCCGAAAAAGCAACTTTGCGCTTGCCATAGCCGCGATTGGTGAAATGCGTCATGAAGAGCGATTCGCCTGTGAGTAAGCGCGAACCTGCCTGAAAGATTTTGCCCATCAGACTCTGGGTAGCATTGGAGCCGTCGCCCATGCGGGTTTCAAACTGAATGCCTTCTTCCATGAAAAGCATGGAACCAGCTTCGGCGATGACGGTTTCGTTGGGGTCGAGTTCGATTTCTACGATTTGAATGTCCTCGCCGATGATACGGTAGTCAATTTCGTGTGATTTCATGGTTTTTGTGGAGGGGTTTCTTGGTTTTCGTCACGTGAGCGCAGTTTTTTGTCGTCCACGTGTTTATTTAAAAATTGGTTTATTTGGTCAATATTGATAGAAGAAGTGATTTCGCCAAATGAATTGATGCGAATATCGAAGCCCTCGAGTTCTTTGTGGACACGTGGTTTATCAGTATTTTCGGCAGGGGGTGCTTTTTTCTTTGCCATGCTCTTTTGATTTTTAACGCGAAGGTAAAAAGAGGTGGTTCTTTTCGCAAATCGGAATGACTGAATGGTTACTTTTGGGGTCTTTGGGGTCAAAAAAACGGAACAATGGCCAACAGCTATTATGATTTAATGTGGCTACAAATATGGGGGTAGATTACGCTAAGGGCTTTTGGTGGGGAATGTTGGGGGGGGGAGTGGGGGTAGTGGGGTGGTTATGGTTTTCTTTTGATCCTATTTTTTTGCCCAGTCATGGGGTTATTTTGGGGCTACTGCCGTTGCTTTGGCTATTGACCGTTGGTCATATCAAATGGCTACAGCCGGATTTGGAGGCTTTTACGCCCAAAAATATCATGCTTTTTGTATGGCTCAACAAATTGGTGATGGTACCGATTGAACTCATTTTGATAGGCAACAAAACCTTACTTCTCAATCCTCTCAATACTCCCCCCTTCATAGAAGTAACCATCATCGGTTTGTCTTTTTTGGCTTTTATCATAGGTTGGCGCTGGCATACAACTTCTGATACTCTTTTGCCTCAATCGGGTGGCTCGTTTTCTGGTAATGGCACTCGCTGGGCAATAGTTTATTTGAGTATTGGTTTAGTATCGCTTTTGTTTTTGTACGGCTCATTGTATCGGTACATTTCGGGGGCACTTTTTTCATATACTACCCAGCTTATCATGGAAGATGCCGCCGATTCTTTATGGGGTTTTTTGGCCAATATTGGGCAGCGTTTTTGGCCTTTTGGGGTGATACTTGCGTGGTACGTTTGGCGGTGGTATTATCCTCATCTCAAGGCTTGGTATTGGCATTTTCCGTGGCTGGTATGCTGTTTGGGAGGTAGCCTAAGCAGCAATCGTTTGAATATGCTTTATCCTTTACTTGCTTTTTTGAGTATCATGGCAGCCGGTTGGAAAATGCGCTACAAATGGCTTTGGGTGTGCGGGGCTATGTTGTTGATTGCAGCGGCTATATTTTTTGGTTTTTTGCGCGTACAGCCTTCGCTCAATGCCCAACACGTGGGCGAGTTGTGGGAGGCTTATCTGACCGATGACGATTACCTTTGGTATGCCCACCAGTTGTATTTCGGAAGTCCTTACCAAATCACCCCTTTGCTACCTCTTTCGCCTCAAGTATCTACTTTTTGGGCTTCTGTACTTGACCCCGTGCCTATTTTGGGTAAAAACTTTAGAGAACAAAGCGGGCCTTTTGTCTATAACATGGCCCTTTATGGTCATACATTAGCCCAAGATAAGGTAATTCCGATGGCAGGCGAATTGTACTTGAATGGGGGCTATGGCATGGTGTTTTTAGGTCATTTGATATTTGGTAAGACTTATTGCTACCTCGATGGGGTATTCAAAAAAAATGTAGCCTTGAATCCCCCTGTGGCCGCTGCTTTTTTTTATTTGGCTTTGTTGTTGAATGCTACTTTACTTCAAAGCCTATCAGTATTGGTTCAATTATTGATTTACAATGCTCCGCCTGCGCTGTGCCTTATAGCTGCAAATTGGTGGTATCATCGTAAGCGTTCTTAAATAGACTTGACTATATTTGCAGCCTTATTTTTATTACAAATACTCACTCAAAAAAATGCAAAAAATCAAAGTAACAAACCCTGTTGTAGAACTCGACGGCGACGAAATGACGCGCATTATATGGAAGTTTATCAAAGATAAACTCATATTGCCTTACCTTGATATAGACATCAAATACTATGACCTTGGAATGGAGCATCGCGACCACACCAACGACCAAGTAACCGTAGATGCTGCCAACGCTATCAAACAATACGGAGTAGGTATTAAATGTGCTACCATCACCCCTGATGAGCAACGAGTCAAAGAGTTTAACCTAAAACAAATGTGGAAATCTCCCAATGGTACGATTCGGAATATCTTGGACGGGACAGTTTTTCGTGAGCCTATCGTTTGTAAGAACGTTCCTCGTTTAGTAACCAACTGGGATTCACCCATTATCATGGGGCGGCACGCTTTTGGAGATCAGTACCGCGCTACCGATTTTGTAACCCAAGGGAAAGGCAAACTGACCATTAAGTTTGAAGGAGAAGATGGTACAGTCATCGAACATGAAGTGTACAATTACAATAGCGATGGGGTAGCAATGGCCATGTACAATACCGACGAGTCTATTCGGGGGTTTGCGCGCTCATGCTTTCAAGTGGGACTTCAGAAAGGCTGGCCGGTGTATCTTTCTACCAAAAATACTATCCTCAAAAAATACGATGGTCGTTTTAAAGATATTTTCCAAGAGATTTATGAAGCCGAGTTTAAGGAAAAAGGATTACATTATGAACATCGCCTCATAGATGACATGGTGGCCTCGGCCCTCAAATGGAATGGCAATTTTGTTTGGGCTTGCAAAAACTACGATGGCGACGTGCAGTCGGATTCGGTAGCGCAGGGGTTTGGGTCGCTGGGCTTGATGACTTCTGTTCTCTTGACACCCGATGGCCAAACGATGGAAGCAGAGGCAGCACATGGCACCGTAACTCGCCACTATCGCGAACATCAAAAGGGAAATCCTACTTCTACCAATCCCATTGCTTCTATTTTTGCTTGGACACGGGGCTTGGCTTTTCGTGGCAAACTCGACGGCAACCAGTCACTGATTGACTTTTGTGTAGCCCTTGAGCAAGTATGCGTCGAAACAGTAGAAAGTGGCAAAATGACCAAAGATTTGGCGGTATGTATCCATGGCAACAAAGTAAACCACGGGGAGCATTATCTCTATACTGAAGAATTTTTAGATGCTATTGATACAAATCTAAAAGTAAAAATAGGTGCTTCTTAGGTGGTTTGGTGAGTAAGAAAACAGAAAAATGAGCGAAGGTGTTGGCCTTCGCTTTTGTTTTGTAAAAGTTTTAGCTGTTATTTTCGTAAAAAAAACCGTGCGTTTATTTCGTTTTTTGACTTTTATTATTATTTTTTGTCAGACTACTGATGGAATCGCTCAACGTCCCAAGGGGCTTTTTCTAAATGACAGTATGGCTATTGGAATGCCAGTACAGTATGCGTTGAGTTTTCGACACTCGCCACGTGTGGAAGTATTTTTTCCTGATACAGCTACTGCTTTCCGACCCTTTGAGGTGATTGCACAGCGTTATTTTCCTACCCAAACTGATGCTTCAGGTAGCTTGGATAGTGCCGTATATACGCTGGTTTGCTTTGATTTGGCTATCCTCCAAAAACTTACTGTGCCTGTTTGGGTAAAAAATGGGCGAGATTGTACGGCTATTTACACCTTATCTGATACCATTTTTTTGCAACCTTCGGTTTCTACGCAGCCCCCCGATAGTCTTATGCTACGTGCCGATACCCAAATCATAGCCTTGCGCCCACAGCCAAACTTCCCCTATTTTTTGGTTATACTGGTGCTGTTGATATTGGTGGGTGTGATTATTTATTGGAGCTTTGGCGAAGCCTTGACGCGGCAATGGCGACTCTACAAGGTATTTTTGAAAAGCAGGGAGTTTAAGCGAGGATTGGGCCGATTGTTACGCGATATGACTGGCAAAAAAGAGATTGAAAATGCTGAAAAAGCACTAATTCTCTGGAAGAAATATTTGCAGGGCTTGGAGCGAAAGCCTTTTGTAACTTACACTACCAAAGAAATCATAGACAGCCTGCCTGATGAAGCACTGGCCGACGCGCTTAGGATGATAGATGGAGTCATCTACGGTGGAGTTTCGATGCAAAATTTACCAGAAGCATTCGAGATACTACACCAAGTAGCCAACCAAGTGTATCAAAAACGTCGTGCAGAACTGACCCAAAAAAATCAAACACCGCCCGCTGTCCCGAAAATCAATACCTAATGTGCTTCCAGCCAGTTGGTGCCTATTCCGATACCTGTTTCGATTTTGACGGGGAGCGGTATGGCATTACTCATCAACTCATTGACCTGCTGGCTTAGAAGTGCCACTTCGTCGCGGTGAGCTTCAAATACCAGTTCGTCATGTACTTGTAGTATCATACGGCTGCGGAGTTTTGCGCGTTTCAAGAAATCGTGAATTTGTATCATGGCTACTTTGATCATATCGGCTGCCGAGCCTTGTATGGGGGCATTGATAGCGTTGCGTTCGGCAAAACCACGGGTAGTTTGGTTTTGGGAGTCTATGTCGGGCAAATACCGCCGCCGGCCCAGAATCGTTTCGACGTATTTGAGTTGGCGGGCTTTTTGAATGGATATGTCCATGTACTCTTTGACCGACGGAAATTCTTGAAAATAAGCCTTGATGATGTCGGAGGCTTCTCCACGAGCAATGCCCAACCGCTGTGCCAAGCCAAAGGCCGAGATGCCATAGATAATACCAAAATTGACCATTTTGGCCTTACGCCGCATTTCTGACGTTACCTCGTCGAGGGCTACCTTGAATACTTTGCTGGCTGTACTGGCATGAATATCCAGCCCTTGATTGAAGGCTTCGAGCATGGTAGCATCTTGACTAAAAGCCGCCATGATACGAAGTTCGATTTGAGAATAATCGGCAGATAAAATGACAAAGTCGTCATTTTTGGGGACAAAAGCCTTGCGGATTTCGCGGCCTCGTGGAGTTCGGATAGGAATGTTTTGGAGGTTCGGATTGGCACTGCTCAACCGCCCCGTAGCAGCTACCGCCTGATTGAACGAAGTGTGTATTCGCCCTGTTTTGGGGTGAATCAGCGCAGGCAAAGCATCTATATAGGTGGATTTTAGCTTTTGCAATTCTCTGTAATCGAGTATTTTACGGGCTATTTCATGCTCTGATTCCAAATCCGACAAGATGTCTTCGCCTGTGGCATACTGTCCGGTAGGCGTTTTTTTGGGGTTTTTCATTAAGTTAAGTTTTTCAAACAATATCACCCCCAGTTGTTTGGGCGATGAAATATTGAAAGACTCACCAGCCAAAGCATAGATTTCTTGTTCTACTTGGTTCATATCGCTTTGGAGTACCTCCGACATTTCGGACAAAATCTGTGTATCAACCCGCACTCCCTCGCGCTCCATAGCTGCCAGCACGGGTACCAGCGGTACTTCTACACCACGGAGTAGTTTTTCGGCTTGGTTTTCGATGAGCAGCGGGTGGAGTTTTTCTTTGAGTTGGAGGGTGATGTCGGCATCTTCGGCAGCATATTCTACCAATTTTTCGATGGCTACATCGCGCATATTGCCTTGTTTTACCCCTTTTTTACCGATGAGGCTTTCTATGGCAATGGGTTCGTAGTTGAGATAAGTATTGGCCAAAATATCCATACTATGGCGTTTTTCGGGTTCGATGAGGTAGTGCGCCAGCATAGTATCGTAAAGAGGGCCGCGTAGTTGGATTCCATAATTTTGGAGAACCTGCAAATCGTATTTGAGATTTTGGGCTATTTTTTCAATCTTCTCATTTTCAAGTACTTCTCTAAAATCTTCTACCACGTTTTGCGCTTCGGTAGGGTCGGCAGGTACAGGTACATAAAATGCCTCGCCTTTTTGATACGCAAACGCCAACCCCACCAACTCGGCATCGAAGGTATCTAAGGAGGTGGTTTCGGTATCAAAACAAAAAGATTCTTGAAGACTCAAATAATAGGCTAATGAATGTCGTAGCGCAGGGGTATCTATCAGATGGTAGCGATGAAGAGTATTGGCAATACTCCGTTTTTCGTTTGAAATTACCGACGAAATAGGGGGCGTTGATTCGGTAGTTTGAATCGTCGTCGGAGTTTCGCCAAAAAGATTGAGTTGGCCTTTTTTATCGGCGGTGGCAGCGACGACAGCCGTAGTTTCGTTTTCGCCCAAAAGTCTTTTTCGTAAAGTACGAAACTCAAGTTCGTCGAGTAAAACAGACAGTGCTTCCCTGTCGGGTTCACACATACGAAGGCCTTGCTCATCGAAGTCTATGGGTACATTGGTATCTATGGTGGCGAGTTGTTTAGACAAAATGGCCTTGTCGGCTCCCTCGATGATTTTGTCGCGTAGTTTGCCTGCTATTTGATGGGTATTGGCCAAAAGATTTTCGATACTTCCAAACTCCTCGATGAGTTTTTGGGCGGTTTTTTCGCCTACGCCTGGTATGCCCGGGATATTGTCGGAGGCATCACCTTGTAGCCCCAGCATATCTACTACTTGGCTGATATGTTGGATACCCCAGCGTTCCAAAATCTGTGGAATACCCTGAATCTCAACGCCCTTGCCCATAGCGGCAGGTTTATAAAGATAAATATGCTCTTCTACCAACTGTCCGTAGTCTTTGTCGGGGGTCATCATATAGACCTCGAATCCCTCGCGAGCTGCTTTTTTGGCCAAAGTGCCTATCACGTCGTCGGCTTCGTAGCCGTCAAGTTCCAAAATCGGAATGCATAAGGCTTTGAGGAGTTGTTTGACATACGGCACAGCGGTCGTGATGTCTTCGGGCTGCTCTTGGCGTTGGGCTTTGTAGGCTTCAAATTGTACATGCCTAAACGTTGGCTTGGGCGTATCGAAGGCTACACCGATGTGGGTGGGTTTTTCGTCTTTGAGTACCTCCAAAAGTGTATTGACAAAACCAAATATCGCGCTCGTATTTAAGCCTTTGGAAGTGATTCGCGGGTTTTTGATAAAAGCAAAATGCGCTCGATATATCAAGGCAAAAGCATCGAGGAGGAAAAGTTTTTTGTCGGGTTTCATACGTCTATGAAATTGGGTAAGTCAGTTGGCAAATACTAATTGATGATACAAAGAACGCAATTTTGCCGACTGTCTTAAACTACCTTTCCGATTTGTTCGTTATTTTTGATGAAATAAAACTGACGCAAAAACATTGACACATAGATAAATCCATGCAAAATCCTATTCACAACGACCGCCGTACGGTACGCCTTCCTATTTTGTTGAGTATTACGTTGGCTGCTGGTATGTTGCTGGGGGCTACATTTTTTGGAGGTCAGAAAGGCATAGCCGATGTAGCCAGAGGTTATACCAAATTCAAAGAGGTGCTTCAGCTTATAGACAACAACTACGTAGATACCGTCAATACCGACCAACTGGTGGACTACTCTATTACCAAAATGCTCGAAAAGCTCGACCCTCATACGGCCTACTTCAATGCCCAAGAAGCTGTGGCGGCACGTTCGCAGTTGGAGGGGGGGTTTGACGGTATCGGTATTGAGTTCAACCTTTACAAAGATACGGTCTATGTAGTAACTCCCTTAGTTGGTGGACCTTCGGAGGCAGCGGGTATTCAGAGTGGTGATAAAATACTGAAAGTAAACGATGAAGTCTTCACTGGTAAAAAAATAGACAATGCCTTCATCTATTCCAAACTTCGTGGGCCGCGAGGCAGTGAGGTCAAAATCGAGATGCTACGGCGAGGAGTACCTAAGCCGCTGACATTTCATCTACGCCGCGACCGTATCCCGACCTACTCGGTAGATGCTTCCTACATGATAGACAAAGAAATAGGCTACATCAAAGTAACGCGCTTCTCGGAGTCCACTTTCAAAGAGTTTAAAACCGCTCTCAATGATTTGAAAACCAAAGGAATGAAAAAACTACTGCTCGACTTGCGCGGCAATCCCGGCGGCTACATGGATCGGGCAACAAGTATGGTGGACGAACTGCTTCCGGGCGACAAGATGATTGTTTATACCGATGGCAAAGACGACCGCTACGACCGCCAAACTTATGCCAAAAATACAGGGATATTTGAAGACGGCCCAGTAGTAGTACTGATTGACGAGGGCAGCGCGTCGGCTTCGGAGATTGTAGCGGGGGCATTGCAAGACCATGACCGGGCACTTATAGTGGGAAGGCGGTCGTTTGGCAAAGGATTAGTACAAATGCCAATCAATCTTTCGGACGGCTCGGAGTTAAGACTTACGATTTCGCGCTACTATACTCCCAGTGGCCGTAGTATCCAGAAGCCTTATGTCATGGGGCAAGGTGATGATTATGACAAAGACCTCAAACATCGCTTGGAGCATGGGGAGTTGTTTGTGGCCGATA
>JBKBKL010000097.1:8650-15760 GCA_046294665.1 Runella sp.
AAAAACGACCCCAAACTCCAATACCGTACCAGTAGCGGTCGAGTGGTATATGGCGGCGGCGGTATCACGCCCGATGTGTTTGTACCACGTGATACCAGCTTGATGACACCCTATTTGTATGAATTGTTTGGCAAAAACATCATGCGCGACTATGCCCTGCGCTATGTAAGCCAAAATAAGAAGCAGTTGGAAAAAATGAGTTTTTCGGAGTTTTTGAAAAACTTTAAGGTAAGCGAAGCCGACTTCAAATCTTTGATAGCCAACGCCACTGCCGACGATATTAAGTTTGACGAAAAACAATTTAACCGCTCTAAGCCTTACATTGGCACGTATCTGAAAGCCATGATAGGCCGCTATCAATACCAAGACCGAAGCAAAGGAGGACTCAACAACGAATTTTATCAAATCATGGCATCGCTCGATGAGGCTATTCAAAAATCGCTTGGCTTGTTTGACAAAGCTGAGGAGTTGGCCAAAGCGAGTGTGAGCCTCAAAGACAGCAAAAAATGAGTCAGCCCAAACCTGTGAGTGCTTCCCAAACGACCATTACGGAGTTGATGATTCCGTCGTATGCCAACTTCGGTGGCAAAATACACGGTGGGATTTTATTGTCATTGATGGATAAAGTAGCATACGCCTGTGCTTCCAAACACGCAGGCAGCTATGTCGTAACGGTAGCGGTAGATGAGGTAGATTTTTTACAACCTATCGAAGTGGGCGAATTGGTGTCGCTTCATGCGTCGGTTCATTATGTAGGACGAAGTTCTATGGTCGTAGGAATCTATGTGATAGCCGAAAACGTACAGACAGGACAACAGAAGCGCACCAACACTTCTTACTTTACGATGGTAGCCAAAGACGAAAACAATAAACCGAAAGAAGTCCCTGCCTTACTGCTCGAAAATAAAGAACAAGTGCGTTTTTTCTTGGAGGCACTTCAGCGTCGTCAGCTCAAAACTACCTTTACCAACGAGTTTGCCAATCAAAAAACGCACTTGGTCATTGAAGAAAATCTTCATCTGCTCGAAAAAGAGCGATGTAAATTTTCCGATACTTTATTAAAAACTGATGATTCGCGTTTGAAACGCGAATCAATGTGAGTTTGCGTTTCAAACGCAAACTATCTTCAGCCAATAAACTTTGTTTCAAAGGCCAACTATCTTCTGCTTCGCATTTGGAAAGATGATGCAGATGATGATTCGCGTTTGAAACGCGAATCAATGTGAGTTTGCGTTTCAAACGCAAACTATCTTCAGCCAATAATCTTTGTTTCAAAGGCAAACTATCTTCTGCAAACAATCTTTGTGTTTATTTTGCATAGGCTACCGAGCGCATTTCACGAATGACTGTTACTTTGATTTGGCCGGGATACTGCATTTCCTTTTCGATTTTCTGTGAAATATCAAACGAGAGTTTGCTGGCGGTATCGTCATTGACGGCATCAGAATTGACGATGACCCTCAACTCACGACCTGCTTGAATGGCATAGCATTTGTCCACTCCGGGGAAGGCTGTCGCCAATGCTTCCAAGTCTTTCAAGCGTTGGATGTAAGACTCCATCATTTCGCGGCGGGCACCGGGGCGAGAGCCAGAGATGGCATCGCATACTTGAATGATAGGCGATAGCATACTGGTTTTTTCTATTTCGTCGTGGTGGGCACCGATGGCATTGCATACTTCGGGGTTCTCCTTGTATTTTTTGGCCAACTCCATGCCCAAAATAGCGTGTGGCATTTCGGATTCTTCGGGCCAAACTTTGCCAATATCATGCAGCAGCCCTGCACGTTTGGCGAGCTTGGCATTGAGGCCCAGTTCGGCAGCCATGGTAGCACAGAGGCGTGCTACCTCGCGAGAATGTTGAAGTAGATTTTGGCTATACGACGAGCGAA
The DNA here is from genome assembly GCA_046294665.1 of Runella sp. Taxonomy (GTDB): domain Bacteria; phylum Bacteroidota; class Bacteroidia; order Cytophagales; family Spirosomataceae; genus Runella. The sequence continues at coordinate 10,540 of JBKBKL010000097.1, forward strand.
AACGCATACGGCCTACCATTTTGACCAATTCGGGGTGGAGGCCGTGTATGCCTAAGTCAATCACGGTTCGTTCACCGATTTCGACGATTTCGTCGTCTATGTTTTTGCGGGTTTTTGCTACGATTTCTTCGATACGGGCGGGGTGAATACGACCGTCTTGTACCAATCGGTGCAGCGAAAGCCTTGCTATCTCGCGTCTTACAGGGTCGAAGCCGGAGATAACGATGGCTTCGGGGGTGTCATCTACGATAATCTCGCAGCCGGTGGCGGCCTCCAAAGCACGGATATTGCGACCTTCACGACCGATGATTTTGCCCTTCACGTCGTCGCTTTCGATGTTGAAAACAGACACCGTATTTTCGATGGCGTGTTCTGAAGCGGTACGTTGAATCGTTTCGATAACGATTTTCTTGGCTTCCTTGGTGGCGGTCAATTTTGCTTCATCAATCGTATTTTTGATATAAGAAGAAGCCTGCGCATGAGCATCGGATTTGATAGCTTCGATGAGTTGTTGTTTGGCTTGTTCGGCGGTGAGATTGGCAATACGCTCAAGTTGTTCTACTTGAGAGCGGTGCATTTTTTCAGCTTCTTCGCGACGTTTTGCAGCGATTTCGTTCTGTTGTTCGAGATTTTTCTTGAGCGTTTCCAACTCCGACTCGCGGCGTTTGTTTTGCTCGGTCATTTGGTTGAGTTGCTGCTCACGTTGTTTGATGCGTTGCTCGTTTTGAAGGATAATTTGTTTCTTTTTGTTTGACTCTTCTTCAAACTCTGTCTTGAGTTTGAGGTATTTTTCTTTGGCTTCGAGGATACGGTCTTTCTTGATGTTTTCTGCGGTAATTTCAGCATTTTTTACGATTTCATCAGCCCGCCGTTGGGCATCTTCTTCAGCCTGTTTGTTAGCTTTTTTGAGTACAAAATAAACAATACCAGCTCCGACTGTGGCCGACACGGCAGCGTCGAGCATAAACAAAAATATATCAGGCATTTTAAGTAGGTGTTTTTGGGTGAAACATACCCCCTAAAACATCACTCACAAATCGTATCTGAAAACCAGTAGCTTGAAAAATTGAATTGAAACGCAGAAACAACAACAGGGTTTAGTTATTTTCTGTTGTAGTCAATCCAAGAAGTTTTTGTAAGTCACTCAAATTATCAAAAAGCGTTTTTTGTATGGTTTTTATATCTTCATCGCCTTTGAGTCGAGCCAGCATAGCGTCCAAACAAATCAAAGAAAGTACTTCTTGAGTATCTATTTTTTTTCCTTGTTCGATAGCTAAGGCCATTCGAGTTTCTATTTCTTTATTTACCAACTTGCTTGCCTTGTACATCAAAGATTCTTCAAAATCCGAATTTGACCATAAATTGAAGGTTCTATCGGCTATTTTGAGTTTGATGTTTCGTCTTATTATGGCTTTTTGTTCCATTGGTTTATAAATCAAAGCGTTTTCAATAACGCTATTGCTTCTTCTACGTATCGAATATAATCGTCTAATTTGGTGTTCAGTTCCGCGACTGTTTGTGTGTTTTTTGGGTTTTTTACAATATTAGATAATTGTTTGAAATTATTTAACTTTTCTTTCAAAGAAAGTTCTTTTTGTCGTAAATGTTTGTTTTCTGTTTTTAAAATTCTGACTTCGTTTTTGGCGTTTTGAAGGTCGCTGATTTGGTTCTTATACTCATTTTCTAATCGTTCAAAACGCGCCTTTATTTCGGCATGGGCCGCTCGTGCGTGTTCAAGGTCTGTTTGTAGAGTAGCTACCTTGCGTTTTACTAATTGAAACTGAAATACAATTTCCTCCAGTAGCTTATCATCTTCAAAGGTCGCAAGTTTCATGCCTAAATTTCTACCAAAATGCTTTTTAAACTACAAATGTAGTGGTGTTGGGGAGGATTTGCAATTATTACAGCTATCCGTAGTGTGTGGAATCGAGGAATCTGACGGTTTTTGAGAGGCAAACAGAACTTTTGTTATCCCAGTTTTTTATACTTGAGATAGGTGTAGCGAGCATTTTCTTTGGCAATAAACCACCCTAAATACCCGTCTAAAAAACCAAATTTAAAGAAATATTCTACCAAAAAACGAAAAATAGGACTTCCGTAAAGTTTAATCAAAGAGGCTTTTTTGCCTGCTTTGCGGGCTTTTTCGGCGAAAAGAGTGCTGTATCTGTCGGTTTTGAGGGCAAACTGTTGGGGCGTGTCAGCAGTATAATGATGTATATATCCTGTCAGCCTTTCGATACGATGTGTAGAGTTGAGTGTAAGCCCTTCGTGTACTGCATCGGTGTTCCATTGAATTTTCTTTTTATTGAATAGCCGCACGTGGCTTTCGGGATTCCAGCCTCCAAAACGAATCATTTTCCCACAAAAAATAGTACGAAAGGGCAAATCGTAAGCATCGGCTTGGGGGGCGGGTGTGAAGGCTTGCCGTATGCTTTGTGCCAAAGCAGGCGTAACGACCTCATCGTCGTCCACTGACAATATCCAATCGTACTTAGCCCAAGCGTTGCCATAGTTTTTTTGGTCGGAGTAGCCTGTCCAAGCACGCTCAAGCACAGTAGCACCTGCTTCCCGCGCTATCTTTCGAGTACGGTCGGTACTGCCTGAGTCCACTACCACTATATCGTCGGTGAGGGGTTTGAGGGCTTCGATGGTGCGCAAGATTTTTTGCTCTTGGTTGCAGGTGATGATGACTGCTGAAATGGGGGTCATGGTACTGGGTGGGAATGGGTGGAGGGTGCTGCTTGATAAATCGCTCTGATGACTTCTCTCTTTCGGCAAGGGCCGGGGTGTTTTTCGACCTTGAAACCTGCCGCTTCCAGATTGCGTCGCACGTAGCTTTTGGAGCAGTAGGTAGTGAGGTTGGCGGTGGGGTGGAGCCAAGTGGCTATTTTTTCAAAAATGGATTGCTCCCAAAGCTCTGGCTGGGCAGCAGGAGCGAAAGCGTCATAATATACCGCCTCGAAGCAGTGGTTTGTTTCAAAATCTTGTAGCTTGGTGTGGTGTTTTTCTATCGTAAAATACTTGGAAAGAACAACAGGTTTGCCCCATTCAGCTTGATGTATTTGATGTAAGCCATTGAAATTCAATAAATTGTCATAATTCAAGCTCTGACACTGCTCTGACTTAGCCGGATAAGCCTCTACTGTTACATGATGAATCGGGAAACGATGTCTGTCTGCTTCTATCCAAGTAAGTAGGGCATTAAGCCCTGTGCCGAAACCCATTTCAAAAATTGAAATTTGTGATTTTTGCTCTTTGGTAGCTTGCTGAATGGCTGCCTTTAAGCCCAAATTGATGAAAATATGTACCGACTCTTGCAATGCCCCATGTACCGAATGATAATAGACCCCGAGGGTATCGTTGTACAAAGTATGCGAGCCGTCGGCTGTATCAAAAAGTACGGTTTGCATAAAACTTCATAAAATTGATGATTGATTTTGACGTTCCCATTTTCTGTATGAAACGATCCCGCCGGTCAGGTTTTGCAGGTGATCAAATCCATACTTTTCTTTCAAATATTGAATGGCTTTTTGGCTGCGACTACCACTGTGGCAATGGACTACCACTACACCCTGCTGGCGGATTTCGCCCACACGCTCTTCCAACTGCGCCAGTGGTATGAGCAAACCTTCGAGGTTATCGCGTTGGTATTCGTCTGGTTGGCGAACATCAATCAACTGAAAATCAATGCCCAAACTTTTGATTTCAAATAACTTCTCGGGGCTGATTTCTCGGACTCCTGCTGACTTGACCCCACAAAATTCTTCATAATCTATCAAACCTTCGATGACAGGCGGTACTGCCAAACGTGGGATCTGGACAATGCGCGTAGTAAGTGTCAGGGCATCTATCAAAAATAGCTTACCAATCAAAGGCTGCCCGATATTCAGTATCAATTTGAGGGCTTCACTGGCTTGGATACTTCCTACGATACCCGGCAATACCCCCAGAACGCCTGCTTCGGCGCAGTTGGGGGCGAGGTCGGGTGGGGGAGGGGTGGGGAACAAATCGCGGTAAGTGGGGCTGCCTTGGTAGTTGAAAATAGCTACTTGACCCTCAAACCGATAAATAGCTCCATAGATGAAAGGTTTTTGGAGCAATACACAGGCATCATTGACCAAATAGCGCGTCGGAAAATTGTCGGAGCCGTCTATGATGAGGTCGTATTTCTCGAAAATCGTGAGTGCGTTTTGGCTGGTCAGCATCTCCGAATAAGGCTCAATCGTTACTTCGGGGTTAAGGTCTTGTAGCCGTTGGGTCGTTTGTTCTACTTTGGACTTTCTGAGTGAACTCACCCCATACAAAATCTGCCGCTGGAGGTTGCTTTCTTCGACACTATCGCCATCAATGATTCCCAGAGTTCCTATGCCTGCTGCTGCCAAATACAGTAGAATTGGGCTGCCCAGTCCACCGCAGCCTACCACCAACACACGTGCTTGGCGGAGTCGTTGCTGGCCGTGTATTCCCACATAGGGGAATAGCAAATGGCGACTGTAGCGGCGCAGTTGGTGAGGCGAAAGCATTGGAGGTAAGTTTTGTTGTAACAAGCCGAATCAAATTAAATATGAATCGAAACTAAAACCTTGATAATCAATCAAATATTTTTTTAGGTTTTGCAAATTTACTCAAATTTAACCAACATATTTATTGAGTTTTTAAGGTGTATTTTATAATCTGCCTGCACGGTAGCACTGCTTTTTGATAGCAACCCAGAGGCTTTGAGTATTATAAAAAAAATACTCGATTGGTCAAAAAGTACACAATTCAAGCAGCCAAAAGTGCCAAATCAACGGAGTGGTGTTTTTTGGAGAGGCTACCAAAATTACAGCGTAATCCAATAGTTGAGTTTAAAGACTATCGCTCGGTTTTTGTTGCGGAAGAGCGGGTCAGTGAAATAGTTGTCGCTATAAACCAAAAAGAAATCCGACATCGGTTTGTAGCGCCATTGTAGGCGGCTGTTGATGTTGAAATTGTTTCGCTGGGTATTGAACTGAAAAAAAGTAGTCCAAAACAACTGTGTCGAGAAATTGATTTCTACCCGTGGGCTAATCAAAAGAAGTAGGTTTTTGCCGTAGCGTTCGGGGAGTTGGATGTCGTTTTGTTCAAAACTTAGCGAAAAATTGCCCCACGGCTGTGCGCGGTAGGTCATGTCTAAGGCATATTGGCGAAGTGTACCGTTGTAAAACCCCCCAAATCGCATAGATGCCGAGAAGTAAAATTT
>JBKBKL010000098.1:0-15683 GCA_046294665.1 Runella sp.
GAGGGTCAAATACCAGTCCGGTACGACGTTTGAAAGTTTCGCGCGGGTTGGCATCAAACCCAAATGCCCGTGGTGGAATAAGCTGAAGGACTCTGGTAGGCACTTTCAAAAAATCAGGCTGTAAGGTTTGGACCAATGCCGTCAAGGCTTCGCGTTGTTCTTTGCCTGCTACTGGTGCAGTAGTGAGGTCTTTTTCGCCTTTGACCGAAAAACGATACTGAACCCCTGCCACTACTTTGGCAGTGGCTTCCAACTGATAGCGGTGAAAAAGATACATCGGCACAAATACTTCTTCCAACGAACTCATAGGCGTACCTGTACGGATTTTGCGTTCGTCAAAATTGGCCAATGTGATTTTACGAATTTCTGATACTCGCTTGAGTTCAGCCGTAGCATCGGTGCCATTGTCCCAAAGGTGGGTTTGAGGGTGCGCGCTGCCTTCGGGGCGGGCATCTTGGTCGGTCAGAAAGTACAGCCCTTTGGCATACATCTGTTGTACGATATTTTCGAGGGCTTTTTTCTCATCAATACCGGTAGGAAAATCTTGGTAGCCCCAGATGATAGACCACTTGTCGTAGTCGCCGATTTGGAGGTCGTAGGCTTGAGAAAGGTCTATTTTGCCGTTTTTGAGTTGAACAAAGGGGTGAGGATAGTCCATGACCGAGGCGCGATGGTGAACACTGGCTACGTAGTTGTGCGGAAGGCCAAGCGTATGCCCTATTTCGTGGGCGGAGAGTTGTTTGAGGCGGTCGAGTGAGAGTTGCATCATGTTCTCCACCTGTGAGGTATCAGTCTGAAAATCGCCTACCAGCCCTTGCGCTATCAGAAAATCTTGACGTACACGCAGCGAGCCGAGGGTTACTTTGCCTTTGAGGATTTCGCCGGTACGGGGGTCTATGATGCTCCCGCCATACGACCAGCCACGGGTAGAGCGATGTACCCACTGAATGAGGTTGTAGCGTATGTCCATAGGGTCGGCATCGGGGGGGAGGAGTTTTACTTGGAAAGCATCTTTGTAGCCAGCCGCCTCGAAGGCTTGGTTCCACCATTTAGCCCCTTCCATCAGGGCGGAGCGGATAGGCTCGGGCGCGCCTGGGTCGAGATAATACACAATCGGCTTGATAGGCTCGCTGATTGTGGCTTTTGGGTCTTTTTTCTGGAGGCGATGGCGAATGATGTAACGTTTGATGATAGGCTCGCTTACGGGGGTGGCGTAGTCGAAGAATGAAGTATGAATGTAGCCGATGCGTGGGTCAAATTCACGCGGACGAAAACCGGCATCAGGCAACTGGACAAAAGAATGATGCTGCCGCGTCGTAACGGACGTAGGCGTAGGCACTACCTCGCGCAGATAAGCCCCGGGGCTGTCGCCAGTGAGCGTAACAGTTACTTCAAACTCGGTATTTTGAGGGAAGTTTTTAGTACGAGGCATATACAATGCCGAACGTGAGGCATCGAATCGAAAACTTCCCTGACGAGTACGGGCTATACTCTGGGCTGCTCCTACGGCATCTTGGAGCAAAAAAGGTGTAAGCTCGACCAGCGTCGTGCCATTGTATTCGGCCAAAATGTCAAAGCCCCAATGAACCGACTGTGCAAAAGACTCCTCTACCGCGCGGCGTTCGAGCGAATCGCTACTACGGGCGCGGTAGGCGTAGTTGGGTTCGAGCATTAGGATTTTGTGGCCACTTCGTACAAATTTGATGATATGCTCCTGCCCCAGCCGCCCACGGTCAAGGCCGATGTCGTTGGAGCCTATGCCTTGTGCCAAAGTAGGGTAGTAGAGCAATTCAGTGTTGAGTTGCTTGATTTCTAAATAGATTTTTCCTTTGGACGAATCCCAGTAAAACGGCAAAAACCCATCGAACTTTTCCATGTTTTTGGTGAAGGTTTCGATAGGATTTTGGGCAAAGAGTGTAGCCGAAAAAAAGAAAAACAGGAGGAATTTTTTCATATCAAAAGAAGGTGAAACGGGTCTTACTACAAAGTAAACTAAATTTGGCAGAGAATCTATTTTTTCAATGAAGAAGCACGCACTACCAACTGCGTTTTGAGGACATTGGAAATGGAGGAAGGATACTGGTTGGGGTTTTTGATGAGATTGATGAGCAAAGCCGCTGCCGAACGCCCCATTTCAAAGGCCGGTTGCTTAATAGAACTAAGGGGTGGGTTGAGCAAGGCGGCCATAGGCAAATCCGAAAAACCCACCAAAGCTATATCGTCGGGCATTTGAAGTCCTGCCTCACAGATAGCCGCATGGCACCCAAAGGCGATGTTGTCGCTGGCGGCAAATATAGCATCGGGGCGGGGCAATTTTTGAAGCATCTCGCGCGCTACCTCAAGTGCTTTGTAAGTATTGTAAGGTGAGATGAAGATAAGGCTTTCATCAACGGGGAGATTATAGTCAAGCAAGGCCGCACGATAGCCATGCAGCCTTCGCTGGCTGATGAGCAAATGCGGTGGGCCAGCAATATGGGCAATGCGCTCATAGCCCTGCTCAATCAAATGGACAGTGGCTTTATAAGCTCCTTCAAAATCATCAACCGATACTTTATGGGTGTCTATTTCGTCGGCTATACGGTCGAAAAACACCATCGGAAATCCTCTTTCGTGTAGTGTCTTGAAATGCTCGTAAGATTGGGTTTGGGAGGCAATCGCCACCAAAAGACCGTCTTTGCGGCGGTTGTAGATATGCTTGACATTGAGTACCTCGCGCTCATAGTCATCGTGGCTTTGGTAGATGACCACATGATAATCTTGGGCAAAGGCTACGTCTTCGATACCTGCAATGACCGCTCCAAAAAAAGGGTTGGCGATGTCGGGGACGATGACCCCAATGTCGTGGCTTTGACTACGCAATAAGCTCAATGCCACGGGGTTGGGGTTGTAGTCGAGGCGTTGGGCGAGTTCAAGTACTCGTTTTTTGGTTTCGAGTCCTATTTCGGGACTATCGCGCAAAGCCCGCGATACCGTTGATTTGGAGAGGTTAAGTTCTCTTGCGATGTCTTTGATGGTAATACTTTTCAAAATCTTAGAAATGTTATATTTTTTGAATAAATATTAGGTAAATGTCAAACTTCTAAGCATCTGTAAAACGATACTTTTTAAAAGTTAGAATGTAAATAAAACGAAAAATATTCATAAATGCAAACGGTTTCGGGAACGGTTGCGTAAATTTTGTTTACTTTTTTCATAAAAATATTTGCTTAGTTCAATATTTTCTGCCAATATCAATAAATAAAAATAAAAACTAATCAATCATAGAATAGTAGTGATTCTTGGTTTTGTACAACCTTTTTCTTTTTATCAACATGATTGCCAACGCAGTTGTTTTCGTTCCAAAAAATCCTACCTTTGAAATGCGCACGGCTTCTCTCGAAGAGCTATTGGAGAGAATTTCAGCACTCAATGATGAGCGGGCTTTTGAGTATTTATTCCGAAAATACTACAAGCTACTGTGCCATTATGCTGCCAAAATTGTGCCTTCGCCCGAAATAGCCGAAGAGGTAGTATCAGACGTATTGCTGAAAATATGGAAAAATAGACAAGCACTACAAGTACAAGTATCAGCCAAAGCGTACCTTTATCGTGCCATCAAAAATCAGTGCATTTGTTATTATCGAAGTAGTCTTCATGAGCGTTTTGAGAAAGAGTCTATAGATACCTTTCACTATGATTATTTCGATGCGTTCGATTCACCACATCAAAGCTACGTTTCAGCAGAAATGGCACAGCAAATCGAAGATTCGATAGCTCGTCTGCCCAAGCAATGCCAAATGGTCTTTCGGCTCAACCGCCTCGAAGGACTCAAATACCGTGAAGTTTCTGAAAAATTGAACATCTCCGTCAAATCGGTCGAGGCACATGTAAGCCGCGCCTTGCGCCAATTACGTACCGAATTTGGAGAGTACGCTTAATAAAATATTCTTGAATAAGTTATATTATTTCTCAAAATTTTAGATAGTTTGCTGTCTAAAATTAATCTACCTTTACGCCCTATCGAGTGCTGATCTCTTTAGGGCTATTTTTTTTTAAAAAAAAATTTTGATAAAAAATTAATAATAAGATAGTTGTATGATTATTGTTACAGGTGCAGCAGGTTTCATAGGAAGCTGTCTGATAAAAAAACTCAACGAAGAAAACTTCAATTTTATCATTGCCGTAGATGACTTCTCTAAGTTGGATAAATTACAAAATTTAGCAGATAAAAAAATTCAAGAAAGAGTTGAAAGAACCGCGTTTTTCGATTGGTTAGATCAGAACTACTACGAAGTAGAGTTTATTTTTCATATAGGCGCGCGCACCGATACTACCGAATTTGACCATACCGTTTTTGATGAGTTAAATCTGCATTATTCGCAGCGTATTTGGCAAAAATGTATCCAATATCAAATCCCTTTGGTCTATGCGTCGTCGGCGGCTACGTATGGTTTAGGGGAATTGGGGTATGACGACAACGAGCTTCTCATTCCACAACTCAAGCCACTGAACCCTTATGGACAGTCCAAAAATGATTTTGATATATGGGCGTTACAGCAAGAGCGAAAGCCCTTCTTTTGGGCAGGACTGAAGTTTTTCAATGTCTATGGCCCCAACGAATACCACAAAGGGCGCATGGCATCTGTCATTTTTCATGCTTACCACCAAATCAAAAAAACAGGGCAAATGCGTTTGTTTAGGTCGCATCACCCTGATTTTAAAGATGGGGAGCAGATGCGCGATTTTGTATATGTCAAAGATGTCGTAGAAGTATGTTCGTTTTTGATGCACCACCGACGCAATTCGGGCATCTATAACCTCGGTAGTGGCAAAGCGCGTACTTTTTTGGATTTGACACGCTGCACTTTTGAGGCTATGGGATTGCAGCCCAACATAGACTTTATAGACACTCCACTTGATATTCGCGACAAATATCAGTATTATACTCAAGCCAATATGAACAAACTACGCTCTGTTGGCTACTCGCGGCCTTTTTATAGTTTGGAAGAAGGCGTAAAAGATTACGTAACCCAATATCTTTCAAAAGAGCAATACCTCTAACTGATAAGTTCCAGCAAATCGTCAATTTTGTTAACGATCATTCCATTGCTGCCTACATTGATGTCTTGACCTACAATTTGATAGCCGGTCAATATGAGTTTGGTATGCGGAAATTGCTCACAAAGTTTGTTGATATACGGCTGCACCTCATCGCTGGAAGGGGCTGAAGTGATGGTCGTAAAAATATAGTCTGGCTTGTGTACATCGTGTGCAAAGACGAGTTCATTGAAGGGGAGCGTTTGGCCGAGATAAATCACCCGATGGTTGCGTGAGCGAATCATGTAGCTGGCAAACAGTAGGCTGATTTCGTGAAGTTCACCTTCGGGGAGATAAAGCATGAACTTTTTGGAGTGTGGTGTGTATTTAACTACTTGGCCGTCTATGGCTACAATGATTTTTTGGCGGATCAGATTGGTGATGAAATGCTCCTGTGCCGGCCCGATAGACCCCGTAATCCAAAGTGTACCGATACGACTCAAAAAAGGATAAATGATATTGACCATCGTATTCTCGAAGCCAAAACGTAGGAAATTGGTACCGATGATTTTTTCAAACCGTTCTTCGTCGAGGTCAATCATCGAGATCGTAAGGGCATGAATCTGATCGGGATAGTTGAGCTTACGGTCAGAAATAGCCATTACTTCTTTGGCCATTTCTTCGAGTGTCAGTTTTGAGATTTCCGAAATCTTGTAGCCGTGGTCTTTGAGGAGCGAAATGTTGAGTACCAATTTGAGGTCTTGGTCATCGTACAAACGTATATTGGTATCGGTACGCTTAGGCTGTATGATGTTGTACCGCTGCTCCCAAATACGTAGTGTGTGGGCCTTAATGCCCGAAAGCTGCTCCAAGTCCCGTATTGAATAGTTGCTCATTTTGTATGTTGTTTAGAACTTCCCCCACTTGTTTAAACTTTTCCAAAAGCCTTCAAATACAAACTAAATTTGACTGAATGGTTTTTGGATTATCTTTCAAAAAAACAAAAAACAAAACGATTTTCCTAATTTTTCTTCTTTAAAATTGTCTAACAGTTTTGTGTGTAAAGTTGAACAGGATTGGAAATGGAAAAAAATTTCTAAAAACCTCGTCTTTCCAAAAATTTATAATATAACTTTTGGCAGCAAAAAAAGTTTAAATATTTGTTAATCAAGTATATACATCAATCGGTGTGCAGTAAAAAATAGTGCTTGACATAGCAATAATAAGCCTGCTAAGCGATTTTTTTTGTAGAAGTTGTATTGATAAAAACAATACAGCAAAAAAGCAGAAATAAGGTACCACGCCACATAATTTTGGAAGGGAATCACTTCTCCTTGCCAGTTCCAGAAATCTAAACGCATGGCAACAGGTTCAATCAAAAAATCTAAGCCGACCACTACCGCTGCTCCCAGTGCAATCTTAGTCCACAAGGAACTACGCCAAGACGCTACCACCATGCCAGCAGCATAGATGAGTACAAGCCAGTTGAGGCCAATCACAAGCGGAACATCGAGCCATTTGGTACCCAAAGTATTTCCGTACTGATAATGTCCAAAAATCAGACCCGTATGCACTCCCAAAACTTCGATACCGAAGCCTATAACATAAGCCAAGACACAAAAAAATACCGACGACTTGTTCCAATCTTGATGATAGAGCAGCAAGACAAGTGCCGTACTGAGCAAATGAAATGGCACGAGCGTTTGAAAAAAAGGGCGTGAAGTAGGGAGTTGAAGCCCGATAAATCCTGCCAAGTGCATAAGCGGTAGCACAATCGAAAAAATACGAAAGGCCAAAGGGGAGTTTTGAAGACGTGAAATCAAGGTAAACATAATATATCTGAACAAGTAAGTCTTAAGAAAGTTTGAAAAAAATCCATAAAAAAACCGTAGCATTGATTGCTACGGTTTTTATTAAGGGAGGTAGATGGGGCTCGAACCCACGGCCTTCGGAACCACAATCCGACGCTCTAACCTACTGAGCTACAACCTCCATATTTTGGGAGTGCAAAGATATAATACCTACGGCAATTTTTCCAAGATTTACTATATTTTTTTCGTAAATTTGCCGATAAATCAACTTCCAACATGACACTTAAACAACGCATAGACGAAGACATCAAACAAGCCATGCGCGACAAAGCTGCCGATACCCTCCGTGCGCTGCGTGCTATCAAATCGCTGATTTTGCTCGAAGAAACCAAAGAAGGAGCCAACGGCCAAATCAGTACCGATGATGAGCTAAAACTCCTCACCAAAGCAGCCAAACAACGCCGCGACTCGGCGGCGATTTATGAGCAGCAAAACCGCCCCGATTTGTTGGAGAAAGAATTGGCCGAAATCGCTATCATCGAAAAATATTTGCCTAAGCAACTTTCAGAGGAGGAAGTAAAAGCAAAACTGGCCGAAATCATCGAAAAAGTAGGAGCCAAAACGCCCGCCGATATGGGCAAAGTAATGGGCGTAGCCATGAAAGAACTGGCTGGCCAAGCCGATGGCAAAGTAGTACAAACGTTGGTCAAAAGTTTATTGTCATAAGACCAAAGTAGTCAAGCCTTGAATACATTAGATTTGCTGATGCTTGTGCCATTGGCGTGGGGTGCTTTCAATGGCTACCGCAAAGGACTACTCGTAGAGATAGTAGGGGTAGCGGCTTTTGTGGTGGCCATGATTGTTGGGTTTAAGTTTTTGCGCTTCGGTACAGACTTACTTGCTCCTTATATTACTGCCGACCTTACACGCCGGTTTTTGCCTTTCATAGGCTTTTCGGTTATTTTTTTTCCGACTATTTTCATGGTCAATCGCCTCGGCTACTCGCTGCGGTCGGTGCTGCGCTACACGCTACTGGGTACACTCGACAACCTCGCCGGGGCAGCAGTGGGGGTTTTTACGTGGGTTTTTGGTTTGAGTGTATTCTTTTGGCTATTGAGTACACTTGGTATCGAAATTCCACCCAAATATGGGCAGGGTAGTTTGCTTTATGAGTATGTAGTACCGATTGCGCCCAAAATTATCAGTGTGATTTCGGACTGGATACCCATAGGAGGCAATTTGATTAGAGAATGGAGCGAAGCCGAATAACTAACTATACTTTGATGAGCTTTTGCCGAATGGCCTCAATGACCAGCCCGGGTCGGCTTTTGACGCTCAATTTCACAAATACGCTCTCGCGGTAGCCGTCTATGGTACGAGGGCTTACGCACATCTTGTCGGCGATTTCGTGGTAAGTCAAATCGCTGCACGCCCATTGGATAAACTCTTCTTCACGTTCGTTGAGGTGTAGCTTTTCGGCAGGGCTTTGGAGGGTTTCGGGGTTGAGGCTTTTGATAAGTTGGCTGGTGATGTATTCGGTGTAGTAGTAGCCCTTTTGTACTACTGTATCGAGGGCGTGTTTGAGTTCTTGGGGCTTGCACCCTTTGAGCAAATAGCCACGTGCACCATTGCGAAGCATTCCGACGATAGACTCCTCTTTGTCGTTCATCGAAAGGGCCAAAATCCGAATGTCAGGAAAGTTGTTTTTGAGCCACAGGGCTGTTTCGAAGCCATCCATGACAGGCATATTAATATCCAACAACACCACCTGAGGAATCATGTTGAGTTTGATGCGATTGACCAACTCACGACCATTGGACGCTTCGTAGAGAACTTCATAGTCGTCGTACTTTTGAACTAACCCTGAGAGGGCTTTGGCCATCAGTTCGTGGTCATCTACAATGGCGAGGGTGGTTTTCATGGGGAAGTAAAGGTTGAGGTCGGTGGTCGGTTGGGGGCAACAGCATGTAAATTTATTGAAAAATGCAATGGTGTGTCTGTATTTTTTTCAATTTTTAATTTCCCCCCAATCAAAGCCAAGCGTCGTCTGATATTGGCTATTGGGGAGTTGTCAATTTCTTCAGAGGGCGATACCGAAGAAGTACTCAGCCAAATACTAAGCTCGTCGGCAGTATAGTGGAGGGTGAGCGTAAGCGTGTCAGTGCTATGGAGATACTTGAGGAGTAGCTCTGCCAGTTCTTTCACTACTCGAAACAGCACGATTTCGCGGTCATAGTCGAGGGAGTAGGGTACACCCTGTATGCGTAGTTCGGGCTGGGCTTTTTGGGCTTGGCGGATACGCTGAAAATACTGACGAAGGCCGTCTTGGAGGTCGAAATCTTGGGCTGTGCAGCCTTCTAAACTCCGAATCAAAGCCCGCAAATCTACAATAGACTTTCCTACTACCTCGTTGGTTTGATGTAGATAGGCTTGCTGCCAAGGGTCTAAATTGCTCTCTTCGAGTACGTACAGGTTCATCTTGGCTATCGAAAGCATTTGGCCGATATTGTCGTAGAGTTCGGTACCGATACGCTCAAACGCCTGCCGCTGTATTTCTACCTGCGATTCTAACACTTCTCTTCGGTACTGTTCCATGGCATCAACGGTCACTTTTTGGGACGATTTGAAAAATAAATAACGAATATTGAGAACAATCAAAAAAAGCAATACGATACTACTCCCTATCAGCTACCATTCATTCCACATAATTTGTCATTTTTGATTGATTATTTTTTGTGAAATTGAATCAAGCCCCAAACAGGCGCAAATTTCGGTAAAGGGCAGGGGAGATACTACGGGAAAAACACCCTTTTTGAGAGGGTATTTTTACGGTATTTTGATGGAAACTGTCGTTTTAGTGCCGTAGTCGGGCATAGTATCCAAATGGTAAGAAGCTCCGATGAGTTGGGTGCGGCGTTGGATATTGCGTAACCCTGCGCCGGAGGTATTCATATCTCTTTTGGTAACGGCCTCGTAGTCAAACCCACGACCATTGTCTTGAATGATGAGCCTAAATTCTTCAGTTTGGTAGTGCAGTTCTACTGCAATCAAGGTAGCGTCAGCGTGTTTGATGGTGTTGTTGAGGGTTTCTTGGGCGATACGAAGCAGTACGATTTCTTTTTGGGTATCGAGCCGATAGACTTCTCCAAGAATATCGAGGTTGGTGTTGCATTTGCCGGTTCGGTGTATGCGTTGTAGTTCGTGTGAGAGACTCTCCACCAGCCCGAAGTCTGCTACAAAATGACTATCCAAACTTTTGCTCAAGGCGCGTAGTTCCCCGATAGATTGCTCCACTACATCGTTTATTTCTTTGATTTGGGGTGAAAGAGCGGAAGGTTGTTCGCTTTCGAGGACATTGAGTTGAAACCTTGCTACTGAGAGGAGTTGCCCGATGTTGTCGTGGAGTTCTTGGCCGATTTGGGCGAGCGTTTGGTTTTGGATTTCGATTTGGGTTTTGAGGATTTCCTGCTGGTATTGGGCGTGGAGAGCGAGTTTTTCCTGTACAAATTGAAGCCTTCTTTTCTGGTATAAACTCGTTATCACAATAATAAATACCACCAATGAAATCGTAAATGACGATACTACCACAACAATTACTATGAGTTCATCGGCCGTGTCCATTGATTTCAAAGGGGTTAGCATTATTTTTTTTAAAAAAACAAATCAAAAAAGTGAGGTAAAGAAAATGACTTGCAATCGTTTTGATAATATTGAAAATTGGAAATGCCTCTTTAAAAACAGGATTATTGGTCAATGAAATGGTTGCAAAGACAATCAAGGTAGAGGCATTGAACACTAAATATCCACAAATAGGCCAGAAAAGTGGGAAATCAAATAAAGAATCTACTGTCGGTTTATCAAAAATACGATATAAATAGTACAAACACCAAATCGTATTGAGAATGAGGGCAAGCGTACTTGAATAAGAATCATACGCTTGGCCAAATTTTTGAAAAAAAACGAGATTGATTAAATGAAATCCCCAAAAAAGAAACACCAAAGGACGTATCCATGAGGTACGTAGTTCGACATTGAAAGCCTCAGCCACTAAACCCAATGTAACGGGGCGCATCAGTGCGTAAATCCACAGATTGTTGTTGTCAAATTGTCGTATTATTCTGCCTGATGCTTCCGTGAGTAATATGGTCATCAGAGCGACTGCCAACATTTTTTGCGACAAAGATAAATCCTTCCAACGATACACCGCCGCTGCTACCCCCAGCAGTAGTATGATGTAATAGGTGTAGTGGTACCATTGCATCAATTAAGAATTCTTTGCAAGGTGTGGGAGGTGGACAAATATCTACCTCGTCGTAAATTTTGTTTTTGAGTAGATTAAACTTCGCATCTTCGCCTACCAGTACCAGCGTAAATTCTTTTTGTGTACTTCCATTACCGGGCTTTAGAGCAGGGAAAATGCAAAGATTGGCTACATTGGGCTGGCTCATAATATCTCTGATAACGCTACTCTCAATACGATAATAAGGAATATCCACCACTTTTGTAGAACCAGCAGGTGCGGGGTGCAATACATCGCGGAGTGGTATTCTACTGCCACTACTTAATATTACATCATGTTTTATGAAGTTGCCATAGTTTGAAGTGTACTCTTTGGCTGTCAATGAATCAATCTCTTTACTCTGGATTTTAACGTCTTTTGATTTGATCGAAAACAGGTCGCTGGATTTTAATAAACTTACGTCGTTTATTTCTTTGGTTGGGGCATTTTTTTGTCCCCACCAGTAGCCAAGAGCAGCCGCGAGTATTACCAATATTACCGTCAATACATTTTTCATAAGCATAGAGGTTTAGGATTTAATTTTTTGCAAAAGTGAACAAAAATTACATTAAAGACTACGGGAAAAATACGGTATTTAATACGGGAAAAATACGGTAGTTTCAAACTGTTGCTTTTTGTACGTTTGTGGCTGTTTTTTTAACTCGACCTTCCCCTTATGAAAAACTTGTACGCCCTATATTTGTTGCTGCTGAGTATTGCTGTTTCGGCTCAAGAAGTTGTTTATTTTAAGGGGAATGGTTTAGATAGAAGCCATCGTCCCAATGTTATGCCCAGTTACACTTCCTCCAAAAAAACTCAAAAAACGCCCAAGCCGCGCACCCTCCCCTGCGAGCAATGCGCTACGCTTGGTGATGAGTGCGAGGAAGTGAGTTTTTCCAATCCTTGCCAGATGCTCTTCGACCGACAAGGCAAGCTCTTAGCCCCCCTACCTACCCTGCTCATGCTCGACCAAAAGATAGAGGTAGGCATCATAGAGCCTAAACTATCACTGCCTACCTCTCTCTACACAAAAATTCAAAATACCACTTGGAACGAAAACGATATAATTTTCTTAAATGCTTCGACTTATCAAAGGGAATTGACCAATCAAAAGACAGCCTATCTCAAAAAACTCTCTGATGATAATTCCACGCGATATAGCCTCTACCCAAGCGCACCGTTGCTTTTTGATAAGTCGGGCAAAGCTACACTCCAACTTTATCAAACCAACGTGGACAATATGCTGCTCAAGCAGGTCTTTAGAGATGTTGCTCAAAAAACTCCTTATAAAGGCTGGAACCAATACAAAAAACTCTTTGCCGAATGGAAGAAAATCTTCGACACCTACGCAGCCAAGATAGATATAGCCGAAACCAAAAAAGAACTGTGGCTGCAAGGCAAAGCCAACTGCCCACCTACCCTCACTTCCGCCCAATACAAAGAAGCCCTACAAGATACCATTTGTTTTTATCTCGATTCGGTAGCTACTGTACATGGCCAGCTTCATGCGTTGGTGAAGCAAGTCATCAAAGACAACGAAGTTTGGATGCAGTCGTGGTTGTGGTATTCGGGCGGTAAGCCACTGCTCAATCCTTTCGGGAGGGTATCGCTCACAGACCTCGAACTCCAAATAGCACAAGACTTGGCCTAGGCCGAAGAAATGCTCCGACTCCACCGCTCGCTTTCGGAGCAGTGCTGTACTTCTACCGATATGGCTACGCTCCTCGATCTACTCCGCCAGCCCATGGGGCAGTTGAGCAGGCAGGTAGTACTGCTCCAAAAAACCAAAGAACAAGCTCCCAAACGACAACAAGACTACCAAAAATGGCTCAAGAGCATCGCCGAAACCAAGACACTGTTCAATACCGTAGAACTGTGGGTATCAGACTGCAACCGTGTGCAATGGCTCAACCACTTCGATGCCAGCAGCGACTACGCCAACATGAACCCTCCTGACCTACTGCCCGACTATGTGTATGAAAAAGACTATATGCGCGGCTTGGTACACAACCTCACTACTGACCAAAAGGCATCAGCTCAAGAAACCGTAAAAGCCGCTCCCCTACGCACCAACTTAGACGAAAGCACCGACGATGCCACCGATGCCCTGGCCGAAGCCATGAAAAATAGTGCTAATCTGGTAACGTTGCTCAATCGCGTACGGGTTTTATTGGAAGGAGCAGAAATATTTTTTTTAACAAAAAGTGTGCAAGAAGGAGGAAGCCGCAGTCCAGCAGGAGGGTCAGAAGGAGAGAACAAAAGAGAAACTCCTGCCCAAAAAGCAGCAAGAGAAAAAGCCAAGAAAAAACAACAAATCATACAATGCTGCGATGAGCGTATCAAACTCTTCAACGAAACGCGGCAGTTGGTGGCATGGCTGGCAGCACAAACCGAGCCACCTATCGAAGACCTACAAAAAGCCTACGCAGAGTTTGACAAAACAGAAAGTGAAGGCAAACTCCCGCCACGCTATCGCAGCCAAAATATACTGCTCAACGAAAGCCTCACGGCCAAAGGCACCAACCAAATCAACTATGCCATTTATGAAACGGGTAAAGACAAACCCGTAGCCAAAGCCGGCTACAAAACGTACAATACTGTAAAATGGTGGCCGCTGTTGAGCATCAATTATGTATTTGGACAAAGGGCTGTGTCTATTTTTGACAATGCCACGGGGCAGTTTCAGACCAACACCGGCACCAGCAATTTTGAGGCAGTAGTCGGTGTCAAATGGTACATCAAAGAAAGCAATATGACTCGCTCTGGCAAAAGAAATCAACTCCTCCGTAAAGTATGGGCCGGCAACTATGCCACTTTCAGCAAAGCACGAGGCAATGGATTCGTCAGTAAGTACTATCTGCTGGCGGGCTTGAGTGTGAGTCAGCGGTTTTTCAAAAATTATTTCTTGGGGGCGGGCATAGATATAGTGCCAGGTTTTAGTGTACAGGGGGGAGCAAACCTGTTTTTTCGCAAAGCATACGTCCTCAACAATGGCCAAATAGAGCGTGAATACGAAACACCCGCCATAAGAGGGTTTGTAGGTGTAGCCATAGACCAAAACGTAGTTACCAAATTGCTTAAAATCTTTTGAGATGAAAACCTTTACTTATTTCTTATCCAAGATTCTATCGTGGCATTTCCTACTGGGGCTTATGCTATTGGCCACCGCCTGCCAAAACCCCAACCAAGACCTCTACGAAATCAATCAGCTCAAAGGTACGGTTCAACTCAAAGATGATTTGGCCGAAGCACCCACTGTCATAGCTCCCGAAGCCACAATCTATTTGGCTTATAACGCTACCGCCGACCCCTATTTGCTCAAACAAAAAGCCGATAAAGAGGGCAAGTTTATTTTTACGCATCAAGCCAAAAATATAGAAGGAGTACGGCTGGTGGGTGAGTACAAAGACAAAGATGGCGTACTCTTCAGGGGAGATAGCTTGCTCAATACATTCAGAAACAATGATGCGCGACATTTGATATTAAAACCTCAATACCCTCGAAATCAACTAAAAGTAACCGTAAAAAATAGCTTGAGCCAAGCCATCAATGGTATGGACGTGTATTTGTTTGTCAATGAGGATTTTAGCAAAGCTGCCAATACAGGTA
Organism: Runella sp.; assembly: GCA_046294665.1. Classification (GTDB taxonomy): domain Bacteria; phylum Bacteroidota; class Bacteroidia; order Cytophagales; family Spirosomataceae; genus Runella. The sequence goes on from JBKBKL010000098.1 coordinate 14,716, forward strand.
GTGAAGTCAGAAATGCCATACGTACCCTCAAAACCAATGAGCGGGGCGTAGCTTTTTTTTACAACCTCGATAGCGACCGATACTGGGTCATCGGGCGGCTGGGCGATTTGCGCTTCAATCCTACCGTGTCCAATTTTAGAAATACTACGGATTTTAGTGGCCGCAATCTTGACCAAATCAATTTTATAGCCCATACACCTCCGTCTCCCGCTACACAGTTGGCCGTGGAAGTAAAAGACGCTGATGGAGCGCAAGGCAGACCTACTTTCGGTACTGAAGTATTTTTGTTTGTCAGCCAAGAACAGGCCCAAACGGTTCGTACCATGTCCAATCCTACGGGCAGAATAGCCCGCCAAATCACCAATGCCGATGGCAAGGCTTTTTTTGCCAATCTCACGCCCGGCAAAACGTATTTCATTGGGGCAAGAGATACCCTGGTGGGAGTTAATAATGTATCGGAAGTAAGATACGGATTCGGAAGTACGACTGCCCAAAATACAACTACTCCACCCGCATCAGTAACAATCATCTTGACGCGTTGAATGGGCAGAAGCATAAACAAAAAGTACGGGTCGCTGACTTATATAGTTTGCGTTTCAAACGCAAACACACATAAAAAATCTACCTCAAACCACCTCTCTCTTCTGATTGACTCGCTGTTGTTTTGGGCACTGAGTCAGTAGAATAAACTCAAGGTATTTCCTCAAACCATACCGCTGAAAGTACTTTTGGAAGAAGTTCAAATCTTTTTTGCGGGTACTATCAATCAAATATCATTGTAAAAAGACCTTGCATAAACGATTAAGTGTTTTAAATTTTAATTATTAGTTTTAGGCAAAAACTATTTTGTTTTCATGGCACGCATAGCAAGAAAATTAAATTTATCAGAGGGGTATGGCCAAACGGGTAGTGGATTCGTCCACAGCGAAGGTAGCAGAAGCGGGCACTTCTTTCAATTCGTCGAAAAG
>JBKBKL010000099.1:0-15609 GCA_046294665.1 Runella sp.
GTAACCAATACCTCGAATGGTTGTAAGGCCACGGCCAGCACGACAGTAACGGAGAACAAGACCAACCCGACAGTTACGCTCAACCCTATCAACCTCACATGCGGGAGTACAAGTCAGACCTTGACGGCGACTTCGAGTCCCAATACAGGTGTAAGTTATGCGTGGACAGTGCCGAGTGGCGTAACCAATCCTGGGAATGTGGCCTCATTTAGTGTGAGTGTGGCTGGGACATATACGGTAGAAGTAACCAACACCTCGAATGGTTGTAAGGCAACGGCCAGCACGACGGTAACCCAAGACAAAGATTTGCCCACGGTCAGTTTGAACAATATCACTTTGACGTGTGCGAGTTCGAGTCAGACCTTGACAGCGACGGCCACTCCGAGCGGTGGGGTGAGTTATGTTTGGACAGTGCCGAGTGGCGTAACCAACCCTGGGAACGTGGCCTCATTTAGTGTGAGTGTGGCTGGGGCATATACAGTAGAAGTAACCAATACGGCCAATGGTTGTAAGGCCACGGCCACTACGACAGTAACAGAGAATAAAACCAACCCGACTGTAATGCTCAACAGCATCACTTTGACGTGTGGTAGTCCGAGCCAGACCTTGACGGCGACGGCCACTCCGAGCAGTGGGGTGAGTTATGCGTGGACAGTGCCGAGTGGCGTAACCAACCCCGGGAACGTGGCGAGTTTCTCTGTAACGGTCCCTGGGACATACAGTGTAGAAGTAACCAATACCTCGAATGGTTGTAAGGCCACGGCCAGCACGACAGTAACGGAGAACAAGACCAACCCGACAGTTACGCTCAACCCTATCAACCTCACATGCGGGAGTACAAGTCAGACCTTGACGGCGACTTCGAGTCCCAATACAGGTGTAAGTTATGCGTGGACAGTGCCGAGTGGCGTAACCAATCCTGGGAATGTGGCCTCATTTAGTGTGAGTGTGGCTGGGACATATACGGTAGAAGTAACCAACACCTCGAATGGTTGTAAGGCAACGGCCAGCACGACGGTAACCCAAGACAAAGATTTGCCCACGGTCAGTTTGAACAATATCACTTTGACGTGTGCGAGTTCGAGTCAGACCTTGACAGCGACGGCCACTCCGAGCGGTGGGGTGAGTTATGTTTGGACAGTGCCGAGTGGCGTAACCAACCCTGGGAACGTGGCCTCATTTAGTGTGAGTGTGGCTGGGACATATACGGTAGAAGTAACCAATACCTCGAATGGTTGTAAGGCAACGGCTACTACGACAGTAACGGAGAATAAAACCAACCCGACTGTAATGCTCAACAGCATCACTTTGACGTGTGGTAGTCCGAGCCAGACCTTGACGGCGACGGCCACTCCGAGCAGTGGGGTGAGTTATGCGTGGACAGTGCCGAGTGGCGTAACCAACCCCGGGAACGTGGCGAGTTTCTCTGTAACGGTTCATGGGACATACAGTGTAGAAGTAACCAATACCTCGAATGGTTGTAAGGCCACGGCCAGCACGACAGTAACGGAGAACAAGACCAACCCGACAGTTACACTCAATAGTATCAACTTGACTTGTGGAAGTTCGAGTCAGACCTTGACGGCGACTTCGATTCCCAATACAGGTGTGAGTTATGCGTGGACGGTACCAACAGGGGTAACGAACCCTGGGAATGTGGCATCGTTTAGTGTGAGTGTAGGGGGGACATATACGGTAGAAGTAACCAACACTTCGAATGGTTGTAAAGCAACAGCGACAACGACGGTAACCCAAGATAAGGATTTGCCGACAGTTACGCTGAACAATATCACATTAACTTGTGCTACTTCAAGTCAGACTTTGACTGCGACAGCGAGTCCGAGTAGTGGAGTGAGTTATGCGTGGACGGTGCCTTCGGGCGTAACGAATCCTGGGAATGTGGCCAGTTTTAGTGTGAGTGTGGCCGGGACATACAGCGTAGAAGTAACCAATACAGCCAATGGTTGTAAGGCCACGGCCAGCACGACGGTAACGGAGAGCAAGACCAACCCGACAGTAATGCTCAACAGTATCATTTTGACCTGTGGTAGTCCGAGTCAGACCTTGACGGCGACGGCCAATCCGAGCGGTGGAGTGAGCTATGCTTGGACAGTACCGAGTGGCGTAACGAATCCTGGGAACGTGGCCAGTTTCTCTGTGAGTGTGGCTGGGGCATATACAGTAGAAGTAACCAATACGGCCAATGGTTGTAAGGCAACGGCTACCACCACCGTTGCCAAAAATGATACTAAGCCTATCATAGAGGTTACGGAGCGGGCTTGCGCTATTGATTTGAAAACTTACAACATTAAGTTTACGTCTGATGCTTCGACTGTTACGGCTGCTCCCTATACAGTAATCAATAATGGTGGAGGTAATTACTCAATTACAGGCATACCTTCCGGTGTAAACGTTACCATAATAGCAACCAATGCGGCTAATGGCTGCCAAAATACATTGGAAGTTTCTGCTCCTAATTGTAGCTGTCCAACAATCACCCCTCCGATTGGTACAAGTCAGACATTCTGTGAAGGCGATACAGCAGTAGCATTGACTGTAATAGTAGGGGCAGGCGAAACGGCTGATTGGTATGCTACTCCTACGGGGGGTACTCCGTTGGCTACTGGAACGCTTACTTTCAAAACTTCCACCGCGGGAACTTATTACGTAGAATCACGTAAAACTGACGGCTCTAATTGTACCAGTTTACGTATTGCACTCACACTTACTATTAATCCTAAGCCTACACTTTCTGCCCAACTTCCAAGATGTGCAGAGGATCGGCAGACGTATTCGGTGGTGGTAAGTTCTAATGGGACTGTAACAGCAGATAAGGGACAAGTAGCCAACAATCAAAATGGTACGTTCACTATTTCGGGAGTTCCGGCAGGGCAAGATGTGGTAGTATCTGCCACTTCTGACAAAACCTGTAAAAATCAAATCACTGTCAAAGCCCCCGATTGTGCTTGTCCACCACCTGTATGTGTGCCTTACACGGTCAAAAAAATAAAAGTGAAGCCAACAGCTCTTAGACCGCAAGGGGAAAACAACAACGGAGGTAAGTAGCACTTTTTTGCCCTATTTCATTGCAAAATCTCCCTCAATAGGGGAGATTTTGTTTTTTTAGGTCAGTATAAAATAGTTGCTCACCACCCCATGTGATTAATAATATCGGAAGCAATCAAGGCTGGCTGAGTACAATGAGCGGCAGCGCGATCGCCAGCCATACCATGCTGATAAACTCCAAACAAAGCCGCATTTTCTGGCGTAAAACCTTGTGCCAACAACCCTGTGATGATACCAGTTAGTACATCACCACTGCCTGCGGTAGCCATTCCGGGGTTGCCGGTAGTATTGAACCAAATCCTACCTTCGGGAAGTGCTATCGCTGTATGCGCTCCTTTTAGACAGACAATGACTTGGTATTTTTGAGAAAAATTTTGAAGTAACACTAATTTTTCAAAGTCATCTGCCCACTTTTTTCCTATCAATCTCTCAAATTCTTTAGGATGGGGCGTAAGAATACTGTTGGCAGGTAATAAATCAAGCAATGAAGAATTTTCGGCCAAAAGATTCAGCGCATCAGCATCGAAAACAGCGGGTAACTTTATTGAAGGTAGAAGTTGTCTTAAAAACCTTAAAGTAAGTGGGTCTTTGCCCAAACCTGGCCCGATACCAATGGCAGAATATGGCTCTACCTCCGTCATTGTAGTATTGACAGACCAATGCCAATCGGGCAGTACCATGGCTTCAGGCAGACTGGTTTGTAAAATATCATATCCACAACGTGGGAGTTGTACCGTCAATAGCCCCACGCCCGAACGCATACAGGCTTTGGCTGACAATACAACCGCCCCAATTTTGCCATAACTCCCCCCTATAAGTAACGCATGGCCGAATGTGCCTTTATGGACAAATTTCTCTCTTTTTCTTATGAGAGAAGCTATTTTTTGAGAAGTAATGCAATAATACGAAGTCTGAGTTTGATTTTCAAAATCACTACTTAGGCCAATATCTATCACTTCCCATTTGCCTACATAGTCGGCGCATTGAGGTAAAAAAAAAGCCAATTTTGGGCTTTGAAAAGTAACTGTATAGGTTGGTTGAATAATGACGCTTAGTGAAGGTGTAGATTTATCGGCAAACAAGCCACTGGCGATGTCTATCGAAACAACAATAGAACTATTCCGATTGATTTGTGCGATTACATCTGCTAAAATTCCACTATCTACAGGCCGCGAAACACCCGAGCCAAGTAGGGCATCAATTACAATATCGGAGGAAGATAAATGGGGTATTTGATGTTCAGTTTCGATCCATGCTATTGAAGTTATGCTTTTCAGACGCTCCAAATTCGTTTGAAAATCAGCAGAACCTTGAGGCGAGTGTTTTACGACATATACCTTGACATTATAGCATTTTTGAATCAAAAGTCTTGCTACAGCCAGCCCATCGCCGCCGTTATTGCCCATACCGCAGAATACATGGACACAGTGGCGGTCGTCGAATCTGGCACAATACCAGCGCACAAATGACTCCGAGGCTCGCTCCATGAGATGGAGAGAGGAAATAGGCTCGTGTTGTATCGTATATTGGTCCCATTCACGAATTTGAGCTACCGTGAAGATTTTCATGGTACATTACCCTTTCCATTCAACTAATTTATCCAGCGATTCATAGGTTGAATTGTTGCTTATGAACTCTGGAATCAGTGTTTTGAGGTGCATCACTATTACGGATTTATCTCCTTCTCGGAGGGCTTTGCGCAGTTCATACAAAGCATTGGAAATCTCACTGAAAGGTTGTGGTATGACTTGGGCTATTTGAATTTTGGGGTGATAGGTTGGTAAGGTATGCTCTTTGTCGCTGAGCAATTCTTCATAAAGTTTTTCGCCCGGTCGTAAGCCCGTATAAACGATTTGAATATCTTTTTCGACCCTTAATCCCGACAACTTAATCATTTTTTTAGCCAAGTCAGCAATCTTGACTGGCTGTCCCATATCAAATACAAAAATTTCACCGCCATTGCCCATACTGCCGGCTTCGAGTACCAACTGACAGGCTTCGGGGATAGTCATAAAATATCGAATGACTTCGGGGTGGGTAACTGTAATGGGTCCTCCTGTTTGAATTTGTTTTTGAAATAGCGGTACTACCGAGCCACTTGACCCCAAAACATTGCCAAAACGAGTAGTAATAAAACGTGTTTGATGCGAGAAACGTTCATTGAGGCTTTGTACATACATTTCGGCCAATCGCTTCGTTGCTCCCATGACATTGGTAGGATTGACGGCCTTATCGGTCGAAATCATCACAAACTTTTTCACCCCCATTTCTACCGACAGGTCTGCTAAAATCTTACTTCCAAATACATTGATTTTAACTGCTTCGTAGGGGTGATCTTCCATAAGAGGTACGTGTTTGTAGGCAGCAGCATGAAAGACAAAATCAGGCTGATATTGGGCAAATATATGCCTCATGCGTACCTCGTCTGTTACGTCGGCTACTTGTACCAAAAGCTGTGTACCCGCCTCCAAATATTTTTTAAAATGTCGTTTGAGTTGGTTTTCTAAATCATACAAACCTGATTCGGATTGATCTACTAAAAGGAGTGTATGAGGTTGAAAGCGAATGAGTTGGCGCACTATTTCACTTCCAATAGAACCTGCTGCACCTGTTACGAGCGTTACGCTTTGGGCGAGTTGCTGCCCGATGTTAGGTGCATCAAGTTGAATGGGGTCGCGTTCGAGTAAATCTTCGATTCTGATATTACGGATTTCTTCGGTGCGGAGTTGGTCGCTATTGATACGCTCATACACCGAAGGGACTACTTTGACAATAATTTCTCTCTTCAAGAAATCCTCGATGATTTGGGTTTTGCGCTGTGGCTTGATGTGGTGAATCGCCAAAATCACTTCTATATCTTCATACAAGTCTGATTCGATAAAACGCCTCGTCGCTTCTGATTCAGGATAAACCCGCACCCCTTCGATGGTCTTGAACCAAAGGGAGGGGTTATCGTCTATAAAACCTAAAATGTTATACTTTTTGTGTCGGTTGCGTAAGAGGGTATTTTTGGTCAAAATTCCCAAAAGACCTGCTCCATAAATCAGGACATTTACTTTTTCGCCGGGGGCATGGGCTATGAGTGTTTTGTAAATATTTTTAACCAAAAAACGACTCGAAATCATCATAAACAACGAGATGAAATACTCAATGATGAGAATCGAAATCGGGATATAAAAGAGGGTGTTGTCAGTAGTATGGGTGAGCGAAATCGAAATCAGTAGCGTAATACTACTACTGGCTGTAATGGCTTTGAAAATCAACGAAGTATCTTCGACGCTGGTATGCCGAACGATGCCTGTGTAAGAACGAAAATAAAGAAAACAAAAAAGACGATTGACGAGTAGAGTAAGCAAATAATATTTATAAAGCCGCCAATTCACTCCCGACACATCGAGGTTGAAGCGAAGGATACACGCCATGATAAAAGATAAGATTGTAACGGCTCCATCAATAGCCAAAATCAAATGGCGAGATACAAAACGATTGGAGTAATTGTCGAGGAAGTGTTGAATCATAAAAGTAAATCATAAGGATTTGGGGCTATCAAAAAAAGCATTAAAACCTATTTTTTATGCTAAGATTTTGTGCTGCATTTCAAAGATAAAAAATGATTTTCAAAATTGAATTATCAGAGGATCTGTTTTTAGTTTACAGCAAGTCAGTCAGAGCAATATCTATATCGGGAAATTGATATTTGAAATCCGTTTCTTGTGCGATTCGCTCATTGAGTACATAGCTGCCTCCCAGTACTACATCGGCCATTTCACCAAAAGCAGCCCTCAATACAAATGCCGGTACCGAAGGAAGCCAAAGAGGCCGTCCAACTATTTTAGCTATATGACGTGTCAATTCGCGATTGGTTACAGGGGTAGGGGCTACGGCATTGTAAACTCCCTGCCAAGAGGGATTTTCAAGGGCATGAATAAACATCTGGCATAAGTCGTCAATGTGTATCCAAGACAACCACTGCTTCCCACTCCCCAACGGTGCGCCTACTCCCAAACGTACAGGTTGGGCGATTTTGGGCAAAGCTCCTCCTTCTTTACTCAGCACAACACCTATTCTAAGTTTGGTCGTGCGGATACCCACATTGGCCACCAATTCAGAGGCATTTTCCCAGTGTCGTACTACTGATGCCAAAAAATCACTCCCCGAAGGCATTGCTTCATGGAGATGACGATCGCCGGTATCGGCTCCATAAAAACCAATGGCAGAAGCCGAAACAAAGGCTTTAATCTGAAAATGGGGGTGGCTTTGCAAACATTTTGCAATCAACTCAATACTTTTTGTACGGCTATCTATAATCTCCTTTTTTCGGGAAGAAGTCCACCGTTCGTCGGCAATCCCTGCTCCTGCCAAATGCACCAAATAATCGGCTTGGAGTAGAGCTTTTTCGTCTATTTGTCCTTTGGCAAGATCCCAGTAATGCACTTTTACGTCGGGAACTGAAACTTGTTTACGGCTTAAATAAGCCACTTGGTATCCTTTTTTTTGTAGAAGTGTGGTAAGACGGCGGCCCACCATACCGGTACCGCCAGTGATAAGAACTGTCTGTGGCATAATATTTTTTTACCAAAGATAGTCAAGAATTTATCACCAAAACTCAATGAAAGTAACTTTGCTTCCCAACGGTAAAGAGTATTGAATATAGTATTCTGTGGTTTCTGTGAGCAAAAAGTATAGTTACTTAGTTTAGAATGTAATTTGATAGAATAAAGACAATTCCAATGAGCATCTTTTATCCGGCCATAGAATGGAGGAAAAAGTACTTTTTTATACTTAAACCCCATAGGTTTGCAAAAAAATAGCTATGTAACCCATTGATAATCAACGGAAACATATTGGGTTTTTTCGCAAATCAATTTTGAACGAGTATATCATGAAAAGATAGTATGAAATAGAAAATTTGAGGGAGGCATTGAAGTAAAAACGGTAATAAGAAACATATTTTTTTTGATAAATATGTTCTTTTGGCACAGAAGTTGATATTAATTCGATAACATAATAGAGTAGGGTAATTTGGCATTGGCCTCGTCCCTCTGGGACGAGGCAATGTTTTTTTGGGGCAAAAGGGGGCGAACTTTTCAAACGGTTTTAGTTGTTTTAAAATGATACCTTTTTTACATTCTGTTATGCCTTTTGAACTCATCTCCGACTACCAACCCACAGGCGACCAGCCCCAAGCCATTGCCCAGCTTGTAGAGGGAATATGCAACGGTGAACGTGCTCAAACATTGCTGGGGGTAACTGGATCGGGTAAGACTTTTACGGTAGCCAATGTAGTAGCCCAACTCGACCGCCCTGTGCTGGTGTTGAGCCATAACAAAACCTTGGCGGCACAGCTTTATGGAGAATTTAAGCAGTTTTTCCCAAACAACGCTGTCGAGTATTTCATCAGTTATTATGATTACTATCAGCCCGAAGCCTACATTGCTACGACCAATACCTACATCGAGAAAGATTTAGCTATCAATCAGGAGATAGATAAACTACGGCTTTCGACGGTGTCGTCGTTGATGTCGGGGCGGCGCGATGTGCTGGTGGTGGCTTCGGTATCGTGTATCTACGGGGCAGGCAACCCTGAAGAATACCGCAAAAGTATCGTTCGTGTGGGTGTGGGCGAAATCATCAGTCGCAATCAATTTTTGTTTCGATTGGTCGAAATTTTATACAGCCGTACCGAAGCAGAGTTTGGGCGCGGGACGTTTCGAGTCAAAGGCGATACGGTGGATATTTACCCCGGATATGCTGATTTTGCTTATCGTGTGGTATTTTTTGGCGACGAAATCGAAGAAATCCAACGCATCAATCCTACCAATGGCAAAAAAATGCAATCAGAGAAGATGATTGCTATCTTCCCTGCCAATTTGTTCGTAACGGGGCGTGATGTTCTGCTCAATGCCATTCACGAAATCCAAGATGACTTGGTAGCGAGGATTCGGCACTTTGAGTTGGAAGGCCGACTGCTCGAAGCACAACGCATCAAAGAACGCACGGAGTTTGATTTGGAAATGATGCGCGAACTGGGCTACTGCTCAGGTATAGAAAACTACTCTCGCTACTTTGACCGCCGCCAGCCGGGGCAGCGACCCTTTTGTTTGTTGGATTATTTCCCCGAAGATTATTTGCTGATTGTGGACGAAAGCCACGTAACCATGCCCCAGCTTCGGGCCATGTGGGGTGGCGACCGATCGCGCAAAGAATCGTTGGTGGATTTTGGTTTTCGGCTGCCCAGTGCCATGGACAACCGTCCCCTTACTTTTCAAGAGTTTGAGGAACTGGCAGGCCAGACGATTTTTGTCAGTGCTACCCCTGCCGACTACGAGTTGCGCCGTACCGAGGGGGTGGTAGTAGAGCAAATCATTCGACCTACGGGCTTGCTCGACCCCGAAATCCAAGTACGCCCCAGTATCAATCAGATTGACGACTTGCTCGAAGAAATTGATGTGCGCGTCAAGCGCGGTGAGCGTATCCTCGTAACGACCCTCACCAAGCGAATGGCCGAAGAAATGAGCAAATACCTCGACCGCGTGGGTATCAAAGGCCGATATATACATTCGGACGTTAAAACCCTCGATCGTGTGGAAATATTGCGCGATTTGCGCCTAGGGGCGTTTGATGTATTGGTGGGAGTCAATCTCCTGCGCGAAGGTTTGGACTTGCCGGAAGTATCGCTGGTAGCTATCATGGATGCCGACAAGGAGGGCTTTTTGCGCGATATTCGTTCGCTGATTCAGACCATTGGCCGCGCTGCTCGCAACGAAAACGGACGAGTCCTCATGTACGCCGACCGAATCACGGGGTCAATGCAGAAAGCCATAGACGAAACCAACCGTCGCCGTAGTATCCAAATGGCTTATAATGAGCAACATGGCATTACGCCCAAGACGGTGTTCAAAAGCCGTGAGGCTATTATGGAGCAAACCGCCGTAGCCGATGCCAAAGCTACCGCCAAACGATACTATGTCGAACCGGAAGAAGTACGCATTGCTGCCGATCCTGTGGTGCAGTACATGGGTAAGTCAGATTTGGAAAAACTCATTGCCGAAACCCAACGCAAAATGGAAACAGCCGCCAAAGAACTCAACTTCTTGGAGGCCGCCCGCTATCGCGACGAACTGCTCCAACTGCGCGAAAAATTGAAAGATTGAGTCATCAGGGGTTATTCTGTACTCACAAAGCCCGTTTTGGGGTATTTGACCGTATAACCCAGCAATAATTTGCGCTGCTGTGCTGCCGGTAGGGTAAACTTCCATTTGACTTCGCCCGTACTTTTGTTTACTTCGCCCTCGGGGGCAGAAGTATCCTGAATTTCTACTTCTTTGGTGTTTGACAATGGAAACTGCTCTACTACGACCACATTGACAGCCTGTTTTTTGGCGTTGCGTACCGTTATTTCGTAGCGGCGGCTTTCGCTTTGGCTATTGCCAAAAACTTGACGTTTGCTGAATGATTTTTGTTTGATACGGCTCACTATTAAGTTTTTATCTCGTCCCAACGATAGCGATAGCGTATCACTATTGGGCAGGGTCATCGAAGATTTTCCTACAAATACCCCTTCAAAAAAGACGTTCATTTCTCCCCCCAGCAGGCCGTACTGCTCCCAGTTGATGATGTGTGCCGTCAGAAAAACGTCCGTATCAATTTTTGGAATACAATAATATTCATAATAAGCCTCGATTTCCTCATTTTTGATTTCAACGGTATAAGTCTTGCCGTCGGAAGGAATGGTGTACGGTTCTTTGATTTCGTATTGCTGGCTGGTAGGAGCTTCGCGCTCATCTACTATTGGTAAGTTTTGGGTACGTTTGGCGGTAGGGGGAGTAGCCATAGCCATTGCACCGATCATTTCTTGTCTTGCCTGTGATGTGCGGGAGGTTGTAATGACTTCGTTGAGGGTATTAGTTTCTTCTGTCAAATCAACGTTTAATGTAGGATTGTAGGCTTCACGCTCGGCACTACGGTAGCCTATAAAATTGAAAATCAATATTTTGCGTTTGTATTTTAAGTCAGGTGGAATAGTTATTCGGTAATTGCCATTGGCATCGGTGATAGTACCGAGCGAAGTACCTTTGAGTAAGACAGATACGCCGTGCAATGGCGTTTTGTCGGTATTGCTACGTACCGTGCCTATGATTTCGTTGTCGGAAGAGGCCGTAACGGTGAGGTTATTGTAATAATCGCTGTAATTGTTGGGGCTACCCCAATACCAGGGGCGTAAAATGGGGCTTTGGTTGTTTTTGCGTGGATTGGCAGTGGAGAGGATAAGTTTGACGTTTTTCCAGTCTTCGCCCGAATACTGATAAACCGTGGCCTTGTAGCCGATTTCGAGTGGGCGGCTGATGTCGCGCACGCGCAGGTCATAGGTGGGAGTCCAGCCGGCATTGGGTACAAAATAACTCACCGATACCTCGGCAGCGGCTTGGGGCTGATTACTTTGAAGAGCGATGACAATCTCTGAGGTGGTTGATTCTTGGGTTGGGGCTAAGGTGGTAAGTTGAGCATTGATTTTTTTGATTTCTTGCTCTAATAGCCGATTGGCCTTTTGAAGTTCGAGTTGTTTATTGAGAACCTCCGTAAGGCGGCTACGGTGAAAATCAGCCGCTTCCTTCAACTCCGCTGCTTTGAGTGTGGTAGTATTACCTTTGATGTCTTGGTTTTTGATGAGTAACGATTCTTCTTGCTGAAAGACTTTGAGGAGGGCGTTGTTAGTCAAGATTTTTTCTTCGATATTTTCTTTTTGGGTTTCCAAACGGGTTCGTTCTTCCGATTTTTTGCTATCCGACAAGAAACTGGTCTGGTGTACTACCGACAAAATCACAAAATCTCCAGCTACTTGCAGACTTTGCTTGTCTAATTGTGGAGAGATACCTTTGAGGGTCAATGTTGTACGGCCTGCATTGAGAGGCGTTTTGGCCAAGCGCGTTATCTGTGCGCCATTTTCATAGACAGTTACGGTTTCGATTTTACTTTCTACTATTTTTGAGGTGTTTTCGCGTTGTGCCCATGCTATGGTAGTCATAAAGGCAGCAGTAAGAACGATTGTTTTCATGTTTTTAGGATTTGGAGATAAAAATGTAAAAATGTGTATTTTTGGCTTTTACGAAAACGATTTATCAATCAAATAATTATAAAAGAAATCTAAATAAATTGGAGGTTTTATCTGTAACTTTATGCAAGATCTCGTCAGCGTATCTCATTTTTTGCAAGCCCGCCTCGAAGCCCTCCAAAGTCTCAAAATAGAGAGGATTTTAGGTCTTTTTGCTGAAAATGCCGAGGTCGTTGATGCCAACAACCAAGTCAATTCGGCAGAGGGTTATCTCAAAAAATACTTGCCCATCTTCCGAAGACTTAGAATCAACAATGTCAAAGTAACCGACATTGTGATACGTGAAGATAAAGCCTTCACCCTCGAAAAATATGACTTCGATGCCGAAATTTTCAACTCACGCAACAAAATCAAAGGACAAGTAGCAATGAGTTGTGTATTGCAGCGCATCGAAGGACAATGGAAAATTATTCAGTATTGTGTGTCCAATACTTTCAATGATCAACTCATCAATATCTTAAATCAACTCGATGAAAAAAAACTTCGCAAAAGAAAAAATCAAGAACGGTGAGGCTGTACTGGGAGTTATCTCCAATACATCTGACCCCATGATAGCAGAGTTTTGTGCCTACGGAGGTCTGGACTACTACATGATTGACTGTGAGCATGGGGCTATCGGCATTGACCAAGTACAAAACATCATCAGGGCCTGTGAGGCATCGGGCATTACGCCCATGGCGCGTATCCGTAGCACCGACCCCAAATTGATTTTGCAGTTCATGGACGCAGGCATCATGGGTGTCATGATGCCGGGCGTAAGTGAAGTCAGGGAAGTTGAGTTGCTTGTCAAGGCTATCAAATATCCACCTTTGGGCGAAAGAGGGCTGGGGCCTGTACGGGCGTGGGAGTTTGGGCTGGGCAAAATGCCGCAAGCCGAATATGTACATTTTGCCAATGAACAGACGCTCGTTCTCCCCCAAGTCGAAGATATGAAAGCGGTCGAAAATCTCGAAAAACTCTGTAAAGTACCTGGACTTGACGGCTTCATCATCGGCCCACGCGATTTGGCGATGAGCATGGGGTATTATGACGGTCCTGCACATGACGAAGTCAAAAAAGTGATAGACCATATTTTTGAGGTCGTACTGGCGCACCAACTCATCATAGGTACGACCGCCGCTACTGGCGAGCAAGCCAAAGCACTCATCGGCAAAGGAGCCAAAATCATCATGAACTATGTAGGAGGTATGCTGGGCGGTGCCGCCAAGGCATTTGTGAATGGCTCTCGGTAAGATAGACTCTTAAAACTTAACAACTTTGCAAATCAGAAATTATCCAAAATATGACAACCCTTATCGTACTTTTCAATCTCAAAGAAGGCGTATCAGAGGCAGACTACGAAGCCTTCGCCAAAACACTTGACATACCGACTGTCAAAAGTTTAAAGTCAGTCAGTGATTTTAAGGTGTTTAAGTCTTACGGTATTTTTGGGTCTGACGCTACACCACCTTATCGTTATTTTGAAGTGATACATTTCAGTACTGTCGAAGAATTGGTAGGCGATATGGGTGCAGAACCCAAAATGGCCGAAATCCCAGCCAAGTTTGCCGAAATGGCCGACAATCCTTTGTTTATACTTACAAAATCAATCGAGTAAAAAAGCCTATTGTTTTCTATGGCTTTGAATTTACTTGTTTTAATATTGAATTGATTTTGGGAAATTAAGTCATATTGCCTACTTTTGCACCGCAAAATACATACATAGTCTTCGGGCCCATAGCTCAGTCGGTTAGAGCATCTGACTCATAATCAGGGGGTCGCAGGTTCGAGCCCTGCTGGGCCCACATTCACAATGCGGTACGCCGCACCGAAAGAGTTACGAGTTTTTCGTAACTCTTTTTTGTTTTAGTTGCAATACAACTTGCAATACAAAAAAGCCGATTTGATTTTTACTTGCAATACTGTTTCAATATCCTCTTGCTAAGTCTATTTGATTTTGGAGGGGTAGTCCTTTGAGAAAACGCCCAAAATTTTCGATAAAAAACGCAGCTTTACCTTCATCTTCGGTAGCTTGACCTCCGCCGGTATGCTGGCTCAAGATGACGTTGGGCATCGTCCAAAAGGGGTGGTCAGATGGGAGTGGTTCAATGGCGGTTACGTCCAATACTGCCCCTGCCAATCGGTTTTGCTCCAATGCTTTTATCAGTGCAGATTCATCTACGGTAGTCCCACGCCCTACATTGGCAAAAACGGCATGGGGAGGCAAAGCGTTAATCATAGTTTCTGTAAAAAAGCCTTTGGCAGTACCCGGTAAGCAGTTGATGACCAAATCGGTTCGGGGTAAAACTTCCAACAACGCTTCGGGGCTATGAATGTGTGCTTCGGGCTGCGAGCGCGCTACGAGCATAACGCTACAATCGAACCCCATCAATAATTTTCTCACAGCTTGCCCGATACTCCCAGCTCCCAAAATCACGACTCGCTTGCCTGTGAGTAAGCCCAGACGGGGGCGAAGGGCAGCTCCTACCCAATTTTTTTGGGCTTTAAGTAAGGTAAGTTGGTCTATGTTTCTGTAAAAAGCCATGATACCCGCTACGATAGTTTCGGCGCAAGGGATTGAAAAGTAATCTTGTAAGTTGCATACCACCACAGACGGCAGCGATAGCGACCTGTAACCGTCGAATCCTGCGGAGTCGAGTTGCCAAAATTTGAGATAGGGTAGGGGAGTGGCAAACCAAGCTACGGGGGGATTCCCCAAGATTACTTCTGACTGTGCAAATGAAGCAAGCGGGTCTTCTTCGAGTAGTTCATTTCTAAAAACTAAGGTATGCTCTCCCGAAAAATGTTTTTTTAATACGCTTCTTAGTACTTCATTGAAGGACGTATTTATGAAAATTTGCATTACAAATTAGTAAAGTTTGGATTAACGGAGAATTGCTCAAGTTCAATTGGTATCATAATCATTTACCAAGTTCTCTTTGTCTTCATCGCTGCTCCCAGCCACAGGCGGGTTCGAGCCATTCGTAGCCGGGGTCTATGGGGGCACCGTCGGGAGGGGTCAGAGGATCGGTAGATACGAGGGCTTCGGGGCGATTGTTGGCAGTTTCGATTTGTTTTTGGGCAAAAAGATAATGTGCCCGTTGCTTTTCATCTGAGGAAGTACGGGTTTTGAGAAATACTTCCAAATCTTTGATTTTGAGCAATATAGCCCCACGTGCTTGGGGTGTTACGTCTTTGTGTCGGCTTAGGTCGAGGAGTTTTTCCAAAATCATCTTTTCTACCAATCGCGCTATTTCGCCGTCGTAGCCAGCACGTAAGGTTTTCGATTGCCAAGTGGCTTGTAGGAGTTTTTGGAGTACTTCCTCCAGACTTGGCAAGGAAGCGTCAAGGGCTGATTGCACGACCAAGCGATTGAGTCGTTCGGGGTGGAGGAGCAAGCGAAGGGCCATACCGGCCGCTGCTTCGGGAGGGCCGAGAGGGTCAAATACCAG
>JBKBKL010000100.1:0-15548 GCA_046294665.1 Runella sp.
GTATTCATCAATCCCCAAATTATCGAAGAAGAAGGCGATGAGTGGGCATTTGAAGAAGGTTGTTTGAGTATTCCGGGGATTAGGGCAGAGGTGTATCGCCCTGAAAAAATCAAAATCAAATATTTTGATCTGGATTGGAACGAACATATCGAAGAATATGACAACATGGCCGCCCGTATCATTCAGCACGAATACGACCACCTCGAAGGAAAACTATTTACAGACCATCTGCCATTGCTCAAGCGTCAAATGCTCAAAAAGAAACTGGCCGACATCAGTCGAGGGGCTGTCAAAGTGGACTATAAAATGAGATTTCCGAAATAAATCCCTCACCATACAATGGAACTCCGCAAAAAAGCCAAGAACCTGCTTTTTATAGACATCGAAACGGTGTCTTGCAAGGCTTCGTTCGATTTGCTCGATGAGCGTATGCAGGAGCAATGGGAGCGCAAAGCCCTCAATATCCGCAACGACGACCACCTCTCAGCTTTCGACTTGTTTTATCGGCGGGCGGCTATTTATTCGGAGTTTGGCAAGATTGTATGTATTGGTATAGGAGCGTTGTACTGGATTGGTACCGAAGATACCCCTCGCTTCAAAGTAAAAACCATAGCCGGCGACGACGAACGGGCAATTTTGGAGCAATTCAAAGCTCTCATCGAAAAATATCCTCAAGACCAATTTACCCTTTGCGCCCACAATGGCAAGGAGTTTGACTTCCCCTATCTGTGCCGCCGTATGCTGGTTAATGGCGTAGCCCTGCCCGAATCGCTCCAGCTATCAGGCAAAAAACCCTGGGAGATTCTCCACCAAGATACCCTTGATATGTGGCGTTTTGGCGATTATAAGAGTTTTGCGCAGTTGGATTTGCTGGCGGCATTGTTTGGGATTCCGAGTAGCAAGTCAGACATCAGCGGCGAAGACGTAACGAGGGTGTACTATGCCGAAAAAGACTTGTCGCGTATCAAACGATACTGCATAGAAGATGTAGTGGTGCTGGCGCAGCTTTGGCTTTGTTTGAATCAGTACCCGATGGTACCTCCCGAAAAGATTGTCAGGACGGAGTAGTTTTTGCAATTCTCTCTTAATGTTGTGCTCGTTCATATTCAATGAAATGATGTTACATTGCGTTGGTTTCATTTTCAATATATGAGATTCGACAAGATTTGAGCTTTTTGACATAACATCATCATCTGCTTCTATGGAAACTAACGGGCTTATTGTCAAATGGTTGTTGGTAGGAATAAGTAGTGCATCATTGGTATTGATGGGTGGTTTTTCGACCCCAAACACCGACCGTTATTTTTTATCAGCATCACAAATCAAACAGCCAGTCACTGCCTCTTTTCTACTTCGTCAAACTGATAGTACGATCGCTGTTTTTAGAGGGGGCAACAATACACCTATCGCTGTTCAACATACCAAGAAAGATTTTCGACCCTACCTACACCCGCTGGTAGCCCCTGATGGCAAAGGCGTACTCACCGAATACAGCCCTGGCCATCACAAACACCAAACAGGCATTTATTGGGGGTTTACCCGTGTCAATGGGCGTGATTATTTTCACAACCCTACTCATGGCTACTGGCGGCGTGTTTCAGCTAAAATACTCAAAGCCAAAGGAGCAGAAGTACAGTGGGAAACGGTCTATGACCTCCTTGACGAAAAGGGCAATACGACTTTGACCGAAACCCAACTATGGACAATGCGCGAAGAAAAAGGTCGCTATCTGCTGGATTTGGAGTGGCAAGGCGAAGCCAAAACAGACGTAACCATCGGCAAATATGATTATGGAGGGCTTTTTATACGTATGCCATGGCGACCCAACATCGGTGGTGAGGTAGTCAATGCAGCCCGCCAGCGCAACGAAAAAGCCGAAGGTCAGCGTACTACTTGGGTGGACGTGGGTATGCAAATCGAAGGCCGCTCTGACTGGGCGCACATCGCCATTTTTGATCACCCTTCCAACAAAGATTTCCCTCAACATTGGCGTGTGGACGGCCAGTTGGGTATAGGCCCAGCTCGAACTCGCCAAGCCGATTGGACGATTCCGAAAGGAAAAATCGAAGTCATCAAGCATCAATTGGTAGTCTATACGGGGCAGCGAAATGATGTCGAAATCAACAAACTTTGGGAGAATTATATCGGAGATAGTGGTATTTATGCTTCCGCAGTACTTTGGGGGCTTGCCCAAAAAGAAGCCCTCGATGCCAAATTTTTGACCCCCGATGAGGCTGTCAAAGCCATGACTACTAAAAAAGGCTTTCGTGTGAATGCTTGGGCCGCCGAACCGATGATTACCCAACCGATGGCTTTTTGCTGGGACGACCGTGGCCGCCTGTGGGTAGCCGAAAACCGTGATTATGAGTCGCGGGGGCGTGGCTTTTCAAATGCAGGCAATAGCCGCATTTTGATTTTGGAAGATACCGACCACGACGGCGTAGCCGACTCTCAAAAAGTGTTTTTGGAAGGCATCGCTTTTCCGGCGGCATTGGCCGTAGGTTTCGACGGTGTTTTTGTAGGTGCACCTCCCAATTTACTCTTTGTTCCCGACCGCAATCACGACGATGTAGCAGATACGGCTGATATTGAAGTACGACTCACAGGCTGGGGCATCCGCGACCGCCACGAAACTCTCAATAGTTTTCATTGGGGACCTGACGGCTGGCTATATGGTTTGCAGGGTTTTGCTACGCCCTCACGAGTACGCAAACCCACAGGCAAAGGCAAAATTTACCGCCACAAAGACCCTTTTCCCGAAGACGAGATTTATCGAGGCGACGGTACTGACATCAACGGTGGTGTGTGGCGTTATCACCCTATCAAAGATAAATTTGAAGTAGTAGCCCACGGTTTTAGCAATCCATGGGGTATTGACTATGATGCCAAAGGGCAGCTATTTATCACTGCTTGTGTGATTCCCCACCTTTGGCACGTTATTCCGGGAGGTATCTATCACCGTCAAGGGGGGCAGCATTTCAATCCTTATTGGTATAGTGATATTCGTACCATCGCCGACCATTCGCACCGCTCGGCGCATGGTGGAGCGCGTATTTATCAGTCAGATGCTTTCCCGAAAGAGGAGCAAGGGCGTATTTTTATGTGTAATATCCACGAACACGCCATTCTTTCAGATGTACTTGTGCCAAAAGGTTCTGGATTTGTGGGTACAGAAGGCGACAACTTCGTGATAGCCAACAATGCCCAATGGGTAGGTTTCAGCCTCGAAATCGGCCCCGATGGGGGTATTTACGCGCTCGATTGGCACGATGCCGACATCTGTGGCAAAGAAGTGCTTCATGGCGAAACTGGACGGATTTTTAGGGTCATGCCCGAAAATTCGGAGGCCGAACATTGGCCCAACAGATACAGTGATTTGTCGCAACTCGATGATGACCAACTCGCCCAACTTCAAACCAACACCAGCGACTGGCACGCTCGCCGCGCAAGGCTCATCTTACAGCACCGTGCTTCCCAAAAAAAGATTGAAACCAAAGCTGTCGCGACTTTACAAAACATTTTCCAAAACCATACCAATTCTGACTACCGACTACGGGCTTTGTGGACATTGCACGTAGCCCATTTATTGACCGAAGATCAACTTTTGGCTACCCTCGACGACCCCGATGTTTATTTGAGGGCGTGGGCTATCCAATTCCTCTGCGAAGACCGTAAACCCTCCAAGCAGGCGTTGGAAGCCTTTGTAAAAATGGCCAAAACTGACCCTTCGCCGGTGGTTAGGCTGTATTTGGCTTCTGCTATGCAGCGTATCGAGTCAGAAACTGCTTGGCAAATAGCCGAAAATTTATCCTTGAAAGTAGAAGATAAAGACGACCACAATCTACCAAAAATGATTTGGTTTGGTCTTGAACCGCTCGTTTTGACCAATCATAGTCGTGCTTTGACGTTGGCTGCAAAGGCCCAAATACCGCTCATTACCAGTTACATCGCCAGACGTTTGACAGATGCTGGCAGTATTCAAGAGGTGATTGCCGCTTTGGAGAAAAACCCAAATTCAAATCTGATGTTGGGCTTGCGCGACGGTCTCGAAGGTCGCTACGACCTCAAAACTCCTCCCAACTGGGCGGTGGTGTATTCCAAACTTCGGCAACAAAAAGGAGAGATAGCGGCATTGGCATTACAAATCTCACAACGCTTTGGTGATACCGAAGCCTCGCAGCAGTCGCTGGCTACGCTCAAAAATAAAAACGCACCGCTTGCCCAAAGGCAGCAAGCCTTGCAAGCATTGGCCAATCGCCAACGCGAAGAACTCGCCAACGAATTACCCACCTTGCTCGATGACCCCAAGCTACGCCTCGATGCCATTCGTGCGGTGGCGGAGTTCAACAAAGAATCGCTGGGTAAGTTGTTGATTGTGAAGTACAAAACCTTCAATGAGGCCGAAAAACAACAAGCCATTCAGACGCTATCTTCAAGACCCACCTATGGCTGGCAACTCACCCAAGCCCTCAAAAATCAAACCATTCCCAAACGTGATGTGCCTCCTTATTCGGCAAGGCAGCTACTCCGCGTGGTAGGAAGTGGTTTTTTTGAGGTCTGGGGGCCGATTGAGCAGGAGCCGTCGTTGGAAAAAGCCTACCTCAAGTACCAACGCTTACTGACCGATAAAGCCGTAGCTGCCGCCAACGCTACCAAGGGCGAAGCTGTTTTTCAAAAATCATGTGGAAGTTGTCATAAAATGTACGGTAAAGGAGGCGAAATCGGCCCCGATTTAACTGGCTCCAATCGCACCAATTTGGACTATATTCTTCACAACGTACTCAATCCGAGCGGCGAGATACAAGATGATTATAAACTCGTCGTCATCACTACTCGCGACGGGCGCACCTACTCCGGCAATATCACCAACGAAACCGACCGCCAACTCACCATGCGTATTGTAGGTCAGCCGCCCGTCGTCCTCAACAAATCGGCCATACAGTCGCGAGAGGTAATGCCTACGTCATTGATGCCCGTTGGGCTTTTTGACGCGCTCACGGAGCAAGAAGTATTGGATTTGGTCAAGTATCTTCGCACCATGAAAGGAGAAAAAACTATCCAAACTTTACGATGAATGACCCCGAATTTCTATTTGTCTATGGCACTCTAAGGCAAGGCTTCCAAAATCCCTTTGCGAGCTATCTTCGTCAAAATGCCGTTTACAAAGGTACAGGTACTTTTGCCGGGCGATTGTACAATCTGGGGCATTACCCCGGGGCAGTGTATGACACTCAATCTTCTCATCAAGTGGTGGGAGAAATTTATGAGTTGAAAAATGCTGCTCTGATACTAAAAAAATTGGACGATTATGAAGGTATCAACGAACCTCTCCCAGAATACAAACGTCAAAAAATAGAAGTACAATCTGAAACTGGAGAGTTGGTAGATTGCTGGATTTATCTTTTTATTTTACCTACCCATGGCCTTCAGCTCATTGCTGAAGGTGATTACACAAAATGGCGCGATAACAATTTGCCCCTCTGACCGTTTTATAGCGAGATTAAAGTGATTTGCAAGGTTTTCGGGATTTGATTACTTGATTTTCAAAGATTTGTAATACAAAACTTTCGTAATAAAATTTTAGTTGAGTATAAATTACCTCATTGTCCTTTAGCCCATTGATACATTTTTTATCGAAATACAAACTTTTGTTTCTACTCATATGTACTTCGCCAGTCTTTGCCCAAAAAGGGTACATCATAGGCAAAGTATTGGATATGGAGTCGCATAAAGGCATTGACTTGGCGACAGTTACCAATCTCAACTCCCGCAAACTGACCCGTACCAACAAGCAGGGCGTTTTTTTTATGGAAGCAATGCCCGGAGATTCGATCGAAATAACGAGTCTAACACACGAGCGCGGGGCTTTTCGGTGGGGCGGCGAAAATGAAGAAATAACCCTTTCGCTCAAAAAATTGGAAAAAGCCATCGAACTGCCCGAGGTGAAAGTAGCCAGCAAACGAGAGCAACAACTCAAAAAAGAAATCGAACAAATTTTGGCAGAACCCGAAGCCCGCAAAAACTTGTCGTTTGGTGAAGCAGCGGCTTTGGCGCAGTCGCCCATTACGCTACTCTACGAGTTGTTTAGCAAATCGGCACGCGAAGACCGCAAAGTAGCCATGCTCATGCAAGAAAAACGAAGGCGCGACTTGGCCAACTATCGCTTTGCGATGATCGCCGGCCAAGCGACCGACTTGCGCGGTGAAGGTTTGGAGCGGTTTCGATATTTCTGTGATATGTCAGAGGAGTTTTTGCTGCTTTCTTCTGATTATGAACTTACTTATGAGATACTCCAATGCTGGAATGTATATAAAAAAATTAAAAAAAAATCTTAAATCCTTGCACATTTCACCTATTTTACCCATTTTTCAAACTCTAATCCAAACAATCAAAAATCATGAGTGCATTCACCGAAGCAATCGAATCGTACAAAGAGCAGATGACCGAACTCGGCATCGCCATTGATGAAGCCCTTCTAACGGCTGTTACCAAAGGATTGGGGCCTTCGATTTACAACGAAGACTCCAAACTGGTAGCGGCTTCTGACCAAGAAGAGTTAGATCGCGTGAAAAATAACTTTTTGGTCGGAAAACTTGGCTTGGCCGACGGTCCAGACTTGGTAGCTGCGGTGGCCGAAGTAGCCGCTCAAATGAAGCCCGTTCGCCGTAAGTACCGTGCGGTATTTTACTACTTATTGGTCAAGAAATTTGGCAAAGAAAGTTTCTACGCTTAAACCCTTTTTCCCTTTAGACGCTGGCAATATCATTGCATATTGTCAGCGTTTTTTTATACCTCTGTGAGTACATTAAAACTAAAATCAAGTGGATTGAAGTTTTCCAAAAGTTTTTCGATGAATGTAGCGTCGTTTAGATAAAAGTTCAAGAAGTTTTCGCTGCGCTCTTGCAGTCCACCATTCGGAAAAAGTTTGGCTTTAAGGCCAAGTAGTTGGTTTACTTCTGTTTCATGGTTACGTTCTTTGGCTTTTTTGAGGCGTTTTTCGATATTTTCTATCACTCCCATTATTTTTACTTTGTCTGCATTGACCGCTCCCTCCAACGTTTTGTCTATGGTGAGAGCCTTGCCCGTGATTCCTTCAAACAGACGCTCTATGGCTATTTTTTCCTCCTCAAGTTCGAGCGAAATAGTCGTTGTTTTTTCGACAAACGATTTTCGCAAACGTACTTCGTCCCAGAACAATTCTTCTATGGTCATGCCCAGCTTTTCGGCACGTTTTTGGGAGGCAGCATTGACATAGAGGGCAAAGTTTCGTGGCAGCAATATAGGAAAAGCTACCCCATAAGCATCAAAAATTCCTTTGAGTTGTAGCCAATAAGGCACTTCAGACGGCCCTCCGATATAGGCCAAATTGGGCAAAATCATTTCTTGATACAGCGGCCTCAGCACTACATTTGGGCTGAATCTTTCGGGATTTTGGTGAGCGATTTCGAGAATCTGGGATTGAGTAAATTTCAAATCTGTATTCAGAATCTGATAATCTTCTTTTGCACGTACAATACGCTCTCGTAAGTTTTCGGCTAAATAAAACAAATTGATTTCGCGAGGGGCGATTTGGGTAGAATACCCCAGTGTTTCGAGTCGTTGGGTAGTGTCGTTTACAATTTTGTGTACTTTTTGATGAAGTAATTCGTCTTCGATGACCGGAAGGAAAAGTCGTTTGAGGTCGGGGTCGTCGCCGTCAATACAGACCAAACCTTCTGCCCCAAACATTTCGTTCATATAACATCGCACCGCATCGGCCAAGTTGTCGTGGTGGAGATAGGCTTTCTCAAAAATCGGTACACGCTCGGGCAAGATTTTGAGCGCTTCGCCCAACTCACGTGGGTTCATACGCCCTACGGCTCCTTTTTGTTGGGTTTGCCAAGTATATTTTTTGCCAAATAGATTGAAATAACTGATTTCGTCAAAATCATGATCTTCGGTAGCCATCCAATACACCGGTACAAATTGATACTGTGGATAGGCTTGTTGCAGTCGGCGGGCGAGGTTGATGGTTGTTACGATTTTGTAAATAACATACAGCGGCCCCGTGAAAATATTGAGTTGGTGGCCAGTCGTAACCGTAAACGTATTTTCATCGAGCAGTACGTCAAGATTGGGCTTACTGGTAATACTTCTGTACTGACGATGCAGCGACGCTGCCAGTTGGGTACGATTGATAGTGTTTTGTTTTTTTTGAGCGATTTGCCCTTCAAAATTTTCTAAAATAGGAAACCGACCATAAAAAGAATCAAGTGAGGGTTTTTGGGAGAGGTAGTCAAGGAATAAGGGAGGAAATGCGCCTGTGGCCGACAATGGCAAAGTCTGATGAACCATGTTGAGTAGTTTTGCGTATAGTCATTATAACCATTTCAGCATGGCCAAAGTTTCAGAGCTTACCCACATTGTCGTCATCATTCCTGCCTACAACGAGGAGGAATCTATCGGGCAAGTGATTGCCGAAATCCCGAAAGATTGGGTACGCGAAATCATCGTCGTCAACAATCGCTCCACCGACCAAACTGCCCAACGCGCCGCCGAGGCTGGAGCTACCGTCATAGACGAACCGCTGCCGGCGTATGGGAGGGCTTGTTTGCGGGGTATTTCATACTTAAAATCACGCCGAGACACGCCCAATGTCGTAGTATTTCTCGATGGCGACCTCTCTGACTTCCCCGACCAACTCCCCGATATAGTAGCTCCTATTTTGCTACACAATTACGACATGGTGATAGGCTCAAGGGCGTTGGGTATCAAAGAAAATGGCTCCATGACTCTCCCCCAAATTTTTGGCAACTGGCTCGCTACTTTTTTGATAAAGCTACTCTATGGCGTTCGCTACACCGATTTGGGACCTTTTCGAGCCATTCGATGGCGAAGCCTACTGGCCCTCGATATGCAGGATACCACTTATGGCTGGACCGTAGAAATGCAACTCAAAGCCGCCAAAATGAATATGCGCGTTACCGAAGTGCCTGTGGACTACCGAAAACGTATCGGCTTCTCTAAGATTTCTGGCACTGTCAAAGGCGTTATTTTGGCAGGCTACAAAATCATTACAACGATTTTTAAGTATTGGTAAGCCATTTTTTTGGGTAATTTTGCGCCCATTCATTCACCAATTCAGTCATTCACAGTACAAAATGCAAGTTTGGAAATTTGGCGGTACGTCGGTCGGAAAGCCCGAACGTATGCACTCTATCAGAAACCTCATCACCGCCGACAGTGGCCGCAAAATCGTAGTCTTATCGGCTCTTTCGGGTACTACCAATGCTTTGATTTCGATAGCCGAATCGGCCAAAGCCAACAATACCACCGAAGCAGAGCGTAAAATCAACGACCTCAAAGCGCATTACGACGCTTTTATCCAAGAGTTGTACGCTACTCCCCAAAGCCTGACCAAAGGCCAACAAATCGTGGACAATGAGTTTAATTTCATACGGTCATTGGCCAAAGCACGACCTTTCACAACCAAGCAAGACAAAGAAATGGTGGCTCAGGGCGAAATTATGAGTACGCAGATGTTTCAAGCGTATATGGAAGAGCAGGGCGAAAGTTCGGTGCTTTTGCCCGCCCTCGATTTTATGCGAATAGACACCGACGGCGAGCCTGAACTCGACACTATCGAGCAACTCTTGACCGAAATGCTTGTGCCTCACCACGACAAACAAATCATCGTAACGCAAGGATTCATCTGCCGCAATCCACGTGGTGAAGTGGACAACCTCAAGCGTGGTGGGTCTGACTATACAGCCTCGCTCATCGGAGGAGCCATACGTGCCGAAGAAATTCAAATCTGGACCGATATAGACGGTATGCACAACAACGACCCGCGCATCGTCAAACGTACTTTCCCCATCAGAGAGTTGAGTTTTGAAGAAGCGGCGGAGTTGGCCTATTTTGGGGCAAAAATCCTTCACCCCAGCACTATCACACCCGCCAAGCTACGTGGTGTACCTGTTCGCCTCAAAAATACCATGGAGCCACAGGCTTTTGGTACGCTCATCGCTACTAAAACCACCGACCGCGAAATCAAGGCCATTGCTGCCAAAGACGGTATCACAGCTATTTACATTCACTCTACCCGTATGCTCAATGCTTTCGGGTTTTTGAAAAAAGTATTTGATATTTTTGAGAAATACAAAACCCCCGTGGACATGATTACGACCTCCGAAGTATCGGTAGCCGTAACCATAGACAACGATACACATCTCGAAGCTATCACCGCTGAACTAAGCGAAATCGCTGATTTGGAGGAACACGACCGCAACCTGTCTATTATTTGTATCGTAGGAGAGTTTAAAGCCGACAACGAAGGTATTGCACTCAAGGTATTTGATGCCATGAAAAACATACCGATTCGTATGATTTCTTATGGTGCTTCAGAGCATAACCTTTCGCTTTTGGTCTGGACCAAAGACAAAGCCGCTGCCCTCAATGCCCTCAACGAACGACTTTTTTACTACGAAGATGCCATGAAAAGTATTTTCACAGCGCAATGACTTGATTATAGTTGACTAAAATTTTATTGCAAAAATTTTGGAATGTAAATACCATGAAAATCAAGGAATAAAATTCTGTAAATTTTGCAAATCTCTTTAATCTTGGTATAAAATGGCTTTTGTTAAAATTTGGATTCATGCTGTTTGGGCTACTAAATACCGAGAACGTATTCTTTCACGTCAAGAGCGAATTTTATTATTTCAACACATTCGAGAAAATGCCGAAAAGAAAGATATTTACGTGGATTTTGTAAACGGAGTTGAAGACCACGTTCACTGTCTGCTCAGACTTAATGCGGATATGCCTATTTCTAAGGCCATTCAACTCATCAAAGGCGAGTCATCTTATTGGGCTAATAAAGAACAGTTGTTTAGAAAGAAATTACATTGGGCTGATGAGTATTTTGCAGTATCAGTCAGTGAGTCGCACATAGAAAGAGTAAGAAATTATATACGTAACCAAGAAGAACATCATCGAAAAAAAACTTTTATGGTCGAATATGAAGAATTCATTACAAATTATGGCTTTCACGTAGATTCGGGGCTAAAGCCCCTGTCGAGCGACGAAGATACGCCCTCTACCCCAGCCTAAAGGCATGGGGTTCGCGAGGATGCCCCCAAAACCCCACGCCTTCAGGCTGGGGACAATCCCAAAAACCCCACGCCTTCAGGCTGGGGACAATCCCAAAACCCCACGCCTTCAGGCTGGGGACAATCCCAAAACCCCACGCCTTCAGGCTGGGGACAATCCCAAAACCCCACGCCTTCAGGCTGGGGATTATGACAAGATGCTACAACTCACTACACTCCGCCAACACCCCGAGGCTGTCATCTCTGGCCTCCAACGCAAGTACGTCAAAGATGCTGCCCAAACCGTAGCGCAGATACTTGACCTTGACAAGCAACGCCGCGAAACCCAGCAAGAACTCGATGCTACCCTCGCGCAGTCGAATACATTGGCCAAGCAAATCGGGCAACTCATGAAAGAAGGCAAAAAAGAAGAAGCCGAAGTAGCCAAAGTCCAAACTGCCGAACTTAAAACTCGCTCAAAAGCACTCGAAGAACAGCTCAAAACCCTCGAAAGTGAACAGAACGCCTTGCTGGTACTACTGCCCAACCTCCCGCACGAGAGCGTACCACCCGGCCGCACCGCCGACGACAACGTAGAGGTATATCTCTGGGGAGACAAACCCAATCTTTCTCCCAACGCCAAACCTCATTGGGATTTGATTGAAGAAAAAGACATCATTGACTTCAAACTCGGCAATAAAATCACAGGGGCGGGTTTCCCTGTTTATAAAGGTAAAGGAGCGCGTTTGCAGCGCGCGATGATTCAGTTTTTCTTAGATGAGGCCACCCATGCCGGCTATCTCGAAATACAGCCCCCGATTCTCATCAATGCTGATTCGGGATTTGGCACAGGCCAACTTCCCGACAAAGAAGGCCAAATGTACCATGCTACCGCCGACGATTTGTATTTGATACCCACTGCCGAAGTGCCTATCACCAACCTATACCGCGATGTCATCGTACCCGAAAGCGAGCTACCTATCAAAAACGCTGGCTATACGCCCTGCTTTCGGCGTGAGGCAGGTAGCTGGGGGGCGCACGTGCGAGGACTCAATCGCTTACACCAATTCGATAAAGTAGAAATAGTACAAATCACAAAGCCCGAAGATTCATACCAAGCCTTAGACGAGATGGTAGAACACGTAAAGGGACTGATGCAAAAACTCAATTTACACTTCCGTATCATTCGATTGTGTGGTGGAGATATGAGCTTTGCTTCGGCTTTGACCTATGATTTTGAAGTCTGGTCAGGAGCGCAAGGGCGGTGGTTGGAGTGTAGTTCGGTATCTAACTTTGAAACCTTCCAAGCCAATCGCCTCAAACTTCGCTACAAAAACCCCGAAACAGGCAAAACGGAATTGCTGCATACCCTCAATGGCTCGGCATTGGCCTTGCCACGTATCGTAGCTGCCATGCTCGAAAACAACCAACAGCCCGACGGCAGCATCAAAATCCCTGAAGTGCTAGTGCCGTATTGTGGGTTTGAGGCGATATAAAAACAACTTTCCGAAAGGCCAAGCCTTTCGGAAAGTTCATACTGCTATTTCAATTTCTCCGCTAATATTTGATTGACTACTTTAGGGTCGGCACTCCCTTTCGACTTTTTCATTACTTCACCTACAAACATACCCAGCAGCCCTTTTTTCCCTTTTTGGTATTCTTTGACTTTATCAGGTAAGGCGGCCAACACTTCATCAACAATACCTTCGATCGCATCGGTATTGCTGTTTTGTAGCCAGTTGTTTTGTTCGGCCAAGGTGATCGGATGGAGTTTTGGATTTTCGAGTAATAAAGGCAGGATTTTCTGTACGGCAGTAGAATGACTTACTTGTCCACCTTCTACCAGTTTGATTAATTGACTTAATTGTTGGGGCGTTAGTGGGTATTCTTTGGCCGATGCTTCGGGATTTTCGTTCAAGAAAGTCTTTACTGGTCCCAGAATCCAGTTAGCAGCCATTTGAGGGTTTTGGGTTTCGACGACCAATGCTTCAAAATACAAAGCCACATCTTTACTATCAGTGAGCGTGGTAGCGTGTCCAGGTGAAAGTTGGTAGGTTGTGATAAACTTCTCGCGCAGTTCATGAGGTAGTGGCGGCATTTGCCGGCGGATTTCGTCGAGCCACTCATCAGAAATGAATACAGGAGCCAAATCAGGTTCGGGGAAATACCGGTAGTCGTTCATCGTTTCTTTGACACGCATAGAGTAAGTTTGACCAGTTTCGGGGTTAAACATTCGCGTTTCTTGCAGGATATTTTCTCCTTTTTCGACCATTCCTACCTGCCTCACAAACTCCGTTTCGACGGCCTTCATCACAAAACGAATCGAGTTCATGTTTTTGATTTCGACTTTGGTGCCAAAATAGGTCGCTCCTTTAGGTCGTACCGATATGTTTAAGTCGCAGCGGAGTGAGCCTTCTTCCATGTTGCCGTCGCTGATGTCAATGAAACGTACCAACTGCCGCACTGCCGACAGAAAAGCCCCCGCTTCTTCGGCCGACGTGATGCACGGTTCTGTTACCATTTCGATAAGGGGTGTACCGGCACGGTTGTAGTCGAGCAGGGTGTGGTAGTCAGAGCCGTCATGTACGGACTTACCGGCATCTTCCTCCAAATGGATATGATGAATCTTGACCGTCTTTGCTACTTGCTTTCCCGATTTATCCTTGAACTGCACCGCAATACCTCCCCCTACACAAATCGGGGCTTTGTCTTGGGAAAGCTGATAGCCTTTGGGTAGGTCGGGATAAAAGTAGTTTTTACGATCGAAAATAGTATGTCTTGTGATGTCGCTGCCACAAGCCAGCCCCATGCGTACTGCATATTCTACCGCCTTTTTGTTGAGTTTGGGGAGTGTGCCGGGGTGCGCCAGCGTGATGACGCTGATGTTGGTATTGGGTTCGCTCCCAAAAACATTGGCATCGGCTGCAAAAATTTTGGTGTGGGTCTGCAACTGGCAGTGTACTTCCAAACCGATGACGATTTCGTATTTGGAGAGAACTTGATTTGAAACTAAACTCATGTATTTGACTTTTTGTGCATCTCCCAATTTGGGTGTACTTAGAAAAACCTAAGATTAGAGCCTGTAAATTATTAACTACAAAGTTACACACTTTCAATCTAAAAATTTTTTAACAGTATGCTTGCATACTATTTTTTTAGTTTCTACTTTTGTATGCACGCATAACAATTTTTAGAAATAACATTAACAAATAAAGACCATGATCACCACAGCACGCCATGCCTCCATCAAAGGGGGTGAATTTTTGATTAAAGAAACCCAAGCGCATCAAGTGTTTATCCCAGAGGATTTCACCGAAGAGCAGCAGATGATTGCGCAGTCTTGTACTGATTTTTTGGCTACAGAAGTTTGGCCAAGGCTTGATGAGATTGACAATGCCAAATCGCCCGAATTGATGTCGTCGCTGATGGATAAAGCAGGGGAGTTGGGATTACTGGGTACGGCCGTACCCGAAGAATACGGAGGGTTCGGCATGAGCTTCAATACCTCAATGCTCGTAGCAGAGGCTACTGGTGCAGGCAACTCGTTTTCGGTGGCTTTGTCGGCACATACGGGCATTGGTACATTACCCATTTTGTATTATGGCAATGAAACACAAAAAGCAAAATACTTGCCCAAATTGGCTACTGGCGAATGGAAAGCTGCTTACTGTTTGACGGAACCTGATTCAGGTTCTGATGCCAACTCGGGCAAAACCAAAGCTGTGTTGAGTGCCGACGGCAAGCATTATATCATCAATGGTCAAAAAATGTGGATTACCAACGGTGGTTTTGCCGATGTGTTTATCGTTTTTGCCAAAATTGATGAAAACGGCAAAACTGACAAAAACCTCACGGCGTTTATCGTCGAAAAAGGAATGGGTGGTATCACCATGAACGAACCCGAACATAAAATGGGTATCAAAGGCTCTGATACTCGCCAAATCTTCTTCAACGACTGTCATGTACCCATAGAAAATATGCTTTCAGAGCGTGGTAATGGATTCAAAATCGCCGTGAACATCCTCAATATCGGCAGAGTAAAACTCGGGGCAGGTGTCCTTGGAGGGGTACGTGGAGTGACTAGCCTAAGCATCAAGTACTCTACAGATCGCAAGCAGTTTGGCGTGAGTATTAATACGTTTGGAGCCATCAAGTCCAAGCTCGCCGAAATGGCAACAAAAATCTTTGCTACCGAATCCCTGTGCTACCGTGCAGGTCAGGATATTGAAGATCGAATGGGAGCTTTGGCGGCTGAAGGTCTTCCAGATGCTGAGGCTAAGTTGAAAGCTTTGGAGCAGTTTGCCATTGAATGTGCAATTGCCAAAGTCCATGGATCCGAAGTACTCGACTACGTGGTGGATCAGGGTGTGCAGATCTATGGAGGAATGGGTTATTCGGCTGATGCTCCGATGGAAAGAGCCTATCGTGATGCCCGTATCTCCAGAATCTACGAAGGAACCAACGAGATCAACCGCATGC
>JBKBKL010000101.1:0-15516 GCA_046294665.1 Runella sp.
TCATCTACAAAACTCAATAAAAAGATTAAAACTGTTTCAACTGAATTTTATGAAGCACTGAAACATCATCAATGGAAAGGAAATATTCGGGAATTGAAAAATGTAATTGAACGCAGCCTGATTTTAGTTGAAAATGAGGGAGAGTTGAAAGTTGAAAATTTACCAATGGAAATGCAACATTTTTTAACTTCTTACTCCCAACCCACCCCAAGGCTAATGTCTGCCTTTGAGTTGGCGAGTGCCGAAAAACTACATATCCAAAAAGTATTGAACTATACCAACGGTAACAAAACCAAAACTGCTGAACTTTTGGGCATAGCCTTGACCACACTTTACAGGAAAATGAATGAGTATAATTTGGAATAAAATACTCTACCCAGCTAAAAAAGGGAGAAATTAGGTAAAAAGAAAAGGAAGACAGAGTTTTGTAGTTACCAATTTTCCAAAACATCTGACTTCCTATGAACTCAAGGCTCGAAAGCGAAATTACAAGTGTTTTATCAAAAATTCCAATAGTCAAAAATTTATCACGAAAGAAGTTCGTAGGCTTATTTGTTTTGGGGCTGATAAAATGTAGAAATCGGGGCGGCCCGTGCCGTACAATTTTGTGAAGTAGCACAACATCTGAATCAAGGGGCTAAATTAAGTTCAAATGAGGTTCGGATACAGGATTTTTTCAGAGAGGTTGCTATTGATTATTTTTGCGTGGCTTTGTTATTATTGCAGTTCTTACCAGCTAAGAAAAAGTTGCGTTTGTGCATTGATAGAACTGAATGGGATTTTGGTTCGTGTCAAGTAAATATTCTGATGGTAGTAGTAGGTTGTGGGGATTATCAACTTCCTTTATACTGGGAAATGCTGGAGAATAAGAGTGGAAATTCATCTACCCAAGACCGTAAAGATATAGTAAAATTATGTGTAGATTTGCTTGGTAAAGAGCGAATAGGATACATAGCTGGGGATAGAGAGTTCATAGGTTGCTCATGGATAAAATACCTGAAAGACAACAATATAAACTTTGTAATGCGCCTACCCAAGCATCAATTATTACAAAAGCCCGATGGTAGTGTGTGCAAGATAGAAGAGTTGAGTTTAGGAATTGACAGCCCTCTGATATTAAGAGATTGTTTGGTGGATGGTGTAGTGGCAGATGTTTGGGTCAAATCCTTGGCAGGCGGTGATTTTTTATATTTATTGGGTACGGTTAATGCAGAATTTATGGGGCAATTGTATGCTAAAAGATGGACTATTGAGACCTGTTTTCAAGGACTGAAAGGTAGGGGTTTTGACTTAGAAAAAACGCATTTAAAATGTTTGAAAAAGATTAAAAAGCTCGTTGCATTAGTGGCGATAGCCTATGCAGTTTGTGCAAGTATGGGCATTTATTTTTATCAAAAAATACAAAATATTAAAAAGAAGAAGCATGGTTATAAATCGAATAGTTTTGTTAGAAAGGGGATGAATATGATTCGAGAACTGTTTCGGCAAACAGTAGTGGCAGATGCTGCTATTGAGAATAGAATATTCAGCCTTTTAAGATGGATAAAAATGCAAATATCTCACTATCAAAAACTTACACCCAATTAAAAAAGCTGGGTAGAGTAAGTAAAATCATACTGCTCTAAGTCTTCGGTTGCATATTTCTTAAACCACTTATCAAATATTTTTTTGCGTGCCAATTGCCTTCCGTCCAAACTCTCACAAACATATATGAGAACATTGTTCTGATTTCTAAAAAAATCAGCAAGAAAGGACAGAATGGTAGCAGGAATTTTTTGTCGGGTGGTACGGGTACTGAAGTTCCAAAACTTAATTCTGCAATAGTGCCATTGGGTATTTGGAACTCATCAAAATGAAAAGAAGCATCAAACAATACAATGGTGTACTTTACACCCACTTCGGTAGTAAAACAATAGGTTCCGTCGGGATTTTCAACGATTGGATAAGGGGATTCTGACAATTTTCCGACCTTTTTTAGTGATGGCAGATATATTTCCTTGCTCCAGTGCTTGATGAACCTCGTTTTTATCTTGAATCATCTGCTTAACCGTTTTTTCCAAACTGCTATTCTTAGGGATATTGATTCTAATTTCCATGACTAAAAATGTTTAAAGACAAACTTAGGAAACCTTCACTCAAACTCAAAGCCTCTTAACCTTTTTTAACGCTTGAAGGCGGCCAGCCCTTTGTCCAAAAAAGCCACAAATTCGTCGGCATTGGTATAGGCTACGGGCGTGGTGAGCAGTTGGCCAGTCGCAGGGTCAATGATGCAGTAAAACGGCTGGGCGTTGTTGTTGAATTTCGTGATTTGGAGGTCGGCGTTTTTGTCGCCAATGGTTGTTTTTTCGCGTTGGTCATACGACGACACGTACTGTTTTTCTTTGGGAAGTTCGGTTTTGTCGTCCACATAAAGTGAGGCGATGACAAATTTTTCTTTCAATCGGCTCAACACTTCGGGCTTTGGCCATACATTGGCTTCCATTTTGCGGCAGTTGGCGCAGTTGAAGCCTGTAAAATCTATAAATACGGGCTTGCCGACTTGCTTGGCATGGGCAAGGGCTTCTTCATAATCGAAAAAACCCTCAAGCCCGTGGGGTAAGTGAGGCTTGCGGCTGTCGGAAGCAGTAGTTGGAGCAACTGCCCCCCCGACGCTGTTTGACAAATAAAAATCTTGTGTTTGTTCGGGAGGCAGCCAGCCCGACAACGCCCGCAGCGGTGCGCCAAACATTCCCGGAATCATATACACCACAAACGTAAACGTAGCTGTGGCAATCAGTAAGCGCGGGATACTGATATGCTGCACCGGAGAATCTTTGTCCATGCGGAGTTTGCCCAATACATAAAATCCAATGAAAGCGAATAGCACAATCCAAATCGCCAAGAAAATCTCACGGTCGAGCAGGTTCCAGCGATAGGCTAAGTCAATATTGGACAAAAATTTGAGAGCCAATGCAAATTCGAGTAAGCCAAAGACCACCTTGAACTCATTGAGCCAACCACCCGATTTGGGCAGGCTTTTCAAGAAATTGGGAAACATGGCCAGACCAGTAAATACAACCGCAAAGGGCAACGAAAAAAATACCATGCCCAGCACAGGCCGCAGAACTTCGTTGCCTTTGGAGGCCAAAATCAAGAGCGTACCAGCTATCGGTGCCGTACACGAAAACGACACTACCACCAGCGTAAGGGCCATGAAGAAAATACCAAGCAGCCCGCCTCTATCCGCTTGCTTGTCCACACTATTGACAAACGAACTCGGCAGTACAATCTCAAAAAGCCCCAAAAACGATAAGCCAAACAACACAAACACTACAAAGAAAATAGCATTGGGCAGCCAGTGGGTACTGATGAAATTGGCCGCTTGCGCTCCCCCAATACGCGACACCAAAAAGCCTAAAAGTGTAAAAATCGCCACAATCGAAAGCCCGTAGATAAGTGCCTTGCTCGTGCCTTTTTCTTGTTTAGTGAAAAAACTGACTGTCATCGGCATAATGGGGTAAATACAGGGCATGAAAATCGAGGCTAAACCTCCCAAGAAACAAGCCACCAAAAAGCCCCAGAGAGATTCGTCTTTGGGTTCATCGGGGGTAGCTATGGCTGTCGAAACGGTAGAATTTGCTTCGGTGGGTTGGGGCGTAGTTAGTTCGGTCTTGGCTGATGTTTCTTCTTTTGTGGTAACAATGGCGGGAGATTGATTTTCAACTGCTGGAGTAGCTTCGGCTGTCTCTGCTGCTATTTTCAAGCCTTCGATTTTCAAATCGGCTTGCCCCATCGTACATAGCCCGTCATTTTGACAAGTTTGGTAGGCGATATTTACCTCTATTTTGGGGTCAGGTTTCAGGATTTTTATTTTCTGAATCAACGTCGCTTTGTCTTCGGCTACGCTGGTATTGCCTCCCCACACTTCCTCATAAAAATCATGAAAACCGACGGGTTTGATTTTGCCGACAAGCTGGTAAGTGTCATTCGGCTTGAAATTCACTTCGGTAGGCTGCGGCCCTTCTACTTTTATTTCGGTAGAGTACAAATGCCACGAAGGGTCTATTTTGGCGTGGAGTTTGAGTTCGATGGTTTCGCCTACTTTGATGGGCTTTTGGGGTACTTCATACGACCAGCGCGCATGGTTTTGGATTTGTGCCAAAACTTGCAGCGATACAATAAATCCAACTAAACTGATAGCTATTTTTTTCATAAAAAGAGGCTTAGTCTTGTTTCTTTTTCAACTTTTCTAACGATTTCGGATTGACTTTTTTGATGACTTCATCTTTCTGAAATTTGACTTGCCAAACCGCCAGAGGAGTTTTTCCCTCCCCAAAACACTTCTGACAAACAATGTTTTTTGTATCAATCGGTGCACTATAAATCAGCAACGAATCACCAATTTTTTGGATATTCGTAATCTGCGAAAGGCCATTTTCGGCATTGTAGAGATAAGCGTCCAGCACTTCTTTTTCTTTGGGAGAAAGTACGGGGTTTTGCAGGTCTTTTTTGCCTAAAAGAGTAATTTCGACGGCATACAGTTTAGACAATTCGGCCACCTTAGGCAAACCTTCTAAATTACAAACCGCCTCTTTATCAGCATTGGCAGAAGCCAGTTGCTGCTCGGCTTGGGCTTGAATTTGCTGTACGATGCGCCGCCCCCAATCATCAACGATGACCGTGAGTTGGGTGTTGGTTACACGTTTGATTTGACGGCTTTTTACGCTTTCAATGGCCTCTTTAGCACCAGGGGCTTGCTGTTGTTCGAGATTACACGAAGTCAAGATAGAGAAAAGAGATACAAAAAGGCTGACTTTTTGAAATAAATTCTTGACTACAAAACTTGTGCTTCTGCGAAGCAAAATGCTCATCGTTTTTGGTTTTAGATTTTGGTTAGTTTATTTTTTCTGTAACATCGTTTGACGACGATTGATTCTACACGCATTTCAAAAAACTTCTATTCGCCGTCGGGTGAGATGTAGCGGGCAGGTCGCCAGGTGTTATTGCGGGGGTTGATGTCGGGGAGTTTGGAGTCGGGGTCTATCGTAACAGCTTTGAGGGCAGATTGGGTGGGAGCTTTAAATGTCCATTTGTTGCCCTTTTGCCATACTTCTACCGGCAGCGTAACTCGTGTTTTTTTGCCGTTTGATTCTTCCAACTCGACCGTTACGGGCATGGCCATCGGCTCAAGGTTTTCGATGGTGATTAGCGCACCTTTAGCGGGCGTTTGTTCTACGTACTGTACTTCTTTCACGCTTTGGTCGAGGGTGTAGTTTTCATAAAACCAACTTTTCCAAAACCAGCCCAAATCCTCACCGGCAGCATCTTCGATACACCGAAAGAAATCATAAGGAGTGGGGTGCTTATATGCCCAGCGTTGGGTGTAGAATTTGAAAGCATAGTCAAAGCGGTCTTTGCCAAGAATTACCTCGCGCAAAATCTTGAGGCCAATGGCGGGTTTGTAGTAAGCGTCCCAGCCTAAGTTGGTGGACTTGATGACATCGGGGATAGTCATAATAGGGTCAGCGTCGGGACGGAAAAGCGAGGGAGCGAGGTTTTGCATATCGTCGAGGCGGTCGCGGTCGTACTCGCCTTTGTTGAAGGCTTCAGTCGAGAGCATATTGATGAAGGTATTGAACCCTTCGTCCATCCACGCAAACTTGCGTTCGTTGCTGCCGACAATCATCGGAAACCACGTATGCCCAAACTCGTGGTCGGTTACGCCCCAGAGGGCATCTTTTTTATCTTTGTGGTCGCAGAATACAATACCGGGGTACTCCATGCCGCCCACTACTCCCGCCACATTGGTAGCTACGGGATAAGGGTATTCGAGGAGGTATTGAGAGTAAAATTCAATACAGCCTTTGACGTACTCGGTCGAGCGTCCCCAGCTATCTTTGCCGCCACTTTCGACCGGATAAACTGACTGTGCCAGTATAGATTTGCCACTGGGGAGGTTGATGCGGGCAGCGTCCCATACGAAAGCCGTAGAAGTAGCAAACGCCACATCGCGGGTATTTTTGCACCGAAATTTCCAAGTCAAAGTCCCTGATTGTTTTGGGCGAGAGTTTTTGTCGGTTACTTCTTTTTCAGACCGAATCATCACGGTTTTATCGCTTTTGAGGGCTTGCTCTAAGCGGCGGGTTTGCTCTTTGGTGAGAACTTCTTCGGGGTTGAGCAGTTCGCCGGAGCCTACTACGATGTGGTTCCATGGGACAGTTACGCTGTATTCATAATCTCCATAATCCAAGTAAAACTCGCCGGCACCGAGATAGGGGAGTACGTTCCAGCCTTCGAGGTCGTCGAAGACACACATACGCGGAAACCACTGGGCGATTTCATAAATCACACCGTGGCGGGTGTCGAGTTTGCCCATTCGGTCAGAGGCGTAGGTGGGGATTTTGAAAGAGTATGCTATTTTGATTTTCAATACATCGCCGCTCGCCTTCATGGGTTCGGTGAGGCGGATTTGCATACGGGTATCATTGATGAGGTAATTGGCTGCCGAAAACGTATTGCTGTTTCCTTGCGCAATAGACACAGAGTTGATTTGATAGCCTCCTTCAAAGCCCATATTACCGTAACGCCCTCCATTGATAGGAGTGGTTTTGCCACTGCGCGAGGCATCGTTGAAGGCATTTTGGTCGAGTTGAAGCCAAACAAAAGGCAATGTTTCGGGGCTATGGTTGGTGTAAGTGATTTCGACTTCGCCGGTGAGGGTGTTGGCAGCTTCGTCGAGCGAAACGGCTATTTTGTAGTCAGCGCGGTTTTGCCAATAACGCGGCCCCGGTACTCCACTTGCCGACCGAAAGTCGTTGGCGGGCTGGTAATTGAACAAAGGATTGAACAACACGTGTGGATTGTACTTGGAGTTTTGGGCTGACACGAAAAAAACTTCGAGCAATAGGCAGAGGGCAAAAAAAGTAGTACGCATTGATAGAATTATGTTTTTCTTGAAAACGATGCGGTAAAGCATTTGTTTTGAGTGTAAAAGCAAAGGTATAAATTTTAGCCTGCCTAACATCACAAGTTCTTTATCTCAATGCTTCTGTGTTGTGATTGCCCAATCT
This sequence comes from Runella sp., assembly GCA_046294665.1. Lineage (GTDB taxonomy): Bacteria > Bacteroidota > Bacteroidia > Cytophagales > Spirosomataceae > Runella. The sequence continues at coordinate 7,050 of JBKBKL010000101.1, forward strand.
TTACTTATTTTGTTCTTGTTTACTCATTGACAATATTCAAAACTCCTTTCTTCACTTATGAAAAACGGTCTATATCTTGTTTTACTTTTTGTTTTTAGTAGCTGCTACACTCACAAAATCTACGTAGTACGTCATGCTGAGCGGCTCGATAAGTCAGAAGATTCGCCTTTGTCAGCGCAAGGTTTTGCTCGTGCCAATGCACTCAAAGATACCCTTCAAAATGTGCGGATAGATTCGGTTTTTGTAACCCAATACCTTCGTACGCGCCAGACGGCCGAGCTAACTTTTCAAGCTAAGAATCTATCTCCAGCCCCCTATCCCGCTCACCCTACTTCTGTGATAGTAGCGCGACTGCAACGCCTCAAAAACAAAAATGCCCTGGTAGTAGGGCATAGCGATACTGTATTGGAAATTGTGAAGGGTTTAGGGGTAAGTCCTCAAAAAGTAACCAAAATCGGCTCGAATGATTATGACAATTTGTTTGTGATAGAGGTGGTTAAAAAATTTACCAAAACTCAAAAAACCTTAACGGAGAAGAAATATGGGGCCGTGAGCCATTAGCGCAATTTGAGCGTAACGAGCGTTGCGATTGCCAAAATGATACCCACAATCCAGAAACGGGTAACAATTTTGGCTTCATGGTAGCCTTTTTTCTGAAAATGATGATGCAATGGCGACATCAAGAAAATCCTACGACCTTCGCCGTATTTTCGTTTGGTATATTTGAAATAACTTACCTGCATGATGACCGAAAGGTTTTCGGCCAAAAAAACGCCACAAACAATCGGAATAAGCAATTCTTTACGAATAGAAAGGGCCATAACAGCAATCGTACCGCCCAACATCAAGCTGCCGGTATCGCCCATGAAAACTTGAGCAGGGTACGAGTTGTACCACAAAAAGCCAATGCAAGCCCCTACGAAAGCAGCTACGAAAATTACCATTTCGCCCGAATTGGGAATGTACATCACGTTCAGATATTGCGAAAACTTGACGTTCCCGGAGATATACGCCAAAACCCCCAGCGTAATACCAATAATGACCGAAGTTCCCGCAGCCAAGCCGTCAATACCGTCGGTGATGTTGGCACCATTGGATACGGCCGTGATGATAAAAATAGCGGCCAATGTATAGACTATCCAAGTGTAGTCATGAGGCAAGAGTCCGAAGAGCAAGTAGCTGTAATCAAAGACATTGTTTTTCAAAAAAGGGATTGTTGTTATGGTTGGATTGATGACATCGGTGTATCGTTGTACCTCTCCGATAGCCGAGCTGATGAGCGGCTTGTCATAAAGTCTAATCTTAACGTTTTGGTTGAAAGAAAGCGTAAGCCCCACAATCAACCCCAGTCCTACTTGCCCAATCACTTTGAACTTTCCTTGTAATCCTTCTTTGTTGTTTTTGAATTTTTTGATGTAATCGTCCAAAAAGCCAATCAGTCCCGTCCAAACGGCAGTGATAAGCAACAAGACGATGTAAACATTCGATAGTTTGGCAAAAAGTAAGACAGGCACAAGCAAAGAAGCCAAAATGATAAAGCCACCCATCGTAGGTGTTCCTTTTTTTTCCATTTGGCCTGCCAAGCCCAAATCACGTATGGTTTCGCCGATTTGTTGTTTACGCAAAAAATCAATGATACGCCGCCCAAAAATAGCCGCAATCAATAACGAAGTAACCGTAGCCCCCAAAGCTCGAAACGAAATGTACTGAAAAACACCTGCTCCGGGGAAGTCGAAGGCACGATCGAGGTAGGTAAAGAGGTAATAAAGCATAGAAATAAAGAAAAATTAGACATCGCAAAGATAATGGGTCAAGGCTTATTTGTACAAACCTCTAAATTTTTACCAAAAACCGACTAAATGATGATAAATCACTACTATTCCACTCGTACTTTCCCTCCTCCCGAATAGCTCCGATATTCTCCCGAATACATGGCATCGGCACTGACAGGCCCCAAGCCAAACGTACCACGCGACACCACTCGTACCATGTAATAGAATGTTTTTTCAGTGCCGGTAGCGGTAGTGTAAAAATTGATACGGTCGTCGCGTATGTCGAAATGGTCGGGGGTAGTGGCATTTTTAATCCACGGCATATCACGCGGCTCGGTGAGGCGTGGGTTTTCGATTTCAAAAGCCGCCGGTAGCAAATCGGTAACGACCACATTTTCGACCGACGCGCCTGACACACTGCTCAATGAGATTTTGACCACTACCAAATCATTTTGTTTGAACGAACCGATAGGCTGCCCATTACGACTCAAAAACTGCCTTCTCACTCTCAAATTGGCATCTTCTTCGACATAGCTACCGGTACTACTGATCCCTTCCGACTGTGCAAACCAGTAAAGAGAGCCTTTGCCTTGCGTCTGAATTTGGGCTTTGCGATTGGTGATTTGCGATGTTAGCATCAAATCTTTGCCCTCAAAAGAAATGGCTGACGACTGACCACTTATCGCTATTTTGCCCGTTACGTTGCTGCCAGCGTTTTTCTTGGCCAATTTGCCAAGTGCCAAAAAGGCAAAAGCAGCCTCTTGGGTGGTGAGATAGGCCGTTGAGTTGAGTGCTTGCGAAAGCTGCCTTGCCAACGTCGGTATCTGGAGGTTGTCGGGGTCAGTTTCGATGAGGCTGTTGAGCGGTAAAGCCAAATTCAAAATCGGCGACACTCCCAAACGACTCTGACCCCTGCTGACTGCTGAGGGTTCAAGATTAGCTCCCCCACTGGGGGCGGGGGGGGCTGTCCCAATCTGCCTAAACGCTGCCGCCAACAAATGCCGACTATCTTCGGTGAGGGTTTGTAGATTTTGTTTGTAATAATTCATGCTGGCGCGGTTGGCTTTGCCATTGAGTGCCAATACATACAAGGCATAAATAGCCGTGCGACTGGCTACGGTCTGCTGTGTATAGCTTCCCGACTCGTCTGCGATGTACTCATTTTCGGTTTTGGGCGTGTTGGTGTAGTTTGTCAAGTAATCGAGCAGTTTGCCCAATACATTTGGATTGACCTCAAAACCTGCGCGCTGTGCTTCCGACAAAAAATGTGCAGCATAAGCACTTCCCCAAGGCGATTCTTCGGAAGCGGCAGGCCAAAAACTCAAGCCTCCATTGGGCAACTGCATACTCTCTACTTTCTGAATGGCGGCCTGTACGTTGAAATTGGGGTTGAAGTCTGAATCGCCTGTTTTGACAAAATACGTTTTGGGGGCAAGGGTTTTGGCGACATCGGCAAAGTAAATCTGTGGAAATGCCTTTGAGATGGTTTGCTCCAAACAGCCATGCGGGTAGCCCAGCAAAAAGTCTAACGCCTTGGCATACTGCACCATAGGCGAGCGACTGACGATGAGCTTGCTACTGACGGTACCGGGTATGAAGTTGGTATTGCTCAAATCAACGGTAGCCGAACTACCGCCTGCGATTACACCCGACTGTGCCGTTTTGAGCAATGAAGTCGTAGGGCGTACCGTCAACTCTACCTTTTCCGTAAACTTCTCTTTGCCGTTATTGACTGTGATGGTTACGCTGCCATTGCCGATGGCTTGCGCTGCCTTGACAGTAAACATAGCACGGCTTTCTTTTTCGGGAGCAAGGCTCAGACGCTGTGTATTGGCTGCTGTACTTTTGATATTTCCTTTGGTTTCGATGCTTACGTTTACGTTGGTCGTTGTTTTTTCGGTGTTGGTTACATTGACGGGTACGATTACTTCGTCGTCGGGGCTAAGGAAGCGGGGCAGTGCCGTCGAAATCACAATCGGGTCGGCTACTTTCATGTTTTTGTTGTTTGACCCAAAGGCGTTGTCTTTGTAGGCTACGGCCATGATACGCAAATCGCCACTAAACTGCGGAATGTCTATCTCAAATTCGGCTTCACCACTCAAACCGGTACTCAACTGCCCCGACCAGTACGACACCAGATTGACTCGGCCATTGGAGAGTGGATTGATGCGTTTTTCTAAATCGTAGCCATCGCCCCCTACGCTACTGACTGTGGCCAGCGACAATTCTGGAAAAAGGAAAGGGTACAAATCGTGGCTATTGACCTCCAGTGCGCGTTTTTGGTAAAAATAGCCGTGAATATCGGGCGTTTTGAAATTTTTGATTTGGAGAATACCTTCGTCCACTACAGCCAGCGTAACTTGGGCATTGCGGGCGGTTTTGACACGAATTTTTTGCTTGGATTGAGAGCGTGATTTCTCCATAGCTACAATCTCTACGGGCAGTTTGGTATCTTCGTCTTCTACAGCCAACGATGCGTAACCATGCGCTACCGTGAGGGGTAGATTGGACTGGTCTAAGGGGCGAATCAACGTAGCCGAAACATACACATTGGGCAGATGCTCCTCCGAAAGTTTGAGCGACATTTCGGCGGCTTTGTTGTCGGTATCCAAGTATTTGTATTCCAGTACTTTATTTCGTTCGATAGTTACCAACAACTTCCCGTCGAAGGGGCATTTAAAGAGTATTTTCTTGCGGTCGCCCACTTGGTTTTTGGTATTTTCGATTTCTATCAATACTTGTCCTTCATTGCTCACTTCAAACGACGAGGCGGTGGTATTGCCCCAGCCGTACGCATAAAAATTCAAACGCGAATATCCTCCCGACACCGCTTGGCCGTCTGTATTTCTGACTCGAATTTCGTATTCGCCCGACACCGTAGGTACATACCTTACTTCGGCTTTGCCGTTGGCAAATCTAACCACATTTGAATACACCACTTTTTCGCGTTTGCGAGAGGCATAGCGGAGTTGGTCGTCGGTTTTTTCTACGACGGTCTGATAGTCCATGCGTATCACTTCTACCAAAGCGGAAGCATTGGCAGGATTGCCGTTTTTGTCCACAGCCGCCAGACCGATAGGTACAGGCGCATTGAGGCCTACGTAGTAGTCATTGAGTTTGATGCCATAGAAAATATCTTGCGTGTAAAGATTGAATCGTTTGAGGCGATTGACAGGGCGGCCTGTTTCATCGAAGACTGTTACATAAATTTTACCTTCCAGCACGCCTATGCCAGTCAAATTGGCATCGGCATTGAAGGTTTCTTTGGCCAAGCCGTTTTCGTTGGTTACGCCCTGACGAACCGTATTTTCGATTTTGGTATCGTTGGGCATATCGAAGATGTAATCTTTGAAATTGGGGGCTACGAAGGCTTTCTTTTTGAGGCTAAACTCCATTTCGTAGTTGCGGCCCGAAGCCGGTGGCCCAAAAAGATTGGTAGCGGTAGCAGTCATGTTGATTGGCTGCCCGAGTCGGTAGTCGTCGCGGTCGGTTTTGGTATCTACTTTGATGCGGTCGGGCATAAACTCCTCAATATAAAGCCGCTTGGAAGTGAGCAAGACATCGTTGGCATTATAGACCTCTATCGAGTACGTACCCGTAACGGCGGCTTTATCGAGTGCGAACGAGGTTTCGACGGCTCCTTGGCTATTGGTAACGGCACGATTGTTGCGAAGTTCGCGGCCATTGGGCAGTAACACTTTGATTTTGAGCGGAATATCGTTAGCGGTTTTCCACTTTTGCTGGCGTACTACGGTGTTGAAATGTACCGTTTCGCCGGGGCGGTAAATATCACGGTCGCCATAAACAAAAACCTCTAAGCCTGTGCTGTTGTCGCGTTTGCCTTCGACCTCAAAGCGTGAGGTTTCGACGGCGGTATCGTCCAAAAACAAATAATTGAAATCTTCTTCATCGGGACTTTTAGCATCTGCCACTCTTGCTGTGATGAGGGCAACTTTGAAATTGCCGACTTTTTCACTCAATTTTTCAAACTTCGCGATGCCGTCGCCATTGGTTTTGGCAGTCATCAGGGTTTGGTTATTGCTCGAAATGACATTTATCTCAATATTTTTGAGAGATTCAGCCGTTTTGATACTGTTGGCAAAAACCCAAAGTTCATCTTTTGCTTTTTTGGCCATCAGCCCAATGTCCGAAATCGAAACCAATTTGGTAGCTTGGGTGTATTGTTCATCTTTCGATTGGACGGTTACGACATAAATCCCCCGAAAGGCATTTTGGGCATCGGGTAGGGCCAAATTGAGGGCTTTTATACCTTTCACATTGGGTAGATTGGCCGTTTCGATAGTTTTATTGACGATGATGTCGCTGTACTGCCCGTCGTAGTCTTCGTTGTAAGTGAAAGTACCCGTAGGTGCCCAACTTTCTTCGTCGCCGCCTACGGGGCCATAATCTTCGTAGCGATTCTGACGCAAAAACTGCAATATGTTGTTTTCATAAACTTTCGCTATTTTAACTTGTACTTTGGGTACATTGGTGATTTGGACTCCTACGTTTTTGCTGCCTTTTGAGGAAAGATAAATGGCTTTTTTGTTGGCAAAAGAAATGCTGGCGGGCATTTGGCCAAAAAACAAATCTTTGGTAACACTCTCCTCCAAACGATGTCCCAGTACACCTTTGATTTGGTCGGTGAGCGTCAGCACGTAGGTATCGGCTTCGTTGAAATCGCCCCTGATGATGAATCCATTTTCGGTCAGTTCAGCTTTTGTTTTGACGGCAGGCTGTATGCTGTACAGTTTCTGTAAATCAGTAGATTGTAGTTCTTGGGAGGTGATAACACGCACAAACCCCCGATTTTTCTCAAAACCTGTTTTGATGTCTTTGATGTCGAGTTGAGTAGCCGATGGCAGCGCGGCATCAAGTTTGAGAGTTTCTCGGCTGGTGTAGTTGGTGTTTAAGACTTTGATGCCTTTCTCGATGGTGATAGCCAGCGGCTGCTCATTGTCGGCAGGAGGGGCATTGAGAGTGAAAGCCCCCAAACCCCCGATGGGGGCATTATGCTCGATGGCTTTCTGTTCACTTTCTACCTTCAACTTTTCACTTACTTCGCCGGGGTTGATGTCATAATTGAAAATCAGTTTGGCTTTGGCGGTGGGCCTGCCCGTGCCGCGTGCTTTGGTCCAGTAGGTTTCGGCTTCGGTCAGTTGAAGATAGGGCGTATGAAAGGTCAGCTCTTTGCCCGAAACTCCATATTTTTTCTCGACAGTTTTCTTCGACAACTCGTTCGTAAGTTCGGCACGGTACTCGGTAGCAGGGTCGAAACCCGCCGTAGGCGAAAACACCAGTTCGTTGGAAGCTGTCCATTTGAATTTCCCTTTGACTTCGGGTTTGAATGTAATATACGGCGTTGATTCCCAGCTATTAAGGTCAGATTCATTGACAATATCTTTATTGAAGGTAAAGACCAGATTTTGAGCCAAATTGATTTGATTCTCAAAATTGCGACCCACTACGCGGATTTCATTGAGATTTGAGCAGGCATTGAGGAGCATGAATACCATGTACAACGCCAATCGCTTGATATGGTTTTTTACATGGGGCTTTTGACGGTAAGAGGAAAAGAGAGAAGTAGTCTGGGCGTTCATAAAGGTTTAGGAGATGTATGATTCAAAAAAATCGTTTCAAGAGATTGGAAATCAATGAAAGCAATAGGCTCAACAAAATCATGGTCGTTATCGGGAAATAAATACGGGTATTGCCGTTTTCGATGCGTATATCGCCGGGGAGGTGGCCGATCCATTTGAGTTTGTCGTGAAAAAAGTAAACAATGACCCCTACCGCCACCAAAAATAGACCTCCTATGATGAGCCATTTGCCGATATGTGCATTCATGATTTCAAAGCCAAATGATGTTTGAGGGCAAAACGGGATTTTATGCCTAAAGTTATAAAAAACAAGCTAAAAACTTTTCAAGTTTGCATCAAGATTCAAACTAATCGTAATGCTACGTTCATTTTATCATCATGGGGTGTTGGAAGCGGGCCTCGATGAGGTAGGCCGTGGTTGCTTGGCTGGGCCTGTGGTAGCGGCAGCGGTGGTATTACCGCCAGACTTTGAGCACAGTTGGCTCAATGACTCCAAGCAACTCACCAAACATCAGCGTGTCGAACTCCAACAAGAAATCATCGAAAAAGCCGTATCTTGGGCCATTGCAGAAGCATCGGTCGAAGAAATAGACGAAATCAATATCCTGAACGCCAGTTTTTTGGCCATGCACCGCGCCATTGATAAACTCAGCGTTCGCCCGGAGCATTTGCTGATTGACGGCAATCGTTTTACGCCTTATCCGTTTGTTTCTCACACTTGTATCATCAAAGGAGATGCCCAGTTTTTGAGTATTGCGGCGGCTTCTGTTTTGGCCAAAACCTACCGCGACCAACTCATGGAAGAATGGGCAAAAAAATACCCTCACTATGGTTGGGAGCAGAATGTAGGCTATCCTACGCCCGTACATCGTGAGGGAATCAGGCAGTTTGGGGCTTGTCCGTTGCACCGAAAAAGTTTTCGTTTGGTCTAAAAAAACTTCGTTGTTTCTATTGTTGATGTTACGCTTCTCCGAAGCGGAGTATGATTTGTAAATAACGTTGATTGCTACAAATGTTTATTGAAAACTCTGTAAAACTATAAAACACTGATAATGAATAGTTTAATTTTAATAATTGGAATAAGATTTGGCAAAA
>JBKBKL010000102.1:0-15452 GCA_046294665.1 Runella sp.
TATACTCGTTAAAAATTGATTTGCGAAAAAACCTTTTATGTTTCTTATGATTATCAGACGGTTACATCATTGCCTTTTCTCAAACCTATAAGGTTTAAGTATAAAACGTTGTCGAAGTAACTGACTTCGACAACGTTTCTAATCCTCCATAGGGTGTTCTCTCAACAACTCTGCGGTATTGTAAAAGTCTTTTTTTGCGGCAGTTTTGGCGCGTATTTCTTTGACCTTTTCTGGCTGAATGACCGAGGCTTGGTTGCCAAAGGAGTTACGAATGTAGGTCAATACCCCTGCTATCTCACGGTCGTTGAGCATACCTGCGTAGGGAGTCATCGGTACTTGACCGGGATATTTTCTGCCATTGACTTCTATCTCCCCCATCAAGCCCTTCAGTACGATTTTAATGAGGCGTTCTTCGTTGCCTGTTACCCATTTGGTACCTGCCAGCGGCGGAAAGCCTGAGGCTGACAAACCACGCCCGTCGGCTTGGTGGCAAGTGATACAAAATCCTTCACGTCCGTAGATTTCTCTGCCAAGTTTGAAAAGTTCATAGTCTTTTCCACGGATATTGGTGGTGCTGTATTCTTCGCGCTCTTTGCTTACAGCACGGCCACTCACATGCGCCACAGCCGTTTTGTGAGCATGAATCATCCAGTCGTCCAATGGTTTTTTTTCGGCTTCGGCCAAAATGGGCAAGGCTTTGGCTTTGGGTAGCCATGAAGCAGCTACGATGGCCTCCAAGCGCACTCGTCCGTGTGGGTCGTGGGTGGCTTGCATGAGCAAGTCGGCTTGGTCGGCTACTTGATGCCCTGTATAGCGCAATACCCTTACTGCTGCTGCTCTTGCGCGAAAGTCCTTCGCTTTGAGCAATGTACGAAGCAATTTTTGATCTACTTTGTTGAGTCCCCATGTTACCCACAATGCCTCCAGCAAATGATGCTCGTAGCGAGGGTCGTTTTTGTCTAATGCTCCTACCCATTGATTGACTTTGGGCAAGACTTCGGTAGCATTGCGCCCGCGCAGCTCGCGGCGGGTGCGGTAGCGCGTGCGGTATTCGGGGAGTTTGAGGTTGTCTAAAAGCTCTTCGATGCTTGCCCCTGCTACTTTGGCAGGTGTGATGAGTGGGCGCGATGGGTAGGTGATGCGATACACCCGTCCGTGTACATGGTCGCGGAGGGGGTCGCGGGCATTGTGCTGCATGTGCCCGATAAGGATATTGTGCCAGTCAATAAAGTACAAAGAGCCGTCGGGCGCAAACTCCATGTCCACGGGGCGGAAGTTGCGGTCGGAGCTTACAAACAAGTCTTGGCGGTGGCGTGTTTTGTAGCCTGTACCGTCGTCTTCGACGATGTGCTGTTTCATTCCCAAAAATCCGATGGTGTTACAAATCAGCAAATCGCCTTGTACTTCTTCGGGGAAATGCCGACTCGATACAAACTCTAAGCCTGAAGTGGGGCGTACCATGTGGTCTTTTTCGATGAGTTGTTTGGATTTATGCGTGGACTCTCCATACCGAGGTAGTACCGTGCCGGGCATCATCCAGCGCACATCTGGGCTGGAGGTTTCGGCAAAAAGATTTTGTCCCCAGTCGTCGAAAGCGATGCCCCATGGGTTGGGAATAGCCAACTGTGCGGTACGTTCCAAATGGCGACGTTGGGGATTGTAGCGATAAAAGCCCCCGTTGGTAGCACGGACTGTACCGTATGGAGTTTCGACGTTGGTATGCAAAAACACCCCTTCTCCCATGTAAATCGCTCCCGAGGGGTCGGCACAGAAGGCACTGATAGTATGGTGGGTGTCGTGGTCGTCGAATCCACTCAAAATGATTTCGCGTACATCGGCGCGGTCGTCGCCATTGGTGTCTTTGAGCAAGATTAGATTTGTTCCTTGCGATACATACACGCCATCGTGCGAGATTTCAAAACCCACAGGCACGTGCAGGTTGTCTGCAAAGACCGTTTGTTTGTCGGCTTTACCGTCGTTGTTGGTATCTTCCAGAATCAAGATTTTGTCGTTGGGCTTCGAGTCGCCGGGGCGGTAGTGAGGATAAGTAGGCATGGTAGCTATCCACAGGCGGCCTCTGTTGTCGAACGCCATCTGCACGGGGTTGGCCAAATCCGGAAATTCTTTTTCGGAGGCAAACAACTCTACTTTATAGCCAGAGGCCATTTTGATAGTAGCCAGGGCCTCATCGCCATACAGATACTTCAAACTACCATTTTTGTCAGGGTTGAAATTGGTCGTTACGGGTGGGAGCGTACGGGTTTGGGCATCGGCAGCGGCAAGGTCTATTTTTTGGCCTTTGCTGGCAGCTATCCATATTGCCGAGTCGCGGATAGCGGTCATCTGTCGAATCTTCTCTATTTCATAAGGATAATTGTCGGGGCCGAAGGGGTTAAATCTTCTACCGTAGGCGTGTACCCCATTTGGAATTTTGTAGTCATTGTGCCAAAGCCAGTTTTTTTCGGCTACGGCTTCATATATCGTTTCTTTGGAAGTTGATGAACTACGAGAAGTTTTGCCAAACACCATGTCCACGAGCCAAGTGCCAAAAATTTCATAGCCTTTTTCATTCAACTGCACCCCGTCGGTAGTGAGAGGCTCTTTGTGGGTAGCATACCATTGTTTGGAAGCAGCAAAAGCATCAACAAACAGTACCTTGTTGGCGGCAGCCACTTGACGCATGGTATTGGTATAAAGCAGTAGATTGGCATTTTCTTTCTGACCGTTGGGCAAATCATGTTGAGCCGACAGGTCTTCAAAAGCAGTAGGAGAAACCAATATAAGGCTCGGTACCGATTGCCCGTTGTAGTTTTGTGAAAGCGTATGTTTGATGAAAGCCTCTAACTCCGCTTTCCATTTGGCCAAGCCTGCCGCTCCTTGAAACGACTCGCTATACCCAAAAAAGGCGATAATCACATCAGTTTTGAGGCGAGTAAGCCACTGGTCGGGATATTCAAAATGCCCCTCACTCCCCGAAGGATTGGCGTATTCGGTCTGAAAACGCTCGGCTCCTGCAAAAGCCCAAGGCTTAAACCGTGCCGAATGAGGCCGAAAGCCTGGGGTATCGCCACCGTCGCACATATTGCGTACCAATAAATTATGCTCAGGATAGCGCAGGTGCAGTTCGGTCTCGAAATGGTCATAATTGATCATTCTCGACCCCAGATTGCCACCGATAAGACTGATGTGGGTGTTTTTGGAAAGTACAATCTTCGATGTTTGCTGTGATTGAAATGCTACCAGTACAAACAGTGCAAAAACTGCTGCCCCAAGCCATTTTTTAGAGTGTGATTTCATGCAAAAATTCATTTAAAGCTATCTTTTGCAAAGAGAACACGCTATCAAATTCTACTGTTTTTGTAAAAAACTAAATTGAATACGGATTGGAAGGATTAGACATGGATTCGTCAAAACTTTGCTCATTTCCACATACCTTCGATTTGCTCCAGCGTCAGTCCTTTGGTTTCGGGGACGATGTATCTGGCAAACAATAGCCCCAGCAACACAACACTCATATAGACAAAGAAAATACCGCCATTGGTACCCAAAGCAGAGGCTTGCATAAGTGGAAACGAAAATCCTACACAAAAATCAAAAAACCAGTGGTTGAAACTCCCCATACTTGAAGCAAACCCTCTGATTCTGAGGGGATAAACCTCCGAAATCAAGAGCCAACCCAAAGGTCCGAGGCTGATAGCAAAGAAGAAAATATAGACATACACACCTCCTATCAACATGGTTTGTTGTACTGACGTACTAAGGCTCTCTTTGAAAGCAAAAGCCAGCCCAACGGTAGCCAGTGAAAGGGCAGTGCCGATTAAGCCTGTGTAAAGCAGAGGCTTACGTCCCCACTTGTCAAGAAAATAAATGGCTACAAATGTCGAAAGCGTATTGACCACACCTACCCCCACCGTAGCCAATGTAGCCGATTGGGTAGAAGGGAAAGCCATTTTGAAAATATCGGTAGAATAATAAATGATAGCATTGATACCCGAAAACTGCTGGATAAAAAATATACCAACACCTATCAACAACGGAATTCGTAATCGCTTACTAAACAACTCAAACCAATTCCCTTTTGATGCGGCTTCCTGCGCAATAAGCTGTTTAGTTTGAAGGAGTTCTTGTTCTACCAAATGTGCCGAGCGTAGGCGTGTCAAAACCTCTTTAGCCTCTTTTTCACGCCCACGACTGATAAGCCAGCGGGGGCTTTCGGGGACAAAAATCATACCCACCAGCAAAACAGCCGCCGGAATAAAACCCGCCCAAAACATACTACGCCAGCCGTCGGCTTGCTCGCCAAAAAAGAAACCCACTACATACGAAAGCAAAATACCTACTGTAATGGCCAACTGAAAAAACGTAACCAATTGGCCGCGCTTGTCGGTAGGGGCGATTTCGGCAATGTAAAGAGGCACCGTAGAAGCTACAATACCAATGGCTAAGCCCAAAAACAACCTTCCCACTATCAAGGCTGATACCGTAGGGGCAATGGCTGTCAGAATCGAACCCAGTACAAAAACAAGGGCTGCGATGATATTGATTTTTTTGCGCCCCAGCCAGTCGGTAAGAGGCCCACTGATAAAGGGGCCTACCATGCCACCCGCCAGTACTGCACTCACTATCCAGCCGACGGTTTGGGGGTCGTCATGAAGTTGAAACTTTTCTTTGAGCGAAGGCAATGCTACATTGATAACGCCCGTGTCATAGCCAAACAATAGTCCTCCTGTGGCTGCAATAGCTGCAATAAGATAAAGAAGTAGGTTTTTGCTCATGGATAAGGTTAAGTTTTGGAATGGCGGTAAAAGTAGCTTTTTTCTGACAAATCTTTGTGGAATCGCCTGTACTATTCTACTTTTGCGGCATCAAAACTTCTTTTGTGGTGGTCATTATCTTTCACTTTCTGGCTTCTCATCACTTTCACCATTCTTAAGGGGAAAGCACTTTAGAGTAGGGTGTTTTTTTCACGGTTTTTGTAAAGATTCAGAAGCACAGGTTTTTAGAGATTGTTACCCCATTTTTTATTTTCCTATTTATGTTACGCATTGCCATTCAGAAATCAGGACGTTTAAGCGAAGATTCTATTAAATTATTCAAAGAATGTGGTATTAAGTTTGAGAGTAGCTCGTCGGGCAAACTCAAATCTGCGGCCACCAATTTTCCGGCTGAGTTTCTTTTCCTACGCGACGACGACATACCCGGCTACGTCGAAGACGGAGTGGCTGACTTGGGCATCGTCGGCGAGAATGTCCTCGTCGAATCGGCAAAAAATGTGAATGTCGTTCACAAATTGGGCTTCTCCAAATGTCGTCTGTCGCTGGCTATTCCACGTGGTACATCATGGAACGGCCTCAAAGATTTACAGGGGCGCGGCATTGCTACTTCATACCCACGTCTGTTGGGTCATTATCTTACAGAAAGAGGCATACAAGCCGACATTCACGAAATCAGTGGTTCGGTCGAAATCGCCCCCAGTATCGGGCTGGCCGATGCCGTGTGCGACATTGTGAGTTCGGGAAGTACACTCTTGAGCAACGGCCTCAAAGAAGTAGAAGTTATCTTTCAATCAGAAGCCGTTTTGATTAGTAATCAGCAGCTTTCTAATCAGAAACAAGTTCTTCTCGAAAGCCTATTGTTTAGAATCAATGCCGTACAGGCAGCCCAAAGCAACAAATACATCGTCTTGAATAGCCCAGAAGAAGCCGTAGAGCGTATTGCGGGGTTATTGCCAGGCATCAAGTCGCCTACGGTTGTACCTCTCAAAACAAAAGGCTGGGTTTCGATGCACTCGGTCATCAATGAAAATGATTTTTGGACCAACATCGCCAAAATCCGCGAAGCAGGTGCCGAAGGGATTTTGGTCATACCGATTGAGAAGATGATTTATTGATTATATTTGTCAGTAAAGCCAACATCAAAAACCATGAGCACTTTCGTAATTCCTGTGGATAAAAAACAAAAAAAAGTTTTGAAACCCATCTTAGAATACCTCAATCTCACTTATCATGAAGTAGAGGCTGATAAAGATTTTTGGAACGAACTCACGACAGCACAAAAAAGTGATATTGAAGCTGGAATCGCTGATATGAAGGCAGGTAGGACTAAACCATGGAAGCAAGTATTAGAAAAATATCAATAGTTGAACTTTGGAAATAGAACTCACCCAACGGGCCGAACAAAACTTGGATCGTATTCTAAATTACCTTGAAACACGCTGGCCGTCGAAAGTAAAACTGATTTTTTGGCAAAGTTGTCAGAGTGTCTTATGCTGATAAGTGAAATGCCTTATTTGTACCCTATTTCTCCAACCAACAAAGAAGTCCGACGTTGCATAATTCACAAGAATACAGCACTTTATTACCAAGTTGAACCAGATAAAATCGTTGTCATTACCATACAAGATACACGTCTCAATCCCGATACTTCGGGGATTTGAGAGTAGTTTCAGCAAATTCCATGAAAATCATCGCTTATCCTCCAAAATCAGAATGGCCAATATTGCTCTCACGCCCTACGCAAAGCATGGCCAATATTGAAAAAAACGTAGCCCCCATACTCGACAAAGTCCGTCAAGAGGGTGATGCCGCTTTGCGCGAGTTTGCGCTGAAGTTTGATAAAATCGAGTTGAAAGAAATAGCGATACCTCAAAAAACGATTGAGGCTGCCGAGTTGCTGCTTTCTGAAGATTTGAAAGCCGCTATTCAACAAGCCTACACCAATATCCGAGCGTTTCACCAAATACAACACCAGCCTGCTCAAAAAGTAGAAACCATGCCCGGTGTAACCTGCTGGCGGCGGAGTGTGCCTATCGAAAAAGTAGGGCTTTATATTCCCGGAGGTAGCGCGCCCCTTTTCAGTACGGTGTTGATGCTGGGAGTGCCGGCACAGTTGGCTGGGTGCAGAGAAATTGTCTTATGTACTCCGAGTGCTCACCCTGCTATTTTGTATGCGGCAAAATTGGTAGGAGTTACCCAAATCTTCAGAGTAGGCGGTGCTCAGGCCATTGCCGCTATGGCGTATGGCACAGAGAGTATTCCCAAAGTGTATAAAATTTTCGGCCCCGGCAATCAGTACGTTACGGCGGCCAAAATGCTATTGGCCAAAGAAGGCATGGCGATAGATATGCCTGCCGGGCCGAGTGAGGTGGCTATCTACGCCGACAAAACCGCCATACCTGCCTTTGTAGCGGCTGATTTGCTTTCGCAAGCCGAGCATGGCGAAGATAGCCAAGTACTGCTGGTTTCGACCGATAAAAAACTGTTGGCTTCTATCAATTTGGCATTGATGACCCAACTCGAATCGCTACCACGCAAGGAAATCGCTCGCAAAGCTATCGAGAACAGTAAGGCTATTTTGGTAGAAAACGACTCAGAGGCCATAGATTTACTCAACGAATACGCCGCCGAACACTTGATTTTGAGTGTCAAAAATGCCGAAGCTATCAGCGAAAAAATCATCAATGCTGGTTCGATATTTTTGGGCAATTACACCCCCGAATCATGCGGCGACTATGCCTCCGGTACCAATCACACTCTCCCTACCAACGGCCACGCACGTGCATACAGCGGGGTTTCTTTGGATAGTTTTGTCAAAAAAATCACCATACAGCATATCAACGAAGAAGGAATCCGAAACATCGGCAAGACGGTCGAAACCATGGCGGAAGCCGAAAACCTCCATGCCCACCAACGCGCCGTGAGCTTGAGATTGAGTAGTTTGAAATGAGAACTTGAAAAATTTTGCCACTATGTCAGTATTTGCAGTAGCCGAACTACTTGGGGGGGCCAAAGTGCTTGGCAAAGAAATAAACTCCGACTTTGACTTCTTGGTTTTGGCCGAAAAAGGTGTACCCAAAGCTACTGTCCAACGCTTGGCTGACTCGCATGGCATTGAAGTCAAAGAGTTGGTAAAGTACTTACCCGTTACATAACGCAATCTGTATCGCTACAAAGAGAGCGACTTGCTTAGTACTATCATTTCGGATCATCTCATTGCTTTGGCCAAACTCTTTGCTTATGGTGAAGAGGCACTCGGGAGGGATTATTTCAGAGACTGGCTGCAACAACCCATTTTAGCCTTAGGTCGAGTTATACCTATACCTCATAGGTTTGCAAAAAGCCAAATATGTAACCCACTGATAATCAGACGAAACCTGTGAGGTTTTTTCGCAAATCAATTTTGAACGAGTACAAACCCATACAATTCTTGAAAACTCACGCAGGTATCGAAATCATCAGGCATGAATTGGTCCATATCGAACACGGTATTTTTGCCTAATTTTATTGCTATAGAATCAATAATTTACTGATGTTACGCTACTCCGAAGCGCGATGTGATTGTGGGTATCACTTTTGAGGACTACAAACGTATGGCTTCTCCGAAGCCTCTCTATTGATATATTCATTTCGTAAGACTTCCCCAAGCCTCGGAGAGGCGCAAGTTTTGTAGCAGATGATAACGACCCCCAAAATCCCCCAAGCCTCGGAGAGGCGCAAGTTTTGTAGAGAAAAACCTTCTTCCAAAACGTAATTACCCAAATTTGCGTAACATGAGACATTAGAAATTTTGACAAAACTGGCTTTTGAATAAATGTGCAATAGACGCTTCGGTAAAATGGGCTTTTTGGGCAAGTGCACGCTTGAGAAGGCGGATATATTCTGATTTAGGAATCTCCACTGCCCCAAATCTTCGTACATTGTCATTGATGAATTGGGTATCGAGAAGTTGAAAGCCTTGTTGATTAAGAATACCCAGCAGATAATGGAAGGCTACTTTAGAAGCATTGCTGACGGTATGAAACATGGATTCGCCAAAAAAAGCAGCTCCCATAGAAACCCCATACAACCCCCCTACCAAACGATTATCTATATACGTTTCGACGCTATGTGCAAAGCCCAAATAATGTAAATCTGTATAGGCTTTGATGATTTCGGGCGAAATCCAAGTAGCAAGGTCGTTTTGACGGGGAGCAGCACAGCCTCGAATCACGCCCTCAAAGTCAGTATTCACTCGAATCTCAAAAATACCTTTATTGAGGATAGGCCGAAGCGATTTTGGAGGGCGATAAGTATCAATCGGAATAATAGCACGTGGGTCGGGCGCATACCAGTAGAGCGTTCCGTCAGCATCAGCCATCGGAAAAATGCCATTCATGTAGCCATATACAAGGTCGTCGGCAGTAAGGGCAGTCATTCCTTAGAAGTCATTGATGATGAACAAATTTATCAATAACCCTGTTGAAAAACAAAAATATGAAAGGAATTTGGAGTTTTTTAATCTTATGGGTCGCTTGTTCGACACCAAAACCCCAACCGACCATGACTGAAGAAACGCTGGCCGCAGGAGAAAATCGCTATTTGGCATTGGGTGATTCTTACACTATCGGTGAAAGCGTGCCGCCTCAAGAGCGTTGGAGTGTTCTCTTGGCAGATATGCTCCGAAGGCAGGCACTACGTATATCTTCGCCCGAAATCATAGCCCGTACCGGCTGGACTACCGCCGAACTGGCGGCAGGTGTCAGCCAGCGCAACCCACAAGGCCCTTACGATTTAGTTTCGATTTTGATAGGGGTCAATAACCAATATCGTGGACAAAGCCTCGAGCGTTATCGTACAGAGTTGCGGTCGCTGCTTGTTACAGCCATAGGCTTGGCGGGTGGCCGCCCCAAGAGGGTATTCATGCTTTCGATTCCCGACTGGGGCGTTACGCCCTTTGCCCAAGGCCGCAATACCGAGAAAATCACCAGCGAAATCAACGCCTTCAATCAAGTCGCGCAAGAAGAATGTACTGCTTTGGGTATTGCGTTTGTGGATATTACGCCACTTTCATACGCTGCACGTACAGATGGCACACTGATTGCAAGTGATGGATTGCATTTTTCGGGAAAACTCTACCATAAGTGGGCCGAAAAAGCATTGCCAGTAGTAGAAAACCTGCTAAAGCCCTAAAATCCAAAAAAGTAACAAAGTCCGATACTGCCTCTAAAAGTCCGAACATCGGGGATATCATTGATACCGATACCGTCTAAGGTAAAGCTATTGAACTTGCCCATAGAGGTCATCAAATGAGCATTGGCCGCCAACTTAGGCGAGATAAAAAAGCGTACTCCTGCGCCTGCGGCAAAATTTCCGCCTTTCATACGATACACAAAAGCCCTATTGTTGAATATGACGGGACTTACTTCTTGCCGGACGTTGTTGTAGGCTACTTCTATGTATGGTCTTATCCGCTGGAGAGTCCCCCCAAAATTGACCCTAAGCCCTAAGCCTATACAACTCATACGGTAGTAATCTCGCCATTCTTTTTTGAGGTTGAGGGTATAGGCTTCATAGCTGGCAAAAGGCTCGAAGCGTTGGTTGAGGCCATAGCCTACCCGCATCTTACCACCCAGCCCAAAGGGACTGATTTCGTCGAGTTGAGTGAAATATTTCGACGACCAGCCTGTGGCACTAAACCCTACTTCGGCATTCAGTCCTTCGGTGTTTGATTGTATATCTTGGGCTTTTATCAAAAGCGAAACACAAGACAAAAGGCAAAACAAAAAAGTTTGGCGTAACATGGTTTTGAAGGTGTTTAGAGTGAGAAAGTGAGTTTGGTTCGTTCGGTACGGAGATTGTTGATACGTCGCCCTGCGGCAAAAACCACACGTGTACTTGATTTGTCGCTGTATTCGGGGTAGCGCAGACCTATCCATTGGCCATTGGTTGCTTCTACGGCCTCAAACTTCAAGGCCAAAAAGGCTTTTTTGGCATCAGTAGCAGTACGAGATTCGATGATGCGGGCGCGGATTTTGGCACCAGGTTCGATGATCGTAACACCATCGAGCCGTAGCATCGAAACAGCCTTGAGCCAAACCACCGTCCCGGCGGCATCGTCTGATGACACCGTTTGAGCAAACTCTGCTACCACAGCCTCATTGCCCAAGTCTATTGTTACAGTACGGGAGGTTTTGGGTGTAGCATTTTCTTTGGGAGGGGGATTGTCGGTTACTTTGGGTTTTTCGATTACAGGCGTTGGAGATTCAGATGAAGTATTTTCTTTGGGTTTATCGCTTCTCAGTGTTTCAGGTTGATTTTCTTTGGGTTTTTCGGTTCGCGGTGTTTCCGGCTGTTTTTCTTTAGGTTTATCGCTTCGAGGTTTTTCAGGTTCTTTTTTGGGTTCGATAGGAGTGATTATATTTTCTTTGGGTAAAACCACAGGCTCACTTTGGGGCAAACGATTTTGAGCAACCGCTACACTGGTCAGGGAGTCTTTGGTGGGGGCTTGAATGGCTGAAGATGAAATCGAGAGGCTATCGTGAGTACCAGTAGCAGAGGCTTCATTGGAAGGTGAGGGTTTTAAGTATAAAGCCCAAATCCCCAAAATAGCTATCACTATCACCAAAGCCCCTATCAGAATCATTCCCTCAAAACTCAAAAGGTTTGATTTTAGGGTATTTGTAAGAGAAGGTTTGGAATGTGCTTCTGTGGCCAAACGAGTGGGCGATGCTTGGGGTTTTGTATCGGTAACATCGGCCAGCCGCGTTTTGGGGATATTTTTGGCCGAGGCTTCAAAAATAGAAGAAAGCGAAGTTACTGGTATCACTACTGCCAGCAATGCTTGGCGAACTTCGTGGGCAGAAGCATAGCGTTTTTCTGGTTTTTTGTGCAATAGTTTGGCCAGAATATCTTCCAATCCTTTGGGCAAATGGCTTACACGGCTGCGGATTGGTATCGGATTTTTATTCAATATCTGGCTAATAAGCGTAGCATCGGTAGTAGCTTCAAACGGCATTTTACCCGACAACAACTCATACAGTAGTACCCCTATGGCATACAAATCTGATGGTATTGAAGGCTCGGCTTGGTCGAGGAGTTCGGGTGCCATGTACTCCAGTGTACCCACTACGCGGTTGGCACGGGTGATGCGTGTGCTGCCCATCATGCGAGCAATACCAAAATCCATCAGTTTGACTGTACCCTCTCTTGTAATCATCAAATTGGCAGGTTTGAGGTCGCGGTGGAGGATTCCCCTTTTGTGGGCATGGTGGAGGCCATCCAATGCCTGTACAATGATACCTACGGCTATCTCTACGGACAATGCCCCCTGTTTTTTGACCACTTGCTCCAGCGTAAGCCCGTCCACGTATTCCATGACCATGAGCTTGTCGTTTTGGTCTTGTACTAAGCTGTAGAGGGCCGTTACGTTGGGGTGGTTGAGTTGGGCAGAGAGAACGGCTTCATTACGAAACCGCTCCATAAAACTGCTATCTCGGAGCAAATGGGCGTGCAGTGTTTTGATGGCTACCGGCCGTTGGAGGAGGGTATCAGTAGCACGATAGACCGTTCCCATGCCTCCTTCTCCGAGGAGTTCTTCGATACGATAGTGCTGGAGTGTGCGGCCAATCATGGTAAAAACATCGTTGAAGTGAATGATGAATAAGAAAAGATTTTACTCAATAGCTTCGGTGGGTTTGGGGGGGTGGAATGTATCGTAGGCTACTTTTTCAACCAATAGTACGGTGATATTGTCATGCCCGCCCCGCTGTTTGGCCCAGTTGATTAATGAGTGGGCTATATCGCTCAAAATAGGCTCAGAGAGTAATTGGGCGATTTCGTCGTTGGTCAGATAGTCATAGAGGCCATCGCTACAAAGCAAGAGGCGGTCGTCGTCGTCTAATGTATGGGGTAAGGCGATGACATCAATCTCTACTTTGTTGTGCGTGCCCATAGCGCGCGTGAGTACGTTGCGTTCGGGGTGTTTTTCGGCCTCTATGGGGGTAATCACCCCTTGATCAACCAATGTTTGTACGTAGGTATGGTCTTTGGAAAGAAGCAACAATTGGCCTTTTTTGAGCAGATATACGCGGCTATCGCCTACATGGGCCAAAAAAAGACGACCTTCACAGATAGCTACCGCCGTGCAGGTAGTACCCATGCCACGCTGGCGGCTGTTGCGGCTGGCCGCCTGCCAAATATTTCGGTTGGCTTTGGTCAAAGCCAAAAATAGACTTTCCTCTATGGATTCTTCACACTCATAGTAGCGTTTGGCTACGGTTTCGACGGCCATTTGAGAAGCGATTTCTCCTGCTGCGTGTCCTCCCATACCGTCGGCTACAATGGCCAAAAAGCCTTTTTTACTTCGTATCACAGGGTCGGTAGGGCGTATGAAGCGAGCTGCGTCTTCGTTGTTGGTACGAATACAGCCTACATCAGAGATAACCACTGCTCGCAAGTCAGCCGATGGTGCTGAATTGTTTTCAGTTTTGTCGGATAGCCATTTTTTCCAAAACATTGCCCTCACTTGATTAATGGTCAGTATTTCTTAAATTTTTAAACCATCGTTTGATGGGATTTTTCTCAACCATCTCCGCTATATCCTCCACCAAATCTGTGAAAGAAAAAGTCGTAATCTTGTCGGGATTTTTGAGTTGTTTCAGCAGTTCGTCAGAGGTCATGCGATTGGGTATATTTATGCGTAAGAGCTTACTGATGAGTCTTTTGCTACGCTTCGATACTTCTGGTACAATCAAGTCAGGTTCGGGGTATTGGCCTTTTTCGATTTTGATACGGACTTCTGTTTCTGTACGCCCCTCGAAGGGTAAATGCCCCGTCAGCATTTCGTACATCAAAACCCCCAATGCCCAGCAGTCTGAATGAATACCTACTTGCCCCTGAAATTGCTCTGGAGCCATATAATGTGCTGTACCTACGATGTATCCCTCTTGGGTGAGGCGCGGTGTATATAGTGCTTTGGCGATACCGAAATCAAGCAGCTTGGCGTGGCTTTCACGGTTTATTTTGATGTTGCCGGGCTTGAGGTCGCGGTGAATGATTTGTTTTTGGTGCAAATGTGCCACTGCTTTGGTGATTTGCTCCATGATTTTCCAAACAAAAGGTTCGGGCAGACGGCCTTGACGCTGTATGAGTTTTTCGAGTGTGATGCCCTCTACGTATTCCATGATGATACAAGGCACATTGTGTTCGATCACAAACTCATACAAAGCCGCTATATGCGGGTGCTTCACAGAGGCTTGGATATAGGCCTCATTCTTAAACCTTGCTACTTGGTCTATACGATTGAGTAGCTTGATGGCTGCCTGACGGTGGTTTGATTGGTGGTAGGCCTGATATACTTCGCCCATGCCACCCGACCCCAGCCACTGAGTGAGGACGTATCCACGTATGGTTCGATTGAGCAATGAGTCTGGCATGATGGGGCAAATTTTGAGTTTTGAGCAATGAGTTTTGAATAAAAGGGATACTTATCGGTAGAATATTTGCTCTACCGACAAGTACCAAAACTATTTGATTACTTTGGTGTTGCCCATGAGTTCGAGACCATAGCGGATAGGTACCGCAAAGGTGATACGAGTAGCTTGAGCATCTACATTGGCAGCCGTAAAAATCCCGATGACGTTACCGTCTTTGTCAAATACCGGCCCGCCGCTGTTGCCTGCCCCTGTGGCATTGATGGTAAGCTGATAGTAGTCGCCCATGAAGCTAAAATAATTGTACTTAGAAATGGCATCGCTACCACGGATTACCTTGCCAATGCTGCCGTCGGTTACGGTGGGGTCAGGTACCATACTTACTTGGGTGTTGCGATTGAAGGCATCGTCGCTTCGGGTAGCTACTACTACACTTGGTGAAATACCGGGATAGCCCATCGTTACGACCTTTTGACCTGGGGCTACGGTTTCGTCGGCATCTTTCATGGCTACGGCAGGCATATCGCCGGGGAGGCTGATTTTAATCAAAGCCACATCATGCTGCGACGAAACACGCGTAACGGTGGCAGCGGTTCGTTGGTTGGTCTTGGCGAAGGTTACGTCTAAGTACGTATTGACTCCTTCTATAATTTTTCCAGAGATAGGCTTGGAGCCAAAAAGGCGTGTTTCGGAGGGTATCCAGCGCATACCTTGCGCCATTTGTCGTGTAAGGACTCCTGCTCCTATGAGCTGTCCTCCTGAAAATCGGTAAAGTATGCCCGGGAAAGCATCTTCGGGGAAAGAGTAGGGCGCATTCCAACTGGCTGCTACGTGGCGGTTGGTGAGGATAAAGCCTGCCTTATCCACTACAAAACCAGAACCACTGCCTTGGAGTACAATCGGGCGGCCATAGGGGGTGTTTTGTTTCAAGTCAAGTACTGGTTCAATGACCCCATCCACTTCAACATAGACAGGTACCAACTGCGATTTCTTGGTTTTTTCGTCGGTGTAGCGTTCGTAATGGTGATATACGTCGTCGCCGGTGGGAGCGTGTATCAATTTTGATGCAAACTCAATCTGCACTACTTTGTCGGTATTGAGGCGGGCGATTTCGTCGGGCAATAAGCTCTGTCCTTGAGCCAATTTTTGATTGATTTCTTCTTGTAGTTTGGCTATCTCGGCAGCATTGTCGGCCTTTTGTTTGGCCATAGCAGCAGCAGCAGCATCTTTTTCCTCTTGGATTTTTTTCTCGCTGTTTTGCCAA
>JBKBKL010000103.1:0-15315 GCA_046294665.1 Runella sp.
TGGGAAGTCTGCCAACCGCTCGCTGAAGGTTTTGAAGTGCTGCATTGCCAAAATGGTAGTAGGCACCAGTACGGCCACTTGCTTGCTATCGGCTACGGCCTTGAAGGCGGCACGAATGGCTACTTCAGTTTTACCAAAACCTACATCACCACACACCAATCGGTCCATGGGGTGTAGTTTTTGCATATCTTCTTTGACATCAGCAGTGGCTTTGGCTTGGTCGGGGGTATCTTCGTATAAAAAAGACGACTCCAACTCGACTTGTAAATAACTATCTTTGGAGAAAGCAAAGCCTTGGGCAGCGCGGCGTTTGGCATAGAGTGCGATGAGTTCGTGCGCGATGTCCTTGATTTGGCGTTTTACTTTGGCTTTTTTATTTTCCCACTCGCCCGACCCAAGTTTGCTCATCGTGATAGGCTTACCCTCTTGGCCGGCATATTTGGCGATTTTGTGCAGACTGTGGATACTGACAAAAAGAATGTCGTTGTCGCGGTAGATGAGTCTGATGGCTTCTTGCTCTTTGCCGCCTACGTCCACTTTTTCAAGCCCCGCAAACCGCCCTATACCGTAGTCCACGTGGGTTACATAATCGCCCGCTTTGAGCGACTTCAACTCCTTCAAAGTCAGTGCTTTCGATTTGCTGAATTTTTCTTTGAGGTGATACTTGTGAAAACGCCCAAAGATTTGATGATCCGTGTAGCATACGATTTTGAGTTGTTCGTCTATGAAGCCTTCACGCAGCGAAATATTCATAGGTCGAAACTTGGCATAAGGGTCGAGTTCTTCTACAATCCGCTCAAGCCGTTCCAACTGCCTCGCTGATTCGGCTACGATGACGTTCATATAGCCCTGCTGTTGTCGTTCAGACAAATCATCTATCAAGCGTTTGAAGTCTTTATTGAACGAAGGCTGACCTTTTGAATGATGCGTAATGACCGATGGTTTACTGCCCTCATCGGAGGGAGTGGTATTTTTAAAATAAAACTTCCGTCCAAACTCTATGACTTTGAAGGTCTTGATTTGATTCAAAATCCCCCGGCGTGTTTCGTAAAGTTCATTTGGATTAGCTACGAGTTGTATATCTCCGCTTTTGACTTCTTCCAATGCTTTCCCCGCTTTTTTAAAACACCCCTCTATTACTTCGAGCGTAAGTTCCACATCTTTGAACCAAAGGAGGGCGTTGGAAGGCAGAAAACTCAAAAATGACTCGCGGGTTTCGAGGATGAGTTTGTTTTGAATATCAGGAATGATATTGACGGTTTGTACATTTTCGACCGATAGCTGCGTATCGGGGTGGAAAGTACGAATACTCTCGACCTCGTCGCCAAAGAGTTCGATGCGGTAAGGATATTCGCTGGCATAGGAAAATACATCTATAATACCCCCACGCACCGAAAACTGCCCCGCCTCAAAAACAAAATCGCTGATTTCAAATTCATAACTCAACAAAAACTCTCTAAGAAACTGCACATCTAATTGTTCGCCTCTCCTGATGATGAAGGTATTGGAAAGTAGCGAACGCTTATTGATGACTTTCTCGAAGAGTGCTTCGGGATAAGTAACTATCAACAGCGGGTCGGGAGTAGCTACATTGAGTTTGTTGAGTATCTCGGCACGGGCCAGTACATTGGCATTTTCGATTTCTTCGTAGTGATAGGGGCGTTTATAGGAAGTAGGATAATACAGCACCTCTTGACCCAGTAGATTTTGAAGGTCATTCTGAAAATAAGCGGCTTCTTCTCGATCTTGAGCAACGAACAAACAAAGACGTGGCAATTTTTGACAAACTGCTGCCGCCACGACTGCATCTAAACTGCCCGATAGCCCTTTGATTTGGAGGTGTGGCTCTGGTGAAGCTACTTGACTGATAAAGGTATTTACAAACGGGTCGTTTGTGTAAAGTTGTAAAAAGTCTTTGGTAGAAAGCATGGTGCGAACAAATTACCTCAAAATGAAAACCGCAAGCCACCCATTAAGTTCAATATACCTACGCTTTGCTTGATATTTGTTTGCACTGTGGTCGTGCGGGGAGAACTACTAATTGTAGTGATGGTATTGTTTACGTCTATGAATACTGTGTTGATGAGCGTAGCGTCGGCATTGGCTACAAGGGCTATATTTTTGGTAAGCCCCAGTGAGAGCGTAGCTCCTGCTCCGTAAGCCCAATCGGACGCTTCGCTTGGGTCAGTTTCGACGCGTACGTTTACGTTTTGTATCACGCCTGTTACCCTAAAACTCGGACTCTGCACTTGGGCATAGCCTATCAACAGCCGTCCTTCTAAGCCCAGTCTATCGCCCCCCAGCCGCAATGTAGGGCCGATCATAGCACTGATACTACGCCAATTTTTAGCCAATTCTACTACCGTATTGCTTACACCGTACTGTTTGGCAGCTACGTTGGTGATGCCTTCGGGGCGGGTACCGTTGAGATTGTACGATACTCTCCCTGCCAGCCCCAACCGCTTGCTGGGATAGTAGGCCACCAAAAACTGCCCTGCTACGCCACCACCAGCCAACTCACCGTTGGTTTCGCCAAAAACCTCCGTAGCCAGCCGATACAAGGGAAGGCTTTTCCCCCCCGAAAAATTCATGGAGAAACGAGTAGAAGGTTGGGCAAAGGCCGCCTGTGAAATACAAAAAAGAAAGAAACAATATTTTATAAGTGCTGATATTGACATGGTGCTTTGTGGGTTTTCTGATAACAAAGCAACAACAAAATAAGCGTACAAGTCTAAAAATAACGAAAAAACTTTTTTTAAAGCAGTAGCAGGTAGAGTGTGGAACTATCGGTTTCAACCTCACCCCCAACCCCCTCGCCAGTTGAGAGGGGGTTTTTGAGGGCGGGGAGTCTTGTGGGGTATTTTACCCCGTTAGGGGGTTGTATATCGGTAGAATCCCAAAAATGTGCTTGGCTATGCTGCACCGTAGATGCTATACAGCTACAAATCATCATTTCAATAGTAATTTTATCTCTATCCTCTCTTTTTCAAACAAAAACTACCACTCCCCCATGCAAAAAATATTTCTCAAAATAGGATTTTTCCTCATTACTGTCAGCCTGTTTTCGCTTACTGATACTAAAGTCATATACAAAGAATACCAAGCCGAAGCCTCTGCTGATTCGAGCCAAATGTACGTACCAGACGACTTGGAGGTTACACTCTGGGCCGAAGCACCACTTTTCTACAACCCCACCAACATAGACATAGATGCACGTGGGCGTGTGTGGCTCACCGAAGCAGTCAATTATCGTAACTTCAACAATAACCCCGACCAAAAACTAAGTTTTGAGGAAGGCGATCGGGTCATGATCTTAGAAGACACCGATGGCGATGGCAAAGCCGACCACTCTAAAGTGTTTGTACAAGACAAAGACCTCGTAGCCCCACTGGGCATAGCCGTCATTGGCAACAAAGTCATCGTGAGTTGTGCGCCCAACCTCATCGTTTATACCGACGAAAACGGCGACGACCTCCCCGACAAGAAAGAAATCCTTCTTACAGGATTCGGTGGCCTCGACCATGACCATTCGCTTCACTCCGTGGCGGCTGGCCCCGATGGCCTTTGGCACTTTAATGCCGGCAATGCTGGCCCGCACCATGTCATTGACAAAAGTGGCTGGACTCTACGTTCGGGGAGTATTTACACTGGTGGTACACCTTACAACACCAAAAATCAAGGCAACCAAAAAAGCGATGACGGGCGAGTATGGGTAGGAGGATTGGCCCTCCGTATGACTCCCGAAGGTAAAAATCTCAAAGTGATGGCGCACAATTTTCGGAATAGCTACGAAGTGGCCTTTGACAGCTACGGGCATTACTGGCAAAACGACAACGACGACCAAGTCATCGCCTGCCGTACCAGTTGGGTCATGGAAGGCTCCAACGCGGGCTATTTCTCTGCCGACGGCACTCGCTACTGGCAAGCCGACCGCCGCCCAGGGCAAGATATGTTTACGGCCTCTTGGCACCAAGAAGACCCCGGCGTACTGCTCGCTGGCGACAATACCGGTGCGGGTTCGCCTACGGGTATGCTTGTCTATGAAGGCGATGCAATGGGCGAAAAATACCGAGGAATGGTATTGAGTTGTGAGGCAGGGCGCAATGTCGTATGGGGCTATTTTCCCAAAGCCAAAGGGGCAGGCTATGATTTGAGCCAACGCATAGACCTGATGAGCAGTTTTCCGAAAGTGGCCGAGCATTATATTTGGCACGAAACAGGACAAGACCGCCGCAAATGGTTCAGACCCAGCGATGTAGCCACTGGCACCGATGGTGCACTCTATGTGGCCGACTGGTACGACCCCGTAGTAGGTGGGCATCAGATGCACGACAAAAAAGGCTTTGGGCGTATTTATCGCATCGCGCCTAAAGGCAAAAAATTGGTCGCTCCCAAAATAAATCTTGCCACTATCGAAGGCCAAATAGCGGCACTCAAAAACCCCGCTATCAACGTCCGTAACTTGGGTTTTGAAGCCCTCCGAAAACAAGGTGAAAGCGTTTTGCCCCAAGTTAAAGCCCTCCTCCACGAGCCTAATCCATATATCCAAGCACGGGCGGTATGGCTGATGAGCAAACTGGGCGAAAAAGGGCAGAAAGAAGTAGAAAAAGTGTTAAAAGAAAGCCAAAATGAGGAATTGAGGATAGCGGCTTTCAAGGCTTTATTGACAGTTCAAACTTTCCCCAATGAAACTTTCTTGAATCCATTGAAAGAAGAACCAAGTGCTGGCCTACACCGCGAATTGGCCATTGCTTGCCGCGATTTGCCTTACGAAAGAGCCAAGCCTATTCTGACCCAACTCTACGGCCATTTCGACGGGCAAGACCGCTACTATCTCGAAGCGTTGGGCATCGGATTGGACGGCAAGGAAGAAGACTTCTATGCTGACCTACGCCCCACTTGGCCTAAAGACCCTACTCTATGGACTCCCCAGCAGTCTTGGGTTACGTGGCGTATCCACCCAAAAGCCGCCATCAATGACCTGAAAATCAGAGCCAATGCCAAGAGCCTTTCGGTCGAAGAACGCAAACGCGCCATTACCGCCTTAGCGTTCATCAAAGACAAAGCTGCCGCGTTGGCTATGATTGAACTTTCCAAAAGTACCTTACAAGACGTATCGGAGCAAGCTTTTTATTGGGTCAATTTCCGCAAAACCAACGACTGGCAAGACCTCCTCAACTGGCAACAGGCTTCGGCCACGCTCCTTACGCCAGCCCAAAAGAAAATGTTGAGTTTTCAGGAAATATTACTCAATGGCAAGACTTCTCAAAGTCAGAAAGAAACAGCCGCCAAAGCCCTCGCAGCTGACACCTATGGCGGCAAACTACTCCTTACTTCCGCTGCCGAAGGGCGGATTCCGAGAGAGGTTCGGAAAGTAGTAGGCGAACACATCTTCAACAACCCCGACCGTAGTATCCGCATGATGGCAGGCGACTATTTCCCACGCCCCAGCGGCAAAGGACTATCGGTAAGTTTGGCCAGTACGATGCCTTCCGATGTAGCCAAAGGAAAAACGATTTTCTCTAACCAGTGTGCTACTTGCCACCGCTTCGAGCAGGAAGGCAAAGACATCGGCCCTGATTTGACACTCATCAGCCAAAAATTTGATAAGAACGGCCTTCTCGATGCCATCATCAACCCCAGTGCCAGCATGGCTTTTGGCTATGAGCCGTGGATTATCCAAACCAAAGACAAACAAAGCTACTATGGCTTCATCGTAGGCGATGGCCCCACAGTGGTTCTCAAAGATGCTACCGGACAGACTATGGCTCTCAAAGCCTCCCAAATCATCTCACGCAAACAACTCAAAAATAGCCTCATGCCCGAACCTTCGGCTATGGGACTTACCGAAAAAGACCTTTCGGACTTGGCGGGCTATTTGCTCAAATTACCGAGCGAAGAGTAAACCCTTAGAGTCTGACTACTTCGCCCGTGCGTACCGACTCATCACAGGCAAAAGCAATACGGAGGCTATTGACGGCATCTTGTAGATGATCGGTGAGATCGAGATTTTCTTGAATGGCACGCAAGAAGTAGCGTTGCTCGCGGTTGCAGAGTTCTTGGTGGTCGGGTTCGTCGGTGAGATTAATCCACTCGTCCGACTTCGTAAAACGATTTTCGGTATCAATATCGGCATGATGCAGGCGCAGCGATTCGGTTTTGGTGTGTGCGTCCACGTTGTCTGATTTTCCACTGGCACCTGCCTCTTTGGCTACTATCGAAACACAACCCTTGGGACCTATTACGTCTTTGACGAAAAAGGCCGTTTCGCTCATCATAGGACCCCAGCCAGCTTCGTACCAGCCCACCGAACCATCTTCAAATCGGATTTGGAGTTGGCCGTAGTTATAATTATCGGTCGGAATATCATCGGTAAGGCGTGCGCCAATGGCACTGACCCACACAGGCTTAGAGCGTGTCATTTGGCACATGACATCTATGTAGTGTACGCCACAGTCCACAATCGGGCTTAGACTTTTCATAAGGTTACGGTGTACGTCCCACATATAGCCTTGACTTTGCTGGTTGAGATTCATGCGCATCACGAGTGGTTTGCCGAGCGTTTGAGCTATTTCTACAAACTTCTCCCACGAAGGGTGATGCCGTAAAATATAACCTACCACTACTTTTTTATTGGCTTTGTTGGCAGCCGCCACTACCCTTTCTGCTCCTTCAACGGTATCAGCCAAAGGTTTTTCGATAAATACATGGCAGCCCTTTTCGAGAGCCATGATCGCAAATTGCTCATGCGTATCGGGGTAAGTAGAAATACAAACAGCATCGGGCTGGGTGGCTTCGAGTGCTTCCGCATAATCGTCGTAGAGAGCGTAATTTCCACCCAATTTTTGATTGAGTATTTCTTTGCTTTTCCCTGTCGAAACAATGCCACAAATATCAAATTCGGGGAAGTTGTGATAGGCCGTAGCGTGCGATGCACCCATATTGCCGCAGCCTACCACCAAAATACGAATAGGAGTCATAAATAAACGTAAGGTGTAAAATGAAAATTGAGATGATTTTTGGTAACTCGATTCAGTGAATAAGAGAATGAATAGCGTATCTTTTTACTCATCTGTGAAAAGATGTGTCAAACATTTGTTAAAATACAACAAAAGCAAAAGTAGAAAATCATCACTTATTTTCATCATATCCTATTCATTAGAACACAACTACTATTGGCTTTTTTCAAAAAAACATACTCCAATGAAAATCACTTCTTCCCTACTGCTTATTGTGCTTTTGATAGGTATTCTCCAACTGACAAGCCATAGCCAGCCTAAATCAAGCAAAATCATCAAAACCCTCATCATAGACGGTCAAAACAACCATGTGCAGTGGCCTAAGATTACGTATATGATGAAACAATATTTGGAGGAAACGGGGTTGTTTAAAGTAGATGTAAGCCGTACCTACTACACTTGGGAAGGTGATGAGTACATTACCCAATACCCTATCGAAGGTTTGCCGGCTACACAAGCCCTCAAAAAACCACGCATGGACTCAAGCTATCGGCCTAAGTTTGCCAACTATGATTTGGTCGTCTGTAATTTTGGCTGGAATGCTGCCCCTTGGTCTGACGCTACACAAGGTGATTTTGAGGATTTTATCAAAAAAGGTGGCGGTCTGGTGGTAGTACATGCGGCCAACAACTCCTTTCCGATGTGGCCTGCCTACAACCGCATGATTGGACTTGGCGGCTGGGGCGACCGCACCGAAAAAGACGGACCGTATGTTTATTATGACGAATCGGGTAAACTCATCAAGGATATGCAACCTGGACGAGCAGGCTCACATGGGGCGCAAAAAGAATTTTTAATCACAGTTAGAAGTCCTAAACACCCGATTATGAAAGGTATGCCTCTTCGTTGGATGCACTCCCAAGATGAATTATACGACCGACTTCGTGGCCCTGCCGAGGAAATGGAAGTACTGGCTACAGCTTTCTCGCCCAAAGACAACCGAGGTACCGACCGCCATGAACCGATGATGATGGCTCTCAAATACGGCAAAGGGAAAATTTTTCATACGGCACTGGGTCATGCAGACTATTCGGTGGAGTGTGTGGGTTTTATCACTTGCCTTCAGCGTGGTGCACAGTGGGCTGCTACTGGTAAAGTTACGATACCGATTCCAGCAGACTTTCCTACGGAAACCAAAAGTAGCCAGCGGAAGTTTGGACGTTGAGCCTTTCACTTTTCACAACAAAAAAGCAGTCTTATTCTGAAGACTGCTTTTTTGTTGTGAAGTATTTTAATCGTACCTCACCCTCCCAAGACCGTCATGTACTGCTGCAAGAGTTTTTCGTACTTGTCGGCGGCGGCTTCTTGCTTGCCTTCGCGGCAGGCATTGGCTAAGGTTTGCAAGATGTACAACTGTATGTTATTTTCTTGTGTCAAACCATTTTGAAGGTTGTATTTGAGCATTTCTTCAGCCCTTCTACCCATGACCTGCGCTATCTCCAATGCTTTTTTGGTTTCGCCCAAGGCAAATAGATAATTAACATAGTTGGCCGATATTTGGTCATACGGAATCGTCGTATCAGGCATTTTGGTCAATATAAAATTGAGAGCTTCTTTGGCTTTATCATTTTTGCCTTCTCTGATGAGT
Source organism: Runella sp. (assembly GCA_046294665.1). Lineage (GTDB taxonomy): Bacteria > Bacteroidota > Bacteroidia > Cytophagales > Spirosomataceae > Runella. The sequence goes on from JBKBKL010000103.1 coordinate 8,608, forward strand.
TGATCTACCAATCGCATAAATGCGATACGAGCCGAGAAAGCCGGTGAGCCTTTAAATGTTCCGTCATAGTAAGTATTGGGATTGTCCAACTCACGCCAAAAAGTTTTTTTCATGATGTTTTCGGCCATTATATCGGTATTGACATAGCCATCAGTAGCCCCCGGTACTCTTACTGGCAGCAAGCGGTAGGCGTAGCCTTCTATTTGCATAAACTCCTTGAGATTCAGGTAGTTTTCACCAGAGAGTGTACCCGAAAAATAAATAGGCCGCTTCCAGTTGTTGGTGGCAATCATATCGAGCATCAGCAAATCAGACTTGTAGAGATCGCGCTTGCCAATAGTCCATTGAATGGTATCTTTGATAAACGATGTCAGTTCTGATTTAATAATATTTTGTTTGCGTACTTCATCGGTATTTACATCAAGAATCAAAGTAGCCGAAGGCAAAATACTGGTCATTTCGCCACTGGTGAGTGGTACTTGAATCATCTGATTGTTTTGTTTGACCAATGCCAAGTATTCCTGCAAGTTAATACCATTTTTGACAGCAGGCATTTCATAGAAAGGTACGATGTCGTTTTTGCCGGCGGCAAAGTTCTCATAATCGAGCGATATAGGCAGAGGGTCAGAGTCATAGACTTTGCGCTTCATTTGACTGATGTACCAGTCGGTACCCAAAAGGCTCAAGTTGCACACGCGCACATCGGTACGGAAGCCTTCTACTTCTTGTACATACCAAAGCGGGAAGGTGTCGTTGTCGCCGCCAGTGAATAAAATAGCATTGGGTGCGCAAGAATTGAGTAGATTTTTGGCAAAGTCCACCGAATGGTAGCGATTACTACGGTCGTGGTTGTCCCAGCCTTTGGCACCCATGAGTAGCGGTGCCGATAGCCCCAAAAGGGTAGCAATTCCCGCCCTTCCAACGGCTGAAGGTAAAATTTTAGAGAGGCCATCATAAATAAACAGTACTCCCAAGCCTATCCATATCGCAAAGATATAAAACGAGCCTACGTAAATGTAGTCGCGCTCGCGTGGTTCGATAGGAGGCGAGTTGAGATAAGTAACCAACGCCACACCCATCATCAAAAACAACAGTCCCGTTATGAGTAAATCTTGTTTGCGGCGAAAAGCCTGTGCTACTATTCCAAGAAGCCCCAAAATGAAAGGAATCATGTAATAGTTGTCTCGGGCGCGGTTGTTGGCCAATGTTTCTGGCAGGCCTTTGCTACTATCCCACGGACGGAGGCTTCCTGCTCCTTCCTCGTCACTCTCGCGACCTACGAAATTCCACAAGAAATAACGCCAATACATGTGGCCAAGTTGGTACGAGAAATAAAAATAGAGATTATCACCAAAACTTGGTTTTTGACCCTCAGCTAAATTAAGCTTCGCACGGTAAAGTTGCGGGTGGTTGGATTGACTGCTATAAACCCTCGGAAAAAGCATCTGTTGTTTTTTGTCGTATATATATTCAGGCCGATAATCGGCTACAATGTAGCGGCCATTGGCTTTGCGATAAATTGGCTCACCACGTTTGGAGTCAATGGGCCGCCCCGTAAATACAGGACCGTACAACAAAGGCCGACTTCCATACTGCTCACGTTTCAAATAAGATACATAGCTGATGACATCACTGGGGTCATTTTCGTTGATGGGGGGGTTGAAATTGGAACGTACCAACACCAAAAAGTAAGAAGAGTATCCTATCAAAACAAAAGCAAATGCCAACAAAGCGGTGTTCCAAATTACTTTTTCTTTTTGGGCAGTATATCGAATACCCCATACCAAAGCCACCACAAAAAGGATTAAGAAAAAGAATATACCTACTGAATAGGGGGCACCGAGTGTGTTTACAAAGAAAATTTCAAACTTACCTGCTATCGAAGGTAGCGATACGATTACTCCAGTATTGATAAGAGCCAAGACAACCAAACCACCTACAAAGGCAGCTATCCCACCTAATACAGTATGTTTTTGATACTTTTTGAAATAATAAACCAATGCCAATGCAGGTAGCGTAACGAGGTTGAGTAAGTGAACACCAATCGAAAGACCTACCAGATAAAATGTAAAAATAAGCCAGCGATTGGCGGCGGCTTCGTCTTCGATACGCTCCCACTTCAACACAGCCCAAATCACAATAGCCGTAAAGAACGACGAAAGCCCATACACCTCGGCCTCCACTGCCGAAAACCAAAACGAATCGGAATAAGTATAGGCCAACGCCCCTACCAAGCCTGCCCCCAAAATGGCCACAGTGTCGCCTGTGGAGAGGTCAGTTTCAGGTTTGCCGATGATTTTGCGGGCCAAGAGCGTGATACTCCAAAACAAAAACAAAATCGTCAAAGCACTTGATAGCACCGATACCATATTGACCCAGTACGCTACCTGTGTAACATCGCCCAGCGCAAGCATCGAAAACAAGCGGCCAATGAGCAAAAATAGCGGTGCACCGGGGGGGTGAGGGACTTGAAGTTTGAAAGAACAGGCGATAAACTCGCCACAGTCCCAAAAGCTGGCCGTGCGCTCTACAGTGAGGGTGTAAGTAATCATGGCGACGGCAAAAGCAACCCAGCCAAGAATCGTGTTAAGTCGGTTGAAATTGGACATGAATGTAAGGTTACGGAAATAAAGCCCCAAAAATAGACATTTACCCCCAAAGCCGACGAAAGTGTAGGCTTAAAAGTTGTTAAAGTAGTACAGAGAACTCAAAAAGTATGGTTTCAAACAGTGGGAGAATGAAGTACTGCAAGCAACTCACTGATCATCATGGCCGTGGCACCCCATACTTTATGACCTCTGATGTCATAATAAGTAGCCTCTACTGTCACTCCACGAACTTCTAATTCAGTCTTTCCGACAATGCCTTCCTGCTCAAGTTCTGATAGACCAACTTCCACAACCGCCTCTACTTCACGTGGGTCTGGGTAAAAATCAGGGTGGTACGACAAATAGCCTATGACAGGCAGTACAAAAAAATTGCTGGGAGGGATAAACAACTCACTCAAGACTCCCAACACTTTTACGTCGGCGGCTTTGATACCTATTTCCTCTTGGGCTTCGCGCAAAGCGGTACGGATTAAGTTTTCATCTTTTTTTTCATACCTTCCTCCCGGAAACGCCATCTGCCCTGCATGAACACCGTCATACTTAGGGCGTAATATCAATGGAATACAAATTTCTTGCCCCACTGCATAAAACAAAATCAATACTGCCGACCGACGTGTCTTTTCGTTGGGTTGTATTTTGTAGCGCAGCCTACTGCTCGAAGCCATCTTCAAATGTGCTTCTTCGCCGGGCAATGGCTGTGTAAGCTGATGTTGAAGGTGGGCGATGAAATCTTGAAAAGGCATTAAAAAGATAAAAAAATAAATGAACAAATCAGATAGTGCGAGGTTTCAGATAGCGCGAGGTTCTACCTCGTGCTTACTATTGAAAGGCATCAAGCCTCTTCCTTTAATAAAGTCAATCAACCATACTTTTTTACCACCTGTTCGGCCACAAATGTACCATCCAATGCCGCCGACATGATTCCACCTGCATAACCAGCCCCTTCGCCACAGGGAAAAAGATAAGGAGTCTGGACATGTTCGGCCGTATCTCGATGCCGTGGAATACGCACCGGCGACGAGGTGCGACTTTCTACTCCTATCAACTGCCCTTTATTAGAAGTATAACCTTTGATTTTTTTACCGAAATCTATCAAACCCATTCGCAACGGTTCGGAAATATGAGGAGGCAAATACTCCCGTAAATCCAAAGACATTAGTCCGGGTTGGTACGAGGTTTCGAGCAAATCTGACGAAGTTTTATGCTGTACAAAATCCAACACCTTTTGAGCCGGGGCTGTTTGTCGCCCATCTGTTAATTGACAAGCCTTTTGCTCGATATGTTGCTGTAAAGCCACGCCAGCCAATGCTCCATATTCTCTGAAAGGCCGTAAATCGGGTTCTTCGATACTGACCACCAAACCTGAATTGGCAAAGCGCGAATCTCGCCTCGAAGGCGACATACCATTGACCACCACTTCCCCCGGAGCCGTAGCAGCAGGTACAATAAACCCACCCGGACACATACAAAACGAAAACACTCCTCGCTGTACATTCTGAAAATAGGTTTGTGTTACCAAACTGTATGAAGCTGCTGGCAAATAACCACCTCTTTTTTCACAATGATACTGGGCAGTATCTATGAGGGATTGAGGGTGTTCGATACGTACCCCTATCGCAAAGGGCTTGGCTTCCAGCAATACATCTTTACGCTGGCAAAGTTCAAAAATATCACGAGCTGAATGGCCAGTAGCCAAAATCACCCCAATCCCTATAAACTCACGTCCATCTGCCGTGGTAACTCCTCGAAAATTTTCAATGAAATCAACAACTTTTGTTTCAAAATGTACCTCTCCACCTACCGAAAGAATACTTTCTCGCATGGCAGCGATAAGCGGAGGGAGTTTATTGGTGCCGATATGCGGGTGTGCATCGTACAAAATCTGTTCGGTAGCTCCATGCGCTACCATGATTTCGAGCATTCTGCGTACATCGCCACGTTTGTTGGATCGGGTGTAGAGTTTTCCGTCGGAATAAGTCCCTGCTCCTCCTTCACCGAAACAATAGTTTGAGTCAGCATTTACGACATGGTCTTTGTTGAGGGCAGCCAAATCTCGTCGTCGGGCGCGCACGTCTTTGCCACGTTCCAGCACAATCGGTTTATAACCCAGTTCTATCAATCGGATCGCTGCAAATAACCCCGCAGGCCCTGCACCTACAATCACTATGGCTGGTTTTTGAGCAACATCAGGATAATTCTTTTGATAATGAATGACAGGGGTAGGCGTTTCGTCAGCAAATACCTCCACTTGTACGTTTACTTTGACTTGCCTCGAACGGGCATCAATAGATTGCTTGAGCTTACGAATGGTGTACGATTCGGTATCTTGCAGTTGAAGTTTTTGAATGACATATTCCTCAAAAGCCAAAGGGTCAAAAGCCACTTCGGGCGGGAGCGTAAGTTGTAATATTTGGTACATCTGAAAGGGATTTAACCTTTAATGTGGCAAAGGTACGACAAAACCAGTGTATGACGACGAATCATAAATCGTTGAAAACAAAACTCACACTTTGAGAGCCGTCTCGTGCTTGATTTCGCTCATGACAAAGATACTGTGAGTATTGCCTATCATATCAAGAGCACCAAGTTTATCCATTAAAAATCGCTGGTATTCGGGCATATCATTGACTACTACCTTGAGCATAAAATCATATCCTCCGCTGATGTTGTAACATTCAGCCACTTCCTCAAAACTTAGTATCGCCTTGACAAATCGCTCGCCGTTGGCGCGGCTGTGTTCTTTGAGCGATACATTGCAGAAGGCAATCAAATTTTTGCCTATTTTCTCCCTATTGACCAATGCCACATATTTTTCAATCACTCCTTCATTTTCCAACTTTCGCACCCGTTCATAGACAGGAGTGTATGAAAGATTGAGTTGGGAGGCCAATTCTTTGGTTGTAAGCAAAGCATTTTTCTGCAATAGCCGCAAAATACCTAAATCTGTGGTATCCAATTTCAAGCTCATGATGTTAAGAATTATGAAATCAAAGATAAATCTACCCACAAAAAAATATAAATTGCCTCCTAAAATCAAATCAACTTATAATGCTCACCAATACCCTCATCACCTTAGCGGCTCACCCCCAAGGCATGGTCAAAACTACCGATATGACCTTGACTTCTGCGCCAGTAACCGACCTAAAAGAAGGCCAGTTTCTGGTCGAAAATGAGTTTATCTCGTTAGATCCTGCCATCAGAGGTTGGATGAACCCCGGCACTACTTACATTCGTGGTATTCAGATAGGAGAAGTCATTCGCACCTTTTCGGCAGGCAAAATCATCGAATCCAATCATGCTGAATTTCTCGTAGGCGAATATGTTTGGGGGCTACTGGGAGCGCAAAAATACGCCATCAGCGACGGAGCCGGTATCGTCAAAGCCGATTTGTCGAAAGGCCCTCTGTCTTGGCATTTGGGGGCGTTGGGTATGCCCGGAATGACGGCCTATTTTGGCTTGCTCGATAAAGCAAAACCACAAGCTGGCGAAACGGTGCTGATTTCGGGAGCGGCGGGTATTGTGGGAACTACCGTGGGGCAAATCGCCAAAATCAAGGGTTGTCGGGTGGTAGGTATCGCAGGTGGAGAAGCTAAATGCCGTTTTTTGACAGAGGAAATCGGCTTCGACGCGGCCATTGACTACAAAAACGAAAACGTACTCGAAGGGATTCGACGTACTTGCCCCGATAGAATCAATATTTTTTATGACAATGTAGGCGGCGACATCTTGGACGATGCCCTTGCTCATTTGGCTTGGGGAGCAAGGGTAGTGCTTTGTGGCAATATCTCGCAATACAACTCTACTGATCCGCGTGGCCCACGCAACTACATGAAAATCGTAACGGCACGCGGCTATATGACAGGCGTTATAGTTTTTGATTATTTCAATCGCTATGCCGAAGGTATCAAAGATATTTCAGAGTGGATTGCCGAAGGAAAGTTTAAAATCAAAGAAGACATTTACGAAGGCATCGAAAATTTCCCTATTACTCTACTCAAGCTATATTCAGGAGATAATTTTGGGAAACTGTTGCTCAAAATTTGATATAATTTACTCATGTTACGCAAATTTGTGTAATTACTTTTGGAAGAAGGTTTTT
>JBKBKL010000104.1:0-15257 GCA_046294665.1 Runella sp.
TTTTGGAGGGCAAATTCTTCTAAGTACTCGGCGGAAATCGGTCTAAAAAAACTATTGGCGCGCTCTGCTTCTTGGCAGAGTTCATCAATGATTTGGAGGAACGCTTTGCGCTGCCATTCTATCGGATTGACCTGCGGTTGTACTGGCGAAGGAGCAGCGTAAGTCGTAGGCGGCGAGGGGTTTTGAAGCGGTGTTTGTGGCTCGGATAGCATGGTTTTATGACGGTTTTGAAGGATATGCTCGGTGTATTGACGAAGGGTTTTGAAGCCGTGAAACTCAAACTCATTCATCATCAACGAATGAATAGTTCTGGAAACTTTGACGGTGATAGCATCGTCTATCAAAGTGTGGGGTGTACTGGCAGTGTATGCAGTGTTTTGGCCGTTACGGCGATGTACTGGGGTGTAGGGCTGCATGACTGCGGGTGAATAGTTATAGAATTAAGTCTTTGATTGTTAGGTCATTAAAACTACAAAAACACAAAGTGTCAGTCAATACATTGTAAGTGTATTGCTTTTAATATGCTGGTGTTTTGCTTGTATATTGCAGGAGTTTTGTGTATATTGGAGTGTAGAAACATCACCAAAACAACTAATGAAAAAGACGCTGAAACCTCGTAGATTATACTGGAGCCGTACCGATTTAGCACGGTTTTATGGAGTAGATATTAGGACACTTCAAAAGCATATTATCCAATCAGGATTGGCCGATGAGATGCCGTTTTTGTGCCGTCCCTATGCTCGGATTTATTGGAATCACAAGCCTCAAATAGAACGATTTTTGGGCAGTAGCGACTGGGATAGAGAAGCTGGAGTATCTGCATAAAAAAAGCCTGTGCAAGCAGGCTTTTTGAATCGAACAAAACATCGATCTAAGAATGAGCATATCTCTTTGCTCTCATGTAGCGGTTTGGTTTCGCGCCCTACGTCTTGCACCGTACAAACTCACTATCACGGCTCATCTTAAATCACGTTGAAATTTTAAGGAATCCTCACCCCATTTTATTTTTCCAAAAAATTTATCTACCTCAAATTTCTTAGAAGTTTTTTCAACTTTTTTCAAAGCCTCTTCCACTCGCTTTTTTGTAGAATTGGGCGGGATAATAACAGTCATTGTCTGAAATATTTAGGTTTATCTATTTTATCTGTAAATAAAGGCATTATAGAGGCTTAGTTTCACCCTAAGTCTTGCACCGTACAAACTCACTATCAAGCATTCCCTTTTGCTCTGTGGGGGTTATTTTTGGGAATTGGCCGAAATATTTTCACACCAGTCAATAATGTCTTCTGCTTGTTTGAGTCCTGCCTGTACGACTTCTACACTCAAATTGCCGTCGTATCCCATAGCTTTGTGCAAGGTATCGTAAGCAGCATTGAATACCCTTAATTTTGATTGATTTTTTTGAGCAATCAGACTTTGGTAGTCTTTTATATCGGGACGTTGGCCGGACTTCAAATTTTTCCGTATCTCAAAAGTACCATCTAATACTTCCAAAACACCGTTCCAAGCGGTATTGCCTGCCATACGAACGTATTTTCGGTCCGAATAAAATCTACCACTTTTACCCCCGTTTTTACTCAAGATATTTTTGGCATTGAGCAAATACCGTTTTGCTTCTTTGATGTGTGTTATTTTTGAATATTTCATAAAACTATTTTTGAATGACACGAATAGACTTATAATACTAATACGGGAAATAGCTATCAGTTGAAATGACGGGTACTTTTTCAGTAGTGGCTTGTGAAATAATCAACAAATCAAACGGGTCAGCGTGAGGTTTACCATCAGTTTTTATTACTTGCTCTACATTGCGAATTTGACTGTAATGTTTACCGTTGGTCTTTAAAAGAACAATACCAAACTTTTTGCGAACTTTTGTAAAGGCATCTTCAAAAGTATATTTTTTGAATGAAAACTTATTTTTACGCACTTTGATAGCCAATTCATAGATAGAGGCTTCACTGACCAAAAACTCATTTTTTGCATTACTCAAAATATGTTTCTGGGACTGACTTAGTAATTCAAAATCTTGATCTACCAACATCACAAATACATTTGTATCAAGCAAATATTTCATTGGAGGTCAGTTTTTTTTAAAAATTCGTGAGGTTCAAGTAAAGTCGTCAATTTACTTCCATAATCTCTTTTGGGCAATCTTTTTGCTTTTTCCAATAAACTTAAAGCCTTTTTTGGCTTTTTTCCATGTTTTTTGAGGTGTTTTTGATATTCAGCTTCAATCTGTTTCAAATTACTTTTTCTAAACAATTTTGGGGACGCATCACCGCCAAGAATCATTTCGTTTTCTGGCAACTTGGCCTTTGTAGGCGTAAATGTTTTAACTTTTTTCATGGTAATTGTTTTTTTAATGTTTTTTGGAAATGTCAAGCGTGTGCGGCCAATTTGTGGTGTTTAGGATTTTTGCGGTGCTTTTTTGGGGCGGGAGTTTTGTTTTTTTGAGGCTGCAATAATCTCCGACAATTGCTTTTTATCGGCTTCAGGTAGGGGTTGATTGACCAGTACATAATCGGGTTCGATGTTTTGAATGCGTGTTTTCATCGTTGTTCGTTTTTAAAGTATTGATTGATAAGAGTTATGGCAGCATTGGTATCTAAGTACATTCGAGAGCCGCTGAGTACTTTTGCCTTCAATTGGTCTTGATAGTGCTTGACGAGTGAGGTTTTGGCCGTAAATGATACAAACCCATCGTACCCCAATTCAAACGAATACTTACAAGCAAAAGCAAAAAGATTGCCAGCTACGCCCAAGTAAAGTTTGTTTTTGCCACGATTGAACTTAGCACTTTCTACCAAATTCATATAAACGTGGTCTTTGCCATCTGAAAGACTGATAAGCCCTTGTATCACGTTTTGGTTTTCTTGCGTTACGAGTTTGAATACTTTTCGATCTTTGCGGCGGGTTTCGTCTTTCCAGTCAAACGTCTAATCTGCCGATACAATCTCGGAAGCTACTACGGGCAGTACGTTGGTCAAAAATCGCTCTCCACTGATAGCGTTTTCGATGGAACGCGTTAGCTTATCTACTTGTGCATTGATAGGCGGCATAGTATTACAAAGTTACGAGGATTTTTATCAAAAAAGGTTAATTTGAGTTCTTGCGGGTATAAAATCGGGGCATCTTTTCCGAATGGGAAACCGCCTTGCGATACGTAATGTGAAGTGATAAAAACGATTTTATTCTTTGTATGAATACCTCAAAGCAGCTGGCAGCATCAGCAAAAAAGGCATACATTTATCGTAATTGAGGGTTGTGTAAGAGAAACCCAAATTGATATTGGAATAGTAAGCCGTAAGGTGCCGATAGTAGTACCGTTCCGAATGAATCAACCAAGCTGAAGTACCTATAAATTGTGCCAAAAACCATTTTTCTAACAAACGCGCACTACGACCATTGCCATCAATAAAGGGGTGAATCTGGACGAAACGCAAATGAACCATAGAGGCGTAATAAAAAACCTCGCTCAATGACAACTTTCTCTGGGTCAGATTTGTAATATCTTCTATGAGTCGGTTCATTTCAATAGGTGCTTCGCTGGCTTCTACGGCAGTATAAATCTTTTCGCGGCCTTTATATACAAAAACGGGCTTATCTCTGATAGCACCTTCATAACCAGTCTTTTTCAACAATGTTTTGGCGGCGATTCGATGCACTTTCAATAGGCTTTTGAGCGTGATTCGGTGGGTAGCAGCATACTCGTAGGCTTTGATCAAATCTTGAATTTCGTCAAATGACTTATTTTGGGGTTTGATTTGTAAATCATGGTACTTCAAATACGTTTCGTAATCTATGGGATTTCCTTCGATGTTGGAAGAATATACAGCCGATTCGGCTATATTGAAGGGAAATTCTGTTACTTTTTGTCCCCTACGCCTAAGTTTTTCGATGTGCTTTTCCAACGTAAAAGGCTGCATATTTACGAAGGCATTTAAATAGCGATCGCTAAGAATGAGTAAAGGGTCTATAATTGATGCTGACATGATTTACACATAGTTTATATTTTTTCTTCTTCAAAAGCTACTTTAAAGTTACAAATTACATCAATATCAGCCATTTGGCAAGCATGAAACCACGCCGGTATGAAATGATTCCACTCGGTGGCCATCCACGGGCGGCTGCGAAGGCTCAACCACCAGTCGGACTCACGCAGGCGGTCGGGAGCGATGCGTAGGCGGCGGCGGTCGTTGCGGATTTCGCCCGACGGTAATACCTTCCAGTCGCCGTATGTCGCTACGGGGTCGAATACAGTGTTCGGCTGATATGGCACAATCAGGCAGCAATAGAATACAGGGTTTGAAATACTTGGGTGTAATGGGCGCGGTATTCAGCCCACATCTCTGCAGAATACTGCGACAAATAGTGTCGCTGCGGCTCTCTTAGCGGTATCACCTCGCCATCTATGGCCTTGAAATGCTCACCTACCGATGCCGTGGCTATTTCTACCTCTTTGGCACTTACTACCTGCTCCTTGAGGGCTATCAGGTAGGCCAAAGCGGCGTTGTTTACCTCGACACTGCTTTGCTGTTTGGGGGGCTTGTGCTTCAATATCTCTTTTTGCTGGGTGGCTCTAATGACCTTTACCTGACCGCCGATGCTCATCTGCTCTGCTATGGGTACTTTGACCTGTACTATTTTTTTCTCGGCCATGACGACCTCCTCTATCACCGTATTTCGGACGGTGCAAGTGTAGTAGGTAGGCTTGGTGTCGGGGTTTTTGAGAGTGGCAGATGCACCCCAAATACGCCCGTCCATTTTTCGGGTCGTGAAGGTCGGTGTGTAGGGCTTCAAATTGGACTGACCCCACATTACTTCTTGGTCAGGGTCGGGGGTGGTTTCGATGTAGTATTTGCCCGATATTTCTACCAGCTTCTGATTGTCAGGCAGTTGGGGCTTGACAATTTCGGGTTTCTTGGTGAAGTACTTCGTTACGTAGGCTGTCAGCTTTCGGATATTTTCAAGGCTGTGTATATCGGTGCTGTTGGGGTCTTTCCAGCCTTCTTTCATGCCTTTTTCGTAGGCTTCGCGCTGGCGTTTTTCCTCTTTTTTCTTGATGACGGCTATGTCTTTGGCGCGTAGCCAGCGACCTTCGGCTCGGTAGCGTAGGCGTTCTTTTTCGAGGCGTTTTTCGAGCATATCTTTCCGAAACTTAAAACCATTCCGATAGATGTACCGCTGGGTGTGGCCGTAGTCTTCGACGTAGCAGTACGGAAACTTGTCAATGTGCTTGTTCCAAATCTGCCTCAACCGCTTAGCAGGTACGGCTCTGTCCATCAATACGTGAAAATGCAGGTTGCCGTTTTTCTGTGTTTCTGACACCCAGACGTAGTTTTTCACACGCCAGCACCGCTGCATTTCGGCCATAAATGGGTGGAAGCAGTCCTCCTTGATGTCGCGGTCGTCGTGGATTTGCTTACAGGGCAACGTGAGCGTTACGAACGTCGGGTATATCACGTCCATTGGGTTTTCTTGCCCTTCTACAAACGGAAACTCGAAACTGACATTCAACTCCAAAGCCGTCAGCCAGTTTTGGTAGTGCGCTAAATATGGTGCTGACTTTGTAAAAGGCAATGGGGGTGTTATTTTTGTTTTACCAAGAACCTAAATAACCTATCCAATGTGTAATACACCCGAAAGATGCCCCCGTTGCCTAAGCATAAATGTAAAGAAAAATGGTTTTACAGTTGGTCGGGTGGCGTTGGCTGGTCGGTGTCGTCGGGACGCTGGGGCGGCTTACTACGTGTTTTCCTTATGCCTATCGCGGCGACAGTAGCTATCGCTGCGGCAGCTACAATGGTCTTCTTGCTGGGGAGTTTCATAGCGGCGTAGGTTGATGATGCGTTGGCGGAGGGTGTCGGCGTAGTCGTCGAGGTGGCGGGCGTGTAGCTCCAAAGTGTGCAGCTTGGCGCGATAGTCATAGAAAAACCGAAACCAGCTTCGCTCTATTCGGGTGCGCTCGGCACGAAGCTCTGCGGCGGTGATAGTGGCTACGGCCAGCTGCTTGTGTAGCTCGCCAAGGCGTTGTTGGAGGGCGGTCATACGGCGGTAGCAGGTTGGGTGGTGGTGCGTTTTTTGGCCAAGTTTCCATTTTTCCAGCGAACGTACAGGCTCTCGTCGTGGTCGGCAGGGAGGCGGCGGGGCGGGTCGAAAGGTAGCGGCTCGTCGGGTGGCAGTACGTAGCCGTAGGCTTCGGGGTCGTCGCCAATACAGATAAGGAACTGCTGCCGAAACGAATGGCTGGAGATCAGATTCTTTACGGTTTCGATAGTCCAGTCGGCTTCTACGGGCTTCATCTTACACAAGCCACTTAGTTTTCGGTTGATAGATTCAGGCTGACCTAAAAACCATAAATCTCTAACTATCAACAGTTTATCGGTTTTTTTATGGTGCAAAATGTCAAAAAGCAACTAAGATTTTAACTAAAAATCTAACTAAACTTTTGCGTCCTCCTCTACTTGGATTATGGGGCTACTTTTTTGGCTAATGGGTTGATTTTGTAGGCTTTCTGACAATTTTGTAAACAAAAGACTTCTCTTTCTTTAATTAAAATCCTCAAACCTTTTTTACTCCCAAAAAGGTGCATTTATTATTTGAATTTATACTCGTTAAAAATTGATTTGCGAAAAAACCTGATATGTTTCTTATGATTATCAGATGGTTACATCGTTATCTTTTCTCAAACCCATGAGGTTAAGTATAAGCTTAGATAGTTTGCGCGTTTCAAACGTGAATCATCAGTAGAATTATTCTATTTTTGGGAAATCCTCAAAACAACACTCATCATTTATCCATATTCACTTCCCTTATGCCTTCTTCTGACAAAAATCAATTACTCAAAATCTTAGGTGTAGGTTTTGGGATTGCCGTTACGATTGGTGGTACGATTGGTACAGGTATTTTGCGCAAACCCGGCCCCATAGCCCAAGCCCTCGGCGATGCGTGGCTTATCATGGCGGTATGGGTGGTGGTGAGTATCTATGCCTTGCTTGGTGTGCTGTGTACCATCGAATTGGGCATTACGTTTCCGAAGGCGGGTGCATGGTACGTATATGCACGTAGGGCTTTTGGAGATTATACAGGCTTTGTAGTAGGCTTCAACAGTTGGCTTGGTACTTCTGCCGCTACGGCTTTTGGGGCGTTTACGATGAGCGAGTACATTGCTTTATTGCTGCCCCAATCAGCGGGCTACGAGTCAGCGATGTCGGTGGCTATTTTGTTGGGGCTGGGGCTATTGCATTGGGGAGGGCTACGTACTGCCAGCCAAGCCCAAGAAGTGATGAGTGTGGCCAAGGCGGTTGGGTTATTTATTTTTGTAGGTGTTTGTTTTATCTATGGGAAAGATGTTACCCTTACCCAAGTGGCTGATACGACTGTACGAGCGGTGGAAAAAGGCTCGATGATAGGAGCTATAATTTTTGCATTGCAAGCTATTTTCTACACTTTTGATGGCTGGCATACTGCCGCCTATTTTGCCGAAGAAGATGCCAATCCAGTACGCAATCTGCCACGCTCCATGCTCGGTGGTCTGGTCTTGATAGTGGCCATTTATTTGTTGGTCAATGCGGCTATTTTGTATGTGTTGCCCATGCCTATTTTACAGCAATCTAAACTGGCTGCTGCCGATGCCATTACGTTGATTTTTGGGGAGGCATCGGGCAAGGTCATCACGTTTTTTCTGATGATTTCTATATTGGGTATTGTCAATGCCCAAGTGATGTTCAATCCACGTGTGTTGTTTTCGATGAGTCGTGATGGGCTTTTTTTGCCGCAAGGGGCGCGAGTCAATGCAGGTGGCACGCCCAGCGTAGCCTTGCCACTCTCGGTGGCGATGGCCATTGGTTTTATTTTAAGTGGCAAAGAAGCCAGCGGGCGTTTGTCAGATATTGCTACCTTTTTCTTTGTATTGGGTTATACGTCGGGCTTTGCTTCACTGCTTTGGCTGCGGCGTACCGAGCCTGATGTCCCTCGCCCGTGGAAAGTACCGGGCTATCCTTTGGTGCCGTGGATTGTGCTGCTGGCATCACTGGCATTTTTGGTAGGGGCTGCCATACAAGATACTGCCAGTAGCTACTACGCGCTGGGTTTCATGGTTTTGAGTTATCCGTTGTATTTGTTGGTGAAACGCTTCAATCAGTAGCCACGTAGTTGTACGGCAACGTGGCTGCATTTGTATAGCATCAATACACTTTTTCGTAATACTCGGCAGCCATGCGGTCGGAGTTGAAAAAGCCACCTACTTCTTGCATAGCACGGGCGGCAGTCTGGTACCAATCGGTAGGGCGTTCGTAGTACAATGGTAAAATCTCTTTTTCCAAGACATCAAAAAGATTGCTGATGTCCTCAAAATCGCGGTTTTGTTCGGAAGCTACGGGTACGATGAAGGCGTTTTGGCCATGACGAGCAAACTCACATACCCAGCCGTCGTAGGTGGAGAGATTGAGTGAGGCGTTCATGGCGGCAGTCATGCCACTGGTGCCGGAGGCTTCGCGCGTTACGATGGGGGTGTTGAGCCAAAGGTCGGAACCTTGTTTGAGTTGTTTGGAGAGGGCGAGTTCGTAGCCTGTCAAAACAGCCATATTGGGGTACAAATGACTTAAATAAAAGAGTTGATTGAAGGTATAAATCGCCCCTTCATCTTTGGGGTAAGGCTTCCCAGCCCATATAAACTGTACAGGATAATCTTTGTTGCGCATCAAGCGGTCAAACCGCTCGCGGTCGCGGGTGAGGAGGTCGGGGCGTTTGTAAGCGGCAAAACGACGCGCCCAAACGATAGTAAATACCTGCGGGTCGAAGAGTTTGCCTACTTGGTCGGCTACGGTGGTAAAGAGTGTGGCTTTGAGGGCGTGTTTACGTTTTTCGAGGGCTTTCAAATCCCCTTTGAGTCTTGCTTTTTCGAGGTCGGCATCAGCCCAGTAGCCTTTGTGTTGGGAGTTGGTCACGTGTGTGATGTCGCAAATGTCGTCAGCCCAACTCCACATTTGGCGCGATACTTCGCCGTGCAGTTTGGAAACGGCATTGGCTTTGTGGCTAAGACGTAATGCCGCCAGCGAATGACTGAATACGTTGTCTTTTATGCCGGTGATTTTACGTACTTCATCGAGCGATAGCCCGGCAAAAAAATGTAGGTTGTTGAGAAAATGTATGTCGTGTTTTTCGTTGCCGGCTTCTTCGGGCGTATGGGTCGTAAAAACCATTTTTTTCTTGACAGCTTCTACTTTTTTGAGTTTTTGATAAAGATAAAATACCGACGATACTGCATGGGCTTCGTTGAGATGATATATGTCTGGTTCGTAGCCGAGTTCGTCCAAAAATTTGGCTCCACCTATGCCCAGCACCATACATTGCATGACCTTCACGGCGGGGTCGGCATCGTAGAGTCGGTAGGAGATATTGCGCGCCCAAGCGTCGTTGCCGTCGGTGTCGGTCGTAAGAAAAAACATCGGAACCGTACCAAACGTCTTGGGGTCAAGAAAATACGCTGCTACCCAGACGGGCTTGTTGGCTATTGTGATTTGGAAGCGTATGCCAGTGTCTTTGAGGAAGTTATACATTTTTTCTCTAAACTGCGGCACCATGCTATTGTCGGTGTTGCGGGCTTGGTCGTAGTAGCCATGTTTCCATAGCATACCGATTCCGATGAGGTTTTGGCGCAGGTCGTGGGCACTTTTCATGTGTGAGCCGGCCAGAAAACCCAGCCCTCCCGAATAGGTTTTGAGGGCTTGGTCTATGGCAAATTCCATAGAGAAGTAGGCGACAGAGGTTTTGAAGTGTGTATCAATCGGATAGGGGTGCGCGTAGGCAGCAGGGAGTTTTTTGGACATGGTTTAAGAATATCATAGGTTTATGAAGGTGCGAAGGTAAAAAAATCACTTTGAAGTTTTACTATCGGTGGTTTCAATTCCGACGAGGGTGAGTTTTTTATCTATATCGCGCAGGGTGTAGCGAATCGTTCGGAATCCTCCAGTGGGTTGGGCGTTGGTATCACCGGGGCGGTAAACGGGAAATTGTCTGATGAGATTTTGATTTTCTATTTTGAAATGATCATGCCCCATGTAGCCATTTTTTTGGGCATCGTTCAGAGCCTCCATTCGTATCACATCAAAACTCGTGGGAAAAAACTGGTAGCCATATACTCGGCCAAAAGCACCACTGCCATAGCTGCAACTATACACATAAATCTCTGGTGAGCCATTTTGGTCTAAATCGGCCGCTTGGGCATCTATCACCCAGCCGTCGGTGTTGAGTCGAATGGTCATTAGGGGTTGGTTGTCGCGCAAGACTTTGATAACCAGTTCTCTTATGCTACCCGAAGCGTTGGTCGAAACGTCAAAAAAATGGCGTTGGAAAGCTATTTTTTTTTGGAAAGCCTCGGCAGGGCCGGGGGCGTGCCACTCCATAAATGAAGCAGCCGAAAACGCCAAGAGCGTCAATACTACCCAGCGATTGATTCCCCAAAAGCATTTTAACCACTCCACGCCGATGTTT
The DNA here is from genome assembly GCA_046294665.1 of Runella sp. GTDB lineage: Bacteria > Bacteroidota > Bacteroidia > Cytophagales > Spirosomataceae > Runella. Next base: position 10,498 of record JBKBKL010000104.1, read on the forward strand.
TGCATTGATTTATGTTGAAATATAAGCAAAAATTCGGCCAAGAATAGTGTACTCGCTGATGATTCGCGTTTCAAACGTAATACATCAAGTAGAATCTCACCCCCTGCCCCTCTCCTGCTGAGAGGGGTTTTGTTTGAAATTAATCGTGCTTTGGGAGTTTTACGCTAACTGTTGAATTTTACCCCGATAGGGGTTGAATATCGGTAGAGGTGAAAAATTAAGCTCGGATACGCTGCGCCGTAGGTGCTAAACTGCTACCAAAACGGCTTGAAGCCCATGAGTCGCAACGACGAATTTTGTAAGTGTTACTAATGATTCGCGTTTCAAACGCGAGTCGTATAAGTTTTGTGTTTGAAACGCAAAACATCAAAGTGTTACTGATGATTCGCGTTTCAATGCAAAACAACATTAAGAGTTTTACGCTTTATCTCTCATCAGTCGAAACTCTCTGAAACGTCTTATGGTGGCCAAGATAAATCCAAATGCCAATACCAAAGTACCTATCCAAAGGACATTGATAAGTGGTTTTTCGACTACTTTCATCACGATATAATCGCGCTGTTTGGCGTTTACATCAAAGGTGAATGTACCAGTTTGGGGGTCTATGGCCATCATTTGTACACGCAGGCCGAGTTCTTCGCTTACTTCGGGTTTGCGCAGTACCATACGCTCTTGGTTAATCGCAAAGGTAGGCGTAATGAAGTACTCTCTTTCTTTGTCTAAGATTTTGATTTGGGCTTTGACGGCCACGTCGTTAGGGTTGAGAGTTACTCCCTCTATCTCGTTGGTGCGTCCTACTCCTTCCAAAATCGCCACGTAATCATTGACAAAAAAGGTGTCTTGAATAGCGACCCTAAAACTTTCGGTTTTCGACCACTCATCGGGTTCGTTGGGGTTGCCGCCCATCATCACATACGAATAAAGGTCTTTGTTGAGTTCGCGCTTGATGTCGGGCGAGGTAACAGCTCCCATGCGCTCGTTGAACTGAATACGTGGAAAAATCGTAGTAATACGCCCCGAAGGCTCGCGGTATTCTATTTCATAATAAACATTTTCTTGATACACCTTGACGGTATCGCCTTTTTTGTGGTAGGTTTTGTCGCCAAAGGTGATGTCTTTCAAGCATACGGCTCTAAAATCTCCTTCGATGACATCAAGCCAGCTACTGGGTACATATTGCGGAACGCCCCTTATTTCGGTTCGTGGTCCGCGATAGGTGAGCAGTGCATCGCCCATTCGGGTAGCTTGGCCCAGCCAAAGCAATACATTTTCTTTGTTTTCTTTGTTATCGTCTTTGGTGAAAAACTCATCGCGCGAAATCATCAAGCCCGAAGCATTGAGCGATACGATTTTCTGATAGCCCGACGACCACAGTATGCCTATCAACATCAATGCCACTCCAATATGCGTAATGGCTCCTCCCGATAGCCGATAATTGCCTTTAATGATATTGAAAACAATGAACAGGTTGGCTATCAAACCATACAAAGCAGCCGTAAGAAAAACGGCATACTGAAGAAAAGTACCTATTTTTTTGTCTTGATTGAGTCCTCCAAAGCCTATGAAAATAGCAGCCACAAAAAGTGTAACCCAAAGTGGAGTGAGCAAGTCTTGTAGATTACCTTTTTTGACTCTTTTCCACCAAAAAAACTGACCTACACCTGTGAGGATAGCAATGACGGCAAAAAACCACATTTGAAATTTGGTATAATAAATCATCGGGTCGGTGGGAGGTGCGAGGTTGGACTCAACACCAAAAGCTCCGACGATGCTGTTCCAGACGGGAATCGAAGTCGGTAAAATAACCTGAAAAGCTGCCAAGCATAGCACCGTAGCACCCATGAAAATCCAAAACTCACGCGAGTAAGTGGAGGTTTCCTCCTCATCGGAGGGCATGAGTTTCCAAGCACGTGCTGACAATACTACGGCTACTGCTACAAAAGCTAACAGATACAACAATAACTGCCCCGAAAGCCCCAAGTCCGTGAAAGAGTGAACAGAAGCATTGCCTAAGATTCCGCTTCGTGTCAGAAAAGTGGAATAAAGAATTAAAATAAATTGGGCAATGACCAAAATGACGGAGGCTTTGAGTGCGGTAGCGTTTTTGCGGGCGATGATCATCGTGTGAAGTGCCGCTACCAGTACTATCCATGGTACATAGACGGCATTTTCGACGGGGTCCCAGCTCCAGTAGCTATTGAAACTCAATGTTTCGTAAGCCCAGTAGCCGCCCATCAAAATACCAATACCCAGTATTGCAGCAGCTATCAGTGCCCACGGTAGGGTAGGGCGTATCCACTCGACTACCTGCTTACGCCATAGCCCCGCCATCAGAAATGCAAAAGGGACGAGTGTAAGCGCAAAACCTAAGAAAAGGGTAGGAGGGTGAATGACCATCCAGTAATTTTGGAGCAAAGGATTGAGGCCATTGCCGTCTTTGGGTACAAAATCGGGATTGGTAGTCCATACTGGTAAGTCGGGCATGGCCTCACGCATGAGCAAGAAGGGCGAACTGCCTATTTTGAGGTCAATACCGGGGATAATCACCCCCAAAATCATCGAAGTCAAAAAGGCTTGCACCAGCGCATAGACCGTCATCATGGGGGCTTCAAGAACTCCGCTCTGTGCTACTTCATTTTTTGAAGAATGGCGTTGGGGAGAGAGGCTTTTTATCAACAAAACGCCCAATACCGCCTGCCAAAACATCCACAGCAAGAAGCTACCCTCTTGGCCTTCCCAAAAGCAAGAAAGCATATAATACCACGGCAAAGCCCGAGAGGAGTGGCTCCAAGCATAGTGATATTCAAAATGATGCCCATAGATGATAGCATACAAGACAACACATACGCCAACAACAGCCGATGTGTGTACATAAAACGCCCAACGTGCCAATTTGAGCCACGATGTAACCAAAGTGGTATTGGTATTGACGCTTGGTGTGGTGGTTGCCTTGAAATAAGCAAAAGTAGCCACAAGGGCTGATACAAATGAGATGATGACCAGCAAATGGCCGATATTTCCTAATAGCATAGTTTTTTGTTGGAACGTCAGAGGGTTCAGAACTCAAAGATTAGTAATCAAACGCCAGTTATTCACACATTTTCTACCTTGGCTTCTTTAAATTCTGGTTTCTCGTTTTCGTATTTGGAAGGGCATTTCATCAAGATTTTTTCACAGCCGAAGTAGCCTTCTTTCATAGTGCCTATGACGACGACCTGCTCTGACTTGTCGAAATCTTGAGGTTTGGGGCTATGGTAGATTACTTTTTGCTCGCGGTTGTTGTTGTCCACCAATATAAACTCAAAATGATTGGGGTCTATCACTGGGTCGTATTTCATGCCTACGATTTGGCCGTTTGCATCTTTTTTGAGTGTTCCTACCACGTGTATGGCTTTGCTTTCGCCATCTTTGGCCATGGATTCGGCTTTCGTAAAGTCCACATAAGTACTGGCATCGCCTGCCGTAGATACGATGATGCCAATGGCCATTGCTATCACAATCAGCCCGAAAATGTGTATTCTTTTCATTGGGTGTCTATTTTAGAATTAATCACTTTTTCAACTGCTTTTCGAGTTTTGAAACTTTTTGTTCGGTACGAACTAAATAAAAAATGAATCCAATAAAAATGACAAATATCACCGCTACTACGACCCAAATCTTACCATCAGCGCGTAGTCGGTCGGCCATTTCTATATCACTTGTAACGTTTTGTTGGGCAAAGAGGTTTGCCGAAACAAAAAAACTAATGAGCAAAAGCAAAAATCGGTTTTTTATCATTTTGAGTTTTGGTTTAATCTGTATGGCAACAAGAATTTTCTATGCAAAAATTAAACGACCTTTGGGTTGTGGAATTTCCCACCCTTCCTCTTTGGCGATGTTTAACCACTCTTTTGCTACTTCTTGAATATGCTTGAGTGCTTCTTCATAGCTTTCACCATGAGCTACACAACCTTTTAGTTCTGGTATTTCTGCAACAAAAGCCTCATCTTTTTGACTCCAAAAAATGATTATTTCATACTTAGTAATCATATCTGTATAAGACGGTTATTGATTAAAAAATCGCGTACTTGTTTTACTTGATAAGGCTTGGCTTTCCCATTTTTATCTTTCTGAATGTTTATGATTCCAACTACTCCTGCTTTCGTAAAAATGTGATGACTCCCCGAAACACGTTCTTTAAAACTTAAAAAAATTAGTAAAGCCCTTAGTTCATTGAATGTAAAGTTTGTATCAGCATTACCTGACAACAATTTTAGAACTTGCTTCTCAAATTTACTCATATTGCTAATTCAATTCCTCCATTCGTTCCTCTATTTGCCGAATCCTGACACGCAGCGTAGCCAGCCACCCGCCCAGCAGCCCCCAACCGACTACGGCAGGGTAGAATATTTTCCGCATTTCGTTGTTGAGGTCGTATTGGCTAAAGGCAGGGTTGCCGCCGTTGCCGGGGTGGAGGGAATCAGTAAGACGCGGCAAAATGAAAATAAGCGGAATGAACACTGCAAAAGCCAATATATTATAAACTGACGAGATGCGAGCGCGTTTTTGGGGGTCTTCAAAAGAACCACGCAAAATCAGATACGCAAAATACATCAACATACTGATAGCGACACTATTGAGTTTGGGGTCATTGGGCCACCAGTCGCCCCACGTTACCCGCGCCCAAATCGCTCCCGTAGTACAGCCCAGTAGCCCCAATAAAATGGCGACGTTGGTAAACTCCACCGTCCGAATATCATATCCCAAATCATTAGTTCGCA
>JBKBKL010000105.1:0-15253 GCA_046294665.1 Runella sp.
GTAATGATAAAAAGCTCAATCAGCGATTGGGAATTTGTAAAATAACCCAATCGCTGATGAATATTTTGACTCTGGTTTGAGGATTTCCCGTAGGGAATTTATATCGGTAGTCATTCATTTACCCCATTCTACCGATAGGGCTTATACATCACAAATCAACACGCACTTACGCAGCGATTCGAGCATACCGGCTTTATCTCTGGGCGAAGGCACAAACTCTTGACCTATGTAGCCTTTGTAGCCCGTTTCGACGATGGCTTTCATAATAGCCGGGTAATAAATCTCCTGTGTTTCATCTATTTCTTTGCGCCCCGGGTGGCCTCCAGTGTGGTAGTGGCTGATGTACTGATGATAGCGGCGAATGTTGCGGATATGGTCGCCGCTCATGCTTTGCATGTGGAAAATATCATACAGCAGTTTGAACTTGTCCGAACCTACCATTTCGCACAGTACTGCGCCCCATTCTACGTTGTCGCATTGATAGTCGGGGTGGCTATCGCGCGAGCTAAGGAGTTCCATAGTCAGAGTTACGCCCATTTTTTCGGCTAAGGGCGTGATGCGTCGCAGCCCTTTGGCGCAGTTGAGCAGCCCCTGATAATCGCCCAAGCCTTTGCGGTCGCCAGAGAAGCAGATCAGATTGAAAACCCCCGCCGCTGCTGCCGTAGGTATGAGTTCTTCGTAGAGTTTGACGAGTGCATCATGGTTTTTGGGGTTGTTGAAGCAACTTGTCAGGCCAAGTCCTTGCGGCCAAGCATCGGGCTGGCCGAGGGCAGAGGTAAGGCCATAATTTTTCATCACGGCCCACTCTTTGGGACCAGTAAGTTCGATAGACTGTATGCCCATGTCTTTGCAGGCTTGGCAAAACTCCTCCAGCGGGATAGACCCATAGCACCACCGACTTACCGAATGTTTGAGATTGCCTTTAAGTTTGTTGGCTTTTTGAGCGGAAGCCTCTTGATTTGGCACTAAAGCGGCTACCGTAGCAGCCGAGACACCCAGAGTTTTGAGAGCAGAGCGACGTGAAAGGGAGGGTTTCATAGAATTTGGAAAAGTTATATGATAAGCTAAATTACGGGTTTGTTTTCTTGCCAAAGCAAAGTATTCTTTGAAACTAACCATTAGTTTGGTGTTAATAACGTAAACTCTTACCGATTCGCATTTCAGATGCAAATTATCAGTTTAGTAGTTGATTGGATAGCATCAAAAACCATTTATTTTCCTCAAATTTGCGACTTATTTCGTCAAAGCATCTATGAAAATTGCGATTGTAGGCTGTGGAAATATGGGCATGGCATTTGCCAAGTCATTTTTGCAGTATGATTTGGTCAAAAAAGAAAACCTCTTACTCATCGAAAAAAGTGCAGACCGTGCCGAAAACCTCCGCAACGAAAATACCGGTGTCGTAGTCGAAACCGTCAGTACTCATCTTGGCGATTATGACGTGGTGATTCTGTCGGTGAAGCCGCAAGATTTTAATGCTATCGCCGAATCGCTTCGGGCGGTACTTCAGCCACAGCAAGTGGTGCTATCTATCATGGCAGGGATTACGATAGCGCGTATCCAAGAAGCCCTTGACCATCGGTTGGTCATCAGAGCTATGCCCAATACGCCCGCTATGCTGGGTATGGGCATTACGGGTTTCTCGGCAGCCAAAGAATTGAGTTTTGCCCAACTCCTCCGAGTGGACAACCTCATCAATGCAACGGGGCGGTCGGTATTTTTGGAAGACGAATCCATGCTCGATGCCGTTACGGCCTTGAGTGGCAGCGGGCCAGCCTATTTTTACTATATCGTCAAAAGCATGGTCGAGGCGGGCAAACGCATGGGCTTCGAGGAGTCAATGGCTACGTTATTGGTCAAACAGACCATGTTGGGGGCTTTTCATCTCATCAACAACGCCGACAAAAGCCTCGACGACCTCATCAAAGCCGTCGCTTCCAAGGGTGGCACTACCGAAGCTGCCCTGCGGGAGTTTGAAGGGGGGCATCTCTCCGAAACACTTCAAACGGGCATTTTGGCCGCCGAACGCCGCGCCAAAGAACTATCGAAAGGTTGAGAAGGCTACATGATTTTTTTACGCTTAAACCACAGGTAAATAATCAGCGATATGAGTACCATCACGCCCAAGGTCAAGAAATAGCCATAGTGCCAGCGAAGTTCGGGCATATTGTCGAAATTCATGCCATAAATCCCTGCTATGAACGTAAGCGGCAAGAAAAAAGCAGAAAAAATGGTGAGTAGCTTCATCACATCGTTGCTACGCTGGGCATTGACCGATAGGTAGGTATTGAGCAGGTTGTTGGCGTTTTCGAGTACTTCGTCATAATTCAAAATCAGATTCAGAAGGCTGTCTTTGGTGTCTTGAAGGGCGGTTTTATGCTCTTGCGCCACCGAAATCTGATTGATAACATTCTGCATGATTTGCAGCAGTTTTTTGATGATACGTGTTTGGGTTTTGAGGTAATACAGTTCTTCCAACGAAATTTTGGCATCATTTTCCAAAAAAACAATTTTTTCGATGCCTTCGATTTGACTGTCAAGTGGCGGGAGTGGCGTTTTGTAGGTTTCTATCATTTTGTGAATGATAAACACCAACAACTCTTCGGAACTTCGGTAGGGCTTAGTGATATTTTCCAAAAAATCGAACCTGCTGCGGTGAACAGTGATGAGTTTGTCGCCATTATAAAAGAAAGCGATTTTGTTGGAAAGGTCGTTGATAGTAGTCGAGTCTTTTTCTATTTCTCCCGTAAAAGCCCTCAAAATCAAGAAATTGTACTTAGGCTGCTGTTCAAACTTGGGCAAATGCCCACGCTCCAAGCTATCTTTTATTTGGAAATAATCCAGTTCATACTGTTGTGCGATTTCGTCGAGGCTTGAGCGGCTCGGATCGCATATATCTATCCAAACGAAGTTTTCAAATCGGGTGATTTTATGTTTGTCCAATACCTTCATCTTATTTTCTATCAGCTTTAAAGTTACCGTTGGGTTGTCTAAAAGTGAGGGCAGTTACTTCATTTTTATCGTTAAGGTCAAAGACTACACTAAAGCCGGGTACTTTAGCAAAATTGAACTGATGCTTGCCTATGGGTGTGAGTTCGTATTCGGGTTGGCCGGGTACAAGCACATATAGCGTTTTGTCATCTTTGAGGTATGTTTTGATGGTTAAGCCCATGAGCGTAAAATCGGCTACGTACTTCTTGAGTTCGTCGGTAGTGAGGGCTTTGGGGGGAATCGTGCGTGTAAACATGAGGGGCTTGCCAAGCGTCGGCTCCAAGTTGTGTACCGACAGCGATTCTATGTCACCTACCAAATTGGTATTGAACTGAAACCGCAACTGACTTTTCTGGGTCGTGTCAATGCCCTCTTTGGTGTCGTAGTCCCGAAAAATATCGTAATGATAGTGCGATAGCCAAGCCGTAGAGTATTTGTTTTTCAAAAAAAGCGAATCGTTTCTTACAAAAATGTCAAATCGGCCATAGCCGTCGTTTTGGTAAAGCCCCGCGTAGCTGTCGAGCGAGTGAGAGGGTTTAGTACCGAGTTTACGGCTTTCGGTGGCTTTTTTCTCTGCTTCTTTGGCGGCATTTTTAGCCTTTTGAGCGGCAGCGAAGCGGTCGCCGTGCCAGTTATGGTAAGGGAGTTTCAACAAACGGTCGGCGATGAGGTTGCGCACAATGGTAGGGATTGCCGAGCCATTTTGATTGGCCAAAACGACAATTCCGATGCTATCGCTGGGAAAAAAGGAAGTATTGGCACTGAAACCGTTGATATTGCCCCCATGATCTACCCGATAATGCCCCCGATACGACGACAAAAACCAGCCAAAACCGTAATTGGACAAATGAACATCGGGAATTTCGGCAGTAGGGAGTGCCGCTCCAATCACCATTTGCGACGACACGGCCTCTGTGCAATAGGCCGCTGGCAGTATTTCTTTACCGTCCAATTTGCCGCCGTTGAGCCAAAGTTGTACCCATTTGGCCATATCGAGTACAGTACTATTGATACTCCCCGCTGGTCCCATGCCGTCTATGTCGTAATACTCAATGGCATGGATAACACTATCTTTGAGGACATTGTAGGGTTTGGCGGGTTCGGGTTGTTTTGCAAATTCCTTGACCGAAAAAAATGAGTTTTTCATACCCAACGGGCTAAGGATTTTTTCGCGCACATTGTCCTCCCAAGATTTTTCGGTCAGTTTTTCGGTCAGTACACCCTGCGCCAAAAACATAAAATTGTTGTACTGCCAACGCTCGCGCAAAGGCGCGGAGGGTTCCATGAATTGTATTCTTTTGAGGAGGCTGTCACGGGTGGTGGGGTTCAAATACCATGAAAAATCGTGGCGAGGTAGCCCTGTGCGGTGGCACATCATGTCGCGCACGGTCAAGTGGGCGTTGAGGTTATCATTGAAAAATCGAAGTTCTGGCAAATAGGTCGTTACGGGCTTATCATATTCGATTTTGCCGTCTTTCTGGAGCAAACCCACCAACGCCGACGTGAAGGCTTTGGTACAAGAGCCTATGGCAAAGGCCGTGTTGGGCGTAACGGGCAGCTTTTGTTCGACATCGCGATAGCCGAAACCTTTGGCATAAATTACCTTATTTTTTTCGACTACTGCTACGGCAAAGCCAGCCGCTTTCCAATCTTTCAAGAGGCGATTGAAGGCGGTGTCGAGTCCTGCAAAGCGGTCGGGAGGAGAGGTATTTTTACGTTTTTGGGCGAAAGCGTTGGTCGCTATCAAAAGTACCAACAAAAGGCGAATTGTTTTCATAAATAAGTAAGATTTGAGCAAAGGTACAACCGAAAAAAACGCTTTGATATAAACAATGCCAAAAATGCAGGGTCGGGCATCAATAGTGCCTCAAATAATTCATAATTTGGAGCGTTTTTTTTCGTTTTCTTGACATGAAGCACCTTCTACATATTTGTCTTTTTGTACTAAATTTTTCTTCACTTTGGGCGCAAGAGCCGCAGGGGGTGCGTTTTGTACGCAATCAAGGACAATGGTCTGCCGATGTACGCTACCGTGCCGAAATACCAAATGGATATTTGCTCTTGAAAGAAAAATCATTGATGTATGTTTTCTTTGAGGAAAACGCGCGAAAAAGCCTTCATGCCACCGGCCAAAAATCCCTTCCTACCGATGAATATATCAAAGGCCATGCCGTAGAAGTTCAGTTTGAAAATCTGCCCGATACCAAAGCCACTGTCGAAGAAAATCATCAAAACGCCACGCTTTACAATTACTTCATAGGCAACGACCCCCGCCATTGGGCAGCTCAAGTGCCTTCGTTTGGCGAAATCATTTACCATGATCTATACCCGGGCATTGACTTCAAAATGTATGCTTTTCGCCATACACTCAAATACGAGTTTATAGCCAAGCCCGGTGCCGATGTGAAGCGTATCAAAATGAAGTATGCTGGAGCAAAAGAACTGAAAATAGCTGATAATCAGTTGGTCATAGAAACGACTGTCAATTCGTTTCGCGAACTAAAGCCTTACACCTACCAAGAAATCGGTCAGCGTACTCGTGAAGTTCCCAACTTTTATAAACTCGAAGGAGAAACAGTGACGTTCGATTTGCCCAAAGGCTATGACCCCAAGTACCCGTTGGTCATAGACCCCGAACTGGTCTTTTCGACCTTCTCCGGCTCTTTTGCCGACAACTTCGGTCACTCTGCTACTTACGACGACGACGGCAACTTGTACTCAGCAGGTACTACCCATAGCACGGGGGCATTCCCGACTACGGTGGGGGCGTTTCAGCGGCAAGCGGGGAGTGTACTCGACATCGCATTGCTCAAATTCAGTCCCGACGGTACACGGCTACTCTATGGCACTTATCTTGGGGGCAATGCCACCGAAGTCCCTCATAGCATGATAGTCAATCGCAAAGGCGAATTGGTCATGTATGGTACAACTTCCTCGCCCAATTTCCCTATTACCGCAGGAGCCTATCAGACCCGTTTTGCGGGGGGAAATCCTGTTACACCTATTTCGGGCTTTGAGTTTATTAATGGGAGTGATATGTTTTTGGTCAAAATCAGTGCCAATGGCAATGCTCTATTGGCAAGTACATACATAGGAGGTAGCGGCAACGACGGCCTTTCGCAAGCCATCAATGGCTTCGGACTCATCAATTATGGCGATGAATTTCGGGGAGAGGTAGTGGTGGACAACAACGACAACATTTATGTAGCTGGTTCTTCGTCTTCGACCAATTTCCCGCTGGTCAATCCTTCAGCTACTGCCGCAGGGAGGCAAGATGCCGTCGTATTCAAATTCAACAGCAATCTCAATCAGTTGATTTTCAGCACCTATTTGGGAGGAATCAACAACGACGCGGCTTATGGGCTTCAATGGGCATCTTCGGGGGCATTGTACGTAACAGGCGTAACGCGCAGCCCCAACTTGCCTGTGAAAACAGGGGCGTTCAAAAACGTCATTTCGGGAGTGGAAGATGGTTTTTTGGCAAAATTTGTCAATGACCGCTTGGAGCAAATCACTTATTTGGGCACTTCTGCCGAAGATGTATGCTATTTGACTGATGTGGACAACAACGAAAACGTGTATGTCTTCGGCATCACCAGAGGACGATATGAAGTAAGTCCCGGTACCTATTCTACCCCCAATGGAGGGCAGTTTGTTCATGCGTTAGACAAAAATTTGAGTCGAACGATTTTCTCCACTGCTTTTGGTTCTCCGCGTGGTACGGCCGACATTGCGCCTACGGCTTTTTTGGTCAATGAGTGTGGCAATATTTATATGGCGGGCTGGGGAGGAATCGTCAATACCAACAATGGATACAATATCAACAGTAGCACCATTGGCTTACCTACTACCGAAGATGCCTTTAGACGTAGCACCACAGGAAGCAATTTTTATATTGCCATTTTAGAAAAAGAGGCTAAATCGCTTTTGTACGCTACCTTTATCGGAGGTACGGTAGCCAGCAACGACGGCGACCACGTGGATGGTGGTACGAGCCGTTTTTCTAAAAAAGGAGTTATTTATCATGCCACTTGTGTTTGTCGCTCCTCTACTTTCCCCTCCACTCCCAACGTTTGGTCTGTTTCCAAAAATAGCCCTGCCTGCAACAACGCCGCTTTCAAATTTGACATAGACAAACTCCGCGCTAATTATGATACCTATGAAGGGAATAAAAAAGACGTAGTGTCGGGCTGTGCGCCGCTTACACTCGATTTTGTCAATACCAGCGAAGGGGGTAAAACATACATTTGGGACGTACAGGGCATCAACATCTCTCGTGATCCTATTAAAGCTACTTATACTTTCACCCAGCCCGGCGAATACCGCGTAACGCTTCGGGCTTTCAATCCGCTGGTGTGTCGTGGGCAAGATGTCGTTACGAAAATCATCAAAGTAGGTGTTAGTCGTGCCAAAGCCACCGGCGACACCACGGTGTGTAGTAATGTGCCTGTACCTCTCAGAGCCGAAGGTGGAATCCGGTACCAATGGTCGCCGGCCACGGGCTTGAGCAATCCCAACATCGCCAACCCTATCGCAAGAGTAAGTACCACTACTACTTTTTTGTGTACCATTACGGACTCATTATGCACGGTTACTCGTCCTGTTACGATTACCGTCAATAATGATAAGCCAGATTTTCAGGTATTCAAGGATACAACGATTTGCTTGGGACAATCGGCTGTATTACGTGCTGCCGGCAATGCCCCTCGGTTTCGCTGGTCGCCTGCCAACTCTTTGAGCGATAGCATCGGTACTCAAATCACTGCCCGTCCTACCCAAACGACTACTTACACCGTCACGGGGCTGTATGCCGATGGCTGCCGCCCCCAAAAAAGTGTTACAGTACGTATTGACGACAACAGACCCGACTTTCGGGTATCGCCCGACACGACGATTTGCTTAGGGCAAAGTGTTCAACTACGAGCGCAGGCGGCCACCAATGTATTTCGATGGTCGCCTCACCCCAGTTTGAGCGATAGTACCCTTGCCAATCCAACGGCTTTGCCCACCCAAAATACAACCTACACCGTTACGGCTATTTACCCAGACGGCTGTCGTTCAAGACGAAACGTCAGGGTGAATGTTGAGGCAGGGCCGGCCAATGTCAATTTCGACATCGTTCCGACTTACAGTTGCGGGCAGCCTACTACTTTACAGTATGTCAATAGAACATCAGGGACAGGGGTTCGGTATCAATGGGAATTGGGCAATGGAATCTCGGCCAATACCGCTACGCCTTCGACCATGACTTACGCCCAAAATGGTACTTATCAAATTACGCTCAAAGCCTACTCTCCGCGTGGGTGTGAGTCGAGCGTAACAAAATCAGTTTCAGTATTGAATTTAGACAAAATCCCCAACGTCATCACCCCCAATGGCGACGGCAAAAACGACACTTTTATCATCGGCATACCGGGCGTGAAGTTGGAAATTTACAACCGCTGGGGCAAACGGATTTTCAGTAGTGAAAATTATGCCGATGACTGGGGCAAAGACATCATCAATGGTACGTATTTTTACGAAATGATATTGCCGACGGGCATCGCGTGCAAAGGCTGGATTCAAGTGTTAGAATAAAAAAAACCTCAAGGCCGATAAATCACCTCTTCACTTTCTTTGAAACCGATTCGGATAGCTTTGGCCGAAATCTTGGCATCGGCAGGAATATCTATCGGGGTATTTTTGTAAAGTCGCCAACGGCCTTCATTGAATCGGTAGGCAATGGAAGCCCCTTGAGTCGAGCAGTTGATTTTCAATTTTTGACCTTCTTTTTCAAACTGTGGATTGGCCGTAACAGGCTGCTTATGATTAGGCCAAAACAACTCAATCAAATCGCGCTCTTGCATGAAGCCTTTGTCGTGGATAGAGCGCACCCATGCTTGCTCGGCTTGGCGTAGTTCTTCCAGCTTCGCTTTATAAGCAGGATTTTGCGCCATGTTGTTGAGTTCGTAAGGGTCTTTTTGGGTATCGTAGAGTTCTTCGGCAGGTTTAGGGCCAAACCACCGCTTCGTGATTTCGGGCAGTTGCCCTGCCTCTTTGAGCCGTAGTATTTCTTGCATCATCGGCATTTGGCGGCGGTAGTTGAGGTCTTGATAATAAGGGCGGTCGGGCTGGTAATTGCGCACATACCGAAAACGCTTATCACGCACACTACGCACACAGTCGTAATGCTCGTCCATACGGTCGCGGGCCATATAAACGTATTTGCGTGAAGTTTTGACAGCTTGATTGCCCAAAAATGCCTGTCCCTGCAAATGCTTTGGAATAGGAATCCCAGCTAAAGATAGTAGGGTTGGAGCCAAATCAACGAAACTATGGAGTTCTTCATTCCAGCCTCCTACTGGTCCGGCTTTTTGAGCAAAACCTTTTGGAAATCTTATAATGAAAGGTACGTGCGTACCACGATCGTATAGTTCGCGTTTGTACCAAGCCATACCCGACCCATGATCGGAATAAAAAAAGATAATCGTATTTTCGAGCAAGCCATCTTCTTCCAGTTGCCTCAAAATAACGCCCACGGTGCTATCCATGACCATGATATTGTCGTAGTTGCGGGCGATATCTTTTCTGACGACGGCATTGTCGGGATAATAGGGCGGTACTTTGACTTTGGCAGGATCTACGCGCAGGGGCTGATTGGCCCGTACCCAAATCTGCGACTCATGTGTAACGGTGATGTTGAAAATCGAAAAGAACGGTTGGTTTTTGTCGGTACGATTGCGCCAATGGGCTGTGCGACTGTTTTCGTCCCATGCCGTAAAAGGCGGTTTGAATTGATAATCAGTTTTTTCGTTGTTGGTACAAAAATAACCTGCTGCTCGTAAGTACTCGGAGTAACATTTGACTTCGGGAGGGGTTACAGTTTCATAATTGATGATACCATTGCCTGTACGAGCGGCCTCTACGGTACGCATGTGGTTGCTGCCGATGCTGTTGGCATACATACCCGTTATGATGGTAGAGCGGCTGGGGGCACAGACACCGTTGGTCGAAAACATACGCCGATAGCGTACTCCCTCTCGTGCCAGACGGTCAATGTTGGGGGTTTGAATGGTGGCATCGCCATAACTCGGTAGATGCGCACTCATGTCTTCGCAGGTAATCCACAATATGTTAGGGCGTGATTTTTGGGCAAAAACTATCGAAATAGAACAGAAAAAAATTAATAATAATCTCATCTCATTGCGTCGGTTGTAATCAATAAAAAATGAATTGCGAAAATTTGGGCAAGTTATACTTAAACCTCATAGGTTTGCGAAAAATCAACTATGTAAACCATTGATAATCAAATAAAACATATCAGGTTTTTTCTCAAATCAATTTTGAACGAGTATAAAGTCCATTTCTCTTTTGGGGAAAGGGATTTAGGGATAGGGATTTTCCCAAACCAATTTTGTTTCAGTACAAATCTTCAAAGTAAACAACCGCCCTTTTTACTGTTTTTCTTTTAGCAAGGAGCCAATTTCAACAGGTGTTATTGCTCAATTCCGAAAAGCATTTTACATTTGAGTCTTTACCTGACACTTCTCTACAACAACGATGAACACATTATTCATTCTAATTTTCCGCCTTTTAGGCTGGAAAACCGAAGGCGATATTCCTCGCCATTTACCCAAAGCGATTTGGGTGCTTTGCCCTCACTGGAAAAGTATGGATTTCGTTATTGGGATTTTGGCAAGGTCCGTTGTGGGTATCAAGATAGGATACTTAGGAAAGGCTTCATTGTTTCGGTGGTATTCCAACTGGTTTTTCAAAGGGTTGGGTGGGTATCCCGTAGATAGAAGTAAATCCAACAATTTGGTAGAAGCTGTCGCCGAAACCTTTCGACAGCACGAAAAGATACACATTGCTCTCACGCCCGAAGGCACGCGCAGTGACACCGCTTACCTCAAAACGGGATTTTACTACATGGCCCTCAAAGCCCATGTTCCTTTAGTGCTTGTTGGGATTGATTATCCTCGTAAAGCCATTATCTTTGGAAATGTATTGTACCTTACGGGAGATTATGCTGCCGATCTGAAGCCATTCTATGAATTTTATGCGACCATCGGCGGCCCTAAAAAACGATGGTTACGAGCCTATCTCGAAACTGGAGAGATAGAAGTACCAAAGCGTAAATCTACCCAAAATGCCTAACCGATAGCCAGCGTTTTCAGAAATGATACAATACGCATACTGGCATGACCATCGCCGTAGGGATTATTAGCTTCTGACATTTGTCGGTACAGTGTTCCGTCTTGCCAAAGTTGGCTTATGGAGGTTACGATATTGGAGCAGTCGGCTCCCACCAGTTTTACGGTACCTGCTTCGACGGCTTCGGGGCGTTCGGTGGTATCGCGCATGACGAGTACGGGTTTACCCAAACTGGGGGCTTCTTCTTGAACCCCCCCCGAATCGGTCAAAATGACCCAACTGCGCTTCATGGCAAACACAAAATCGGCATAATCCATCGGGGCAGGTAAGTGAACGTTGGGCAGGTGTCCTAAATGCTCATAAACAGGTTTTTGGACGTTGGGGTTGAGATGTACAGGATACACAATTTCTAAGTCTTCATAACGCTGCGCCAGTTGCTTGAGGGCATCACAAATTTGCTCAAAACCTCCCCCGAAGTTTTCGCGGCGATGCCCCGTTACAAGTAGAATTTTTCTGTTATTTTCAAAAACACGTACTATTTCGGAAGGGACGCGCTCTGAAAATTTTTTGGTACGCTCACTCATATAAAGCAGCGCATCTATGACAGTATTGCCAGTTTTGATGATAGCCTCCGCAGGACGATTTTCAGCTTTCAATACCTCGACATTGCGGTCGGTGGGGGCAAAAAAATAATCGGCCAAGCGGTCAGTGATGAGGCGGTTGGCTTCTTCGGGAAAAGGGGAACGCAGGTCGCCGGTACGTAGTCCCGCCTCTACATGGCCTATTTTAATACCCGCATAAAATGCCGCCAGCGAGGTAGCCATGCAAGTAGTAGTATCGCCATGTACCAAGACCATATCAGGACGGTAGGTGTCGAAAAGTGTTCGTAGTCCTGTCAAAATGCGGCAAGTGATGTCGGTCAAATCTTGGCCTGCTTGCATGATATTGAGATCAAAATCGGGGGCAAGGCCAAAAAGTGCCAGTACTTGATCAAGCATCTGGCGGTGCTGGCCTGTTACACAGAGTTTATGCTCAAAAAATGTATCTTCTTGAAGCTGACGCACGAGCATAGCCATTTTGATAGCTTCGGGACGAGTCCCAAAAACAGTAAGTATTTTCATAGGGTATCGAGTACTTCAGGTTTCCAGCCTATCATCACGATTTGCCCTTCTTTTTCGATAATAGGCCGCTTGATGATAGAAGGTTTGTCCATCAGAATAGAGAGTGCCGAGGCACGATTAGCTAAGGCATTTTTGTCGTCGTCAGATAGTTTTTTGAAGGTTGTACCAGCTCGATTGATGAGGGTATCGAGTGGTGTTTGTTGTAGCCATTTTTCCAATTGCTCCATACCAATTCCATTTTTTTTGTAATCGTGAAAAACAAACGGTATTTGACGTTCTTTGAGTGCATGGAGTGTTTTTTTGATGGTATCGCAGTTGGGGATTCCGTAAATAGTGAGCATAGATGATAATTTTGGGGCTAAAAATAAGATTGAAATTTTGCAAATCCTTTTCTGTTTGATGAAAACCATGTTAAAAGCATTAAAATCAAAACTGCCTCAGAGAGGCTACCTATTGGTAGAAAATGAAAGAACGCCCCTACATCAAGCCCCAGCGGGGCGACATATTTCAACCCGCCGGGGTTTTCCTATCAAATCTAACACTTTGATAGTTTGCGTTTGAATGATAGTTTGCGTTTGAATGATAGTTTGCGTTTGAATGATAGTTTGCGTTTGAATGATAGTTTGCGTTTGAAACGCAAACTCCAATAGATTCGCGTTTCAAACGCGAATCATCAATATTTTGATGGTTTGCGTTTCAAACGTTAATCATCAATCTTTTTGGATTGACATTACTCATCAGTTAAAATAATCCATTTTAGCCTTCAAAACATGAAAATCAATCTTTCGACTGTTGTAAGCCAACCACTTGATCAAGTTTGGAAGGGTTTTGATGAGTCACTCTTTCGCCGATTGGCCCCGCCCTTTCCACCAGTACGGGTGGTACGGTTCGACGGCTGTATGAAAGGCGATTGGGTGGAGTTAGAACTTAACTTTTTGCTTTTCAAACAACGTTGGACAAGCCTGATCACCGATCAGCAAGCCACCCCACAAGAAGTATATTTCATTGACGAAGGCACTCGACTTCCCTTTTTTCTGTCTTACTGGCATCATAAGCATCGCTTGGTCAGAGAAGGAGCAGGCACCAAAATCATTGATGAAATTGAGTTTCGTACTCCATTTGTACTGACCGATTATCTGATGTATCCACTACTTTGGGTACAATTTGCCTACCGAAAGCCCATTTATAGGCGTATTTTTCGATGATTACTTGGCCAAATCGCGCAGGAGTTTATTAGCAAAAATAAATTCGTTGAGTTCGGGCACTTGCGATTGGGTAATGGTGGTACTGCTTCCCTCCCAGAGTTTTTGGCCTTTGTAAAGAAACATGACTTTCTCACCGATTTCGAGGACGGAGTTCATGTCGTGGGTGATGACTACCGTCGTTATTTTGTATTCGTCAGTGATTTCCTTGATGAGTTCGTCTATTTTGATAGAAGTGAGCGGGTCGAGGCCGGAGTTGGGTTCGTCGCAGAAAAGATATTTGGGGTTCATCACGATAGCACGAGCTATACCCACACGCTTTTTCATGCCCCCGCTGATTTCGGAAGGCATACGGCTGGCTGCTTGATCGAGTCCTACTCTGGTCAAACAAAATGCCACGCGGTCATTTTTTTCGGCTTCGGTCATTGTCGTAAGCATATCGAGCGGGAAGCGTACATTTTCAGCAACGGTTTTGGAGTCGAACAACGCCCCCCCTTGAAACAAAACACCCATTTCGCGGCGGATCTGCTTGCGGGTGTCTTCGTCGCTGTTCCAAAAGTCGCGCCCGTCGTAGCAGACATAGCCTGCATCGGGTTGAACCAGTCCAATGAGGCATTTGAGTAGTACACTTTTGCCCGTGCCACTCCCACCGATGATAAGGCTGGTATCGCCGGGCATAAAAGTCCCCGAAACTCCCGCCAATACGGTACGTTCGTTGAAAGACTTAGTGATGTCTGCAAATTGTATCATGGCTTAATAGTCCGATTCGGGATTCCACGGATTGTAGGGGTCGTTGGGTGTTTTGGAATCGTTGTCTTGCTTTTCTTCCAACTCTTCGTCGCGTTTTTTATTGCGCTCCACCCAAGCTGATACCCAAATACTCACTTCGTACAAAAGCGTTAATGGCAATGCTACCAGCACTTGGCTTAGTACGTCGGGCGAAGGTGTAATGATAGCAGCCAGAATCAAGATAACCACAAACGCATGGCGGCGGTACGAACGCATAAAGCGAGGGTTGAGAAAACCTATTTTGGACAATACAAAAGCGACCACTGGTAGCTGAAAGGTAAGCCCACAAGCTAAAGTCAAAATTGAAAGCAAGCCTACATAAGAAGTAATATCGAACTCATTGCGGATACGCGGGTCTAACTGAAAATTGGCCAAGAAATTGATAGCTAAAGGAGAAACCACAAAATACCCAAACAACACACCACTCAAAAACAAAAACGTTACATAAAACACCGCACCCCGTGTAGCTTTGCGCTCCGAAGGTTTGAGGCCGGGTTTGACAAATCGCCATATTTCCCAAAAAGCATACGGAAATGCAAACAGTAAGCCTATGATCAAAGACGATAGCATGGCCATCGTAAACTGCCCGGCCATTTCGCGGCTTTGCAAATCAAAATCCAATTTTTCGATACACAACCCACTCGCCCCCGTCATTTGAGCCAACTTGCAAGTCATTCGATAAGTCCAAAAATCGGGCCTTGAAGGGGCAAGGACTACTTTATCGTAGATTTCTTGAATAAAAATGAAGGCTATAATGGTAAATACTAAAATAGAACTCACTGCTCTTACGATATGCCAACGTAATTCTTCGAGGTGTTCTAAAAAAGTCATTTCGGTATCGTCAGGTGCTTCTTTATCAAATTCTTGGTCGAGTGCCATGCTTTTTCTTACTAAAAATGGTTTTTGGTTTGCCAATATTAAAACACAAAGGTAAATGCTTAGGGTTCTTGATGAGCAATTTATCTAAAAAATAGGCACAGTTTTGGGCATCTGCTTGCTTTTTCGCATTTTTGAGCC
>JBKBKL010000106.1:0-14753 GCA_046294665.1 Runella sp.
ACTTCGAGACCAACTTCAACTCAATTGTATTTAAGGAACTTCTTGAAAACCGACTAAAAGCAGAAGACAAGGTTTTTCTGCAATGGTTCATTGGCTTGACAGGCAAGAGTATTCAAAATGTTCTACGGAGTAACCCAGACGAAGTTGAAAAGCACTTAAAAGAATTTGATGAACGATTGAGAGATTCTTCAAAGGAAATAATCAAAGAACTTGGAGACATAAGCACGACAATTACCATTGACAAAACGAATTACCTTTTAAAGTGGCCAGCACTTCTTCAAATTTTTTATGCAATTGGTACACAGACTTTGGCAATTCGTGGAAGCGAAAAATCAATGTATGGTAAATTGTTTGAGAAATTAATCTTGGGTTCTGTTTTGGAAATACTCGGTTTCAAACAAATTGACCCCAACAAGAGCAATCAATCAAAAATGGTCTTTTGGCTTTCACAAAGAGAAAATAAGCGAGAAAGTGATGCAACAATTCTAATCAAGCCGGGCATTGGAGCCAGATTTGACTTAGGATTTATCGGACCCGGTAACAGCGAAATATCCCTTGACAAAGTTTCAAGGTTTGAAAGGGAGATGAATCACGGCAGACAGCTTCATTATATGTCCACCATTATTTTGGTTGACAGAATCGGTGAAGGAAGCCGAATTGTGGAAATGGCAAAGGAAATCAATGGAACTATTATCCAAATGAGTATGACATATTGGGTTAAAGAAGTTGCACAAGTGCTTTCAGAAAAACTTGACTTCAAACATCCAATACTAAAAATGAAGCCTGACCAAAGTTTGGAGTTTATAGAGCGAGAAATGAAAAAAGTTGACCTTAAAGCATTTATGAATTAGCCAATGCTCAACAGTTATATCGTTCAATTTACAAAACGTCCGTTATAGCTAAATCTATGTTGTTTTGCGTTTGAAACGCAAAACGCTGATAGTCGCGTTTCAAACGCGACTTATCAAAGCAACACTCGTATCCAATTCTCTAAATCTCCAATAAAGTCCCCTTCGTTTGATTTTCGTCAAGGGCTTCGGCGAGTTGGTCGGCGTGGCAGATTGTTACTTTTTTTACTCCATTTTGAAGGGCAGCGAAAGCATTGTCGAGTTTGGGAATCATGCCTTGATAAATATTGCCCTCGTTTTTGTGGTGAGCGTACAATTCTGGCGTAAGGCGTGGAATGACGGAGTCGTCGTCAGTAGGGTCTGATAGTACTCCTTTTTTCTCGAAACAATAGACCAAATTGACACTAAACGCCTCTGCCAACGCTACCGCAATCGCCGAGGCCATGGTGTCGGCGTTGGTATTGAGTAGGGTAGCGGCCTTCATATCAAAACTGAGTGGCGCAACTACGGGCGTTAGACTTGATTTCAAAAACAACTCTAATCGTGCTGCATCAATTTTTTCAATATCTCCTACCAGTCCATAGTCAATTTGTACGACGGGGCGTTTGTGGGCTTGAACCACAGCAGCATCGGCACCTGTCAGTCCTATGGCATCGCAGCCAGTAGCTTGGAGTTGCGCTACGATGTTTTTATTGACCAAACCGCCATAGACCATCGTTACGACTTCGAGCATCGGCTGGGTAGTGATACGACGGCCTTCTACCATGTTGGTTTCTACGCCCAATTTTGCAGCAACTTGCGTCGCGATTTTACCACCACCATGAACGAGTATTTTGGGTGAAGGCAATGTAACAAAAGACCTCAAAAATTTTGTTAAGGCTTCGGGACTGTCAATGACATTGCCCCCGATTTTGACGACCAATAACTCCTGCATTGTTTGGGATTTTGTTTGTGTTCATATTTGTTGGTCAAAACAACAACCAAAGCCCCACAAAATCAACTCATGCTCCATAAAACCCGAGGTATCGCGTTGAATTTTGTTCGCTTTCGCGAAACGTCCATCATTGTCAAGATTTATACCGAAGCCTTTGGGGTGCAGAGTTATATTGTCAATGGAGTGCGGAGTGCCAAATCAAAAACCAACCGAATCGCCCTTTTTCAGCCGCTGACTTTACTCGATTTAGTGGTTTATCACAAAAATAAAGAACAGACTATTCATCGCCTATCCGAAGTACGATGCAGCGTACCTTTCCGAAGTTTGCCTTTCGATTTTGTCAAGTCGAGTATAGGGTTGTTTATTACCGAAATTTTGGTCAAAACCCTTCGTGAGGAGGAAGAAAACGTACCCCTTTTTGAGTTTTTGCAAGAAGCCATTTTGTATTTGGACAATGCCTCTGAAGGCTGCGAAAACTTTCATTTACAGTTTTTGACACAGTTAGCTTTTTACTTAGGATTTGGCGTAAATTCTGCCGCAGAACTGCAAGCTCAACTTACCGAAAACCGCTATCCCTATACATTAGAGGCTTCGATGCGTGAAGCACTCAACCATTTTATCTCTTTGCCCTTCGACTCCCACACGCCACTCGACCGCTCCCAACGCAGCCGACTGCTCGATGCAATATTGTTTTTCTACAAAATCCATTTGGAAGGACTGGGCGAAATCAAATCGCTCGAAGTACTGCGTGAGTTGATGCGCTAACATTTTTTTGCTTATCTTTGTGGCAGTTTTGGGTGCTTTGCATTTGAGTTTTCATTTTTCAAATGCCAATAGCTTAATAGGGAATCCCGTGCAAATCGGGAGCTGTCCCCGCAACTGTAAGTTCTGCACAAGTCGTGTTCATGCTGCACAAACCACTGGCTTTGCTGCCGGGAAGGTACGAATACGATAGAACAAGTCAGGAGACCTGCCCAAAATCATTCTTGGCGGTAGTGTACGGAGGATGCACGGCAGTCGAGCGGTAGCTTTTTGTTTACCATTTATCTTGTTCAAAAAGTGCGACTCATCATTGGGTTTATGCTGCTATTGGGCAGCTTGGTGGCCCTTGGTCAGCGAGATAGCACCCGTACCTTACAAACCGTAACGGTACGAGGCTATTCGCCGGAGCGTTTTATGGGTGGACTCAAACTCCAACGTGCCGACTCGATGTTGGTAGAAGCGTTTCGTTTTCAGACGCTGGCCGAGTTTTTGGCTACCCAAGCTCCTTTGCATCTCAAAAGCTACGGCACCGGGCAGCTCACTACCGTCGGTTTTCGGGGGACATCGGCCTCGCATACGGCAGTACTATGGAACGGCATCAATATCAACCAGCCTTTTACGGCGCAGTCCGACTTCTCGACCATTCCGATGGCGGGCTTCGACCAGCTTTCAATTCAGTACGGTTCGGCGGCCAGTTGTGTCGGTACCGATGCTATCGGGGGGAGTATTTTGCTCGGTTCGTCGCCCATGTTCCACAAAAAAGGCGTTGAGGTATCGGCAGGGCAAAGGGTAGCCAGTTTTGACAACTTCCAAACCCAAGTAGGCATCAGGACTTCGACTCGACTCAACGCCCACTGGCAGATGGCTTCCAAAACAATGTTTTACGGTGGACACCTCCACAATCATTTCCCTTATAGAGAAAGACGGGGTTTTCTGGTAGAGCCTTCCGAAACCGTCCAAAAAGGATTGATTCAAGACCTATACTGGCGCAATCAAAAGCAGCAACAACTTTCCTTAAATATCTGGCTTTCAGACAACAAACTCACCCTTGCGCCCGATTCGCCCATCAGCCGCGAAATCACACGCACACAAGCCTATCGTTTTTTGACCAACTATGAACTGAAAAATACGACGCTCCGCCTCGGCTTCATTCGCGACATCATTGACTACGGCAAAGGCCCTGATTTTGAAACCAACCCCAGCCATTCCAACACCGACCGCTTCATAGCCCGTGCCGAACATGAAGTGAGTTTTTTCAACCACCGCTGGGCGACCCGCTTTGGCAGCGAAACCGTTCATTTTCGTACCCTTGTAGATGGCTATGGCAAGGGACTCATCACCGAAAATCGTGCCGACTTTTATGCACTTTCTCGATTTCAAGCTACCACACGCCTACTGCTTTCGCTCAATCTCCGCCAAGCCTTCGTAACACGCTACGACCCACCTTTTACACCTTCCATGGGAGCAGAGTATCAGCTTAAAAGCACTGAAAAACAGCGTGTTGTTTTGAAAGGAAACATAGCACGAAGCTACCGCGTGCCGACCCTCAACGAACGCTACTGGCGCGTATTGGGCAATCCCAACATCAGGCCGGAGCATAGCTTCGGCAAAGAACTTGGGCTGGAAATCAAGCAAATTGTTACTCAATATGCTCAAGCCAACCTCCATCTGACCGCCTTTCACAATCGCATAGACGACTGGACTTACTGGAATCCTGACCGGGGCTACCGTGTCGAAAATTTGCAGTTGGTCATGGCGCGTGGCATCGAACTGCAAGGGAATTGGCAATACCAAAAAAATAACTGGCAAGCTGGTGCTTTCGCCCAATATGCCCTCACCCGAAGTTCGCAAGAACGTGTCTATGATGCCTCGGCTATCGAAATCGTAGGCAAACAACTCATCTATCTGCCGCTACATACGGGGTCGGCCAATGTGTTCCTGCAACGCAACAACCTTTCCCCAAAACTTAAATCCTTACAAAGTGTGCGCTTCACCCTGCTTTGGCAAGGCAATACCCGCCGCTACTATACTTTCGACAATAGTAAGTTTTTACGCGGGCATCAGTTGGTCAATCTGTTGCTTGAAGCCAATTTGAAATTTGGGAAAAACCAAGGCAAAATAATCGCTCAAGCCGACAACGTTTTGGACGCGCTGTACCTCAATGTGAAGCGCAATGCTATGCCCGGGCGCAGCTATGCCCTCAACCTCGTGTTCAATCTCTAACAATATCGTTTCACTCAAAATCTATTCAAAATGAAGTATTTACAAAAAAAATCTTGGCAAATTCTCGCCGTTGGATTCATCGCTACATTGGCCGCTTGTAACCGCGAAGTTGAACCTACCCAACCTTACGATGAGGGGGTGGTCGTCATCAATGCCGGCAATTTTTTGGACAACAACGGCTCGCTTTCATTCCTCAAACGTGAAAATAAAGTCGCTGATTTGGACATATTCTTGAAAGAAAACAATCGGCCAATCACAGGTGGTATCAGTGGATATGCCGAAGTTGATCAAAAAGGACTAATTCTGGTGGACAACTCTACGGCAGGGCAGGATAAAGTAGAAATCGTCAATGCCCGCACCATGAAGTCTATCGCTACCCTTGCCGCTCCCGACATCGAAAACCCCCGTGCCGTAGTGGGTGTCGGCCCCAACAAGGCATACGTTAGTTGCTGGGGAACTACGGGTACTTTCCCCAATTTTTACGCCAATCCGGGCTTTATTGCCGTAGTGGATTTGAACACCAATAAAGTAACCAAAAGAATCCCTCTTCAAAAAGGGGCTGAAGGAATTGTGGTGGTAGGCACAGAAGCCTTTGTAGGAGGTGTAGGCGGCGACCGATTGGTACAGGTGATTGACATTCAAAGAGATGAAGTAAAGACAAGCATCAATGTAGAAGGAAATGCAGGCGTGCTACGAGTAGATGCCAACAACAAAATATGGACATTTGTAGGGCGAGAGGCCGTCAGAATCAATCCTATGTCCAAGACCGTAGAGGCCAAAATCCGTGTAGGAAGCAGCACCACCAAAAGCCCCAGCCTGATGACGATGAGTGCCGACGGCAAGGCGATTTTCTTTGCCTACACCTTCTATGATGCCGCCGATGGCTTCAAGCAAAAAGGTGAAATCTATCGCTTCAATATCACCGATACGGCTATTAGCGATGCCCAGCCACTCATACGAAGGGTATTTACGGGGCTTGGCTACGACCCCAAAAACAATGTGCTGTACGCTGGCAATACCCCCAGTTTCAAACAATCGGGCTTCGTGATGCGCTATCAGCCCAGCGGCCAGTTGATAGACTCCGTGAAGGTCGAAATCGCACCGAGTGGGTTTTATTTTAAATGATGATAGTTGGTAGATGATGATGCGCGTTTGAAACGCGCATCTCTTAGTTTTGCGTTACAAACGCAAAAAATCGAAGTTACAAACGCAAAACATCGAATAAGTTTCAAATGCAAAACATCAAAGCATCTCTTAGTAAACCTATGAGAATTAAGCATAAAGACAAGCCATATTATCAAAAAATGCCCAATTTTGACTCAATAGCCCCCATTAGTCGGGGGCTTTTTGACGCTATCCAGCACCAAATCAACACCAAAACCAAGCCCTTGGGGGCATTGGGGCAGTTGGAAGAAATCGCTACCCAAGTGGCCCTGATACAGCAATCGCTCTCGCCTACTTTATCCAATCCTCACCTATTGGTTTTTGCTGCCGATCATGGAATCGCCGCTGAAGGGGTAAGTGCCTATCCGCAAGAAGTAACAAGTCAAATGGTGTTGAATTTTGCGCGTGGAGGGGCAGCTATCAATGTATTTTGCCGACAGCACCACATCAGCCTTCAAGTGATAGACGCGGGTGTGAAAGGCGAAAATTTTGAAGATATTGTATCTATCATACCCCAAAAAATAGGCAACGGCACGCGCAATTTTTTGAAAGAAGCGGCCATGAGTAGCCTCGAAAGGGGTTTGTGCCTCAAACTCGGCGGCAAGCTCATAGAAGAAATCGAAGCCAAAGGCTGTAATGTAGTCGGTTTTGGCGAAATGGGCATCGGCAATACCTCATCGGCAGCCGTATTGATGAGTTTGATTTGTCAAATACCCATCGAAAAGTGCGTAGGGCGCGGTACGGGTATTGATGATAAAGCCTTAGCGCATAAAGTCGAAGTATTGAAAAAGGCAATCGCACTACGTACATTGGAAAACCCACTACTTAAACCCGACGCAGCGCATTTTCCGTTGGTGGTGTTGGCTACTTTTGGCGGCTATGAAATAGCCCAGATGGTAGGGGCTATCCTCAAAGCCGCCGAGAAACGCATGGTCATTTTGATAGACGGCTTCATCGCTACGGCGGCTTTTTTGGTGGCATACGCACTCAATCCCTATGTCAAAGATTATGCCCTTTTTTGCCATCAATCCGACGAGCAGGGGCATCGGCTGATGCTAGAGTTTTTGGAAGTAAAGCCTATACTGAAACTTAACTTACGACTTGGTGAAGGAACGGGAGCCGCTTTGGCCTATCCTTTGGTAGCTTCGGCAGTGGCTTTTTTCAACGAAATGGCTACTTTTGAATCTGCCAACGTTACGAACCGACCACAACAAATATGACTCCACCATGCTTCGCCAACAACTCCACCTATTTTTGACGGCAGTCATGTTTTACACACGAATCCCCTGCCCGTCGTGGATAGACCACCGCCCCCACTATCTCAACCGCGCCACCGTCTATTTTCCTATCATCGGTTGGATAGTGGGGGGTATTTCGGCTGTTATTTTTTGGGGAACTCATTTTGTTTTTGATACAACAATCGCCCTCATTTTGAGCATAATAGCAAGTGTATGGACTACGGGGGCGTTTCACGAAGACGGCTTTGCCGATGTATGCGACGGCTTCGGAGGAGGCTGGCACAAAGCCCAAATCCTCGACATCATGAAAGATTCGCGGCTTGGTACATACGGAGCTATCGGGCTGGGGCTTTTGCTGGCACTCAAGTATGTATGCCTATCTCAAATCAGCCATTATTCGGCAGATTATCTCATCGTTGCATTTCTGATAGCCCACCCGTTGAGTCGCTGGGTAGCTTTGACTTTTATTTATACTCACACTTACGTACAAGACGACCAGCAAAGCAAGGCCAAGCCTATTGCCCAAAAACTTAGTCTGCCACAACTCGCCATAGCTACTTTTTGGGGAGTTGCGCCTTTACTTTTGGTAAGTTTTTGGCTAAAAAATGCGTTTTTACTCTTGATTTTTCCCGTTTTATGGGTAATCAAATGGTATTTGAGTAGATTTTTCGTTCGATGGATAGGCGGCTACACCGGCGATTGCCTCGGGGCTACACAGCAGGTAGCTGAAGTGGTGATTTATTTGTTTCTTTGTGGATTATGGAAGTTGAACGGATAGCTACATGACACAGCAAATGATGCCTACTGCCGTCTCTTTTGTACAGGCCATATAAGTAACGACGTAGGAAGTTGAGACGTATTTGAAAGGCAAAAACAACAATAGTTTCAAAATTGATTCAATAAGATTTAGCCTTTTCAAATCTCCTTTTTATCAATTTTCTTCTGTAAGTACCAAAAATATAACTTTCATTGTCAATCGTCTGAACAAAGAGCCGATTCGGAATTAAAAATAAGTACCCTCTTTTTTGGATTTTCTTTATTTGCTTGAAAGAAAGCCTAATTGGCTTGATCAAATGAGCATTGCAAGGAATGATATTTGACCTTTTTTTTTCTTTTTCACTACAGGGAATAGCCGTGAAAAATAAACTGTCGTTTGTCATTACCAACTTACCAGCTACGCCCGATTCGCCCACAAGAGGGATAAAAGTAATCTTAATCATTAAACCAGCCCTTACAGTATCAGGTTTTGTTTGAGCAATTGTTATTGTACTGACCACAAAGAAAAATAAGATACCTAAATATTTTTTAATCATATTTTAGCAATGATGTAGTAAAATACCAAAAAAATCTGCTGGTGGCCCAATCATTTGTCCATAATCTACAACAACAAAACAATTATCTGTAAGGGCAAACACAATGCCTGCTAATACTCCAATCGCCCCTCCAGCTATCGCGAGAGAACCTGCCACAGCTGCTGTTAATACACCCCCAGTTATTACTATCCCTGCCGCTCCACCAGTAACAACCACAGCAGCAACTACGACGGCAACTACGACTACCGTTACAATGGCATTCACAACCCAACATAGCCAACATGAAGTCTTTCCACTTGCAAGAGCTTGTTCCGCGCTTTCTTTAATATCTCTAAAATTATTTTTTAAAACTTGAGTTATTCCTAAAAACATCAACTTCTCATCATCACTAATTTTGTAGTCATTTTTAATTTCGGCTTCAAATATTACTATTCTGTCAAGTACTTCCTTATCGGAAACAAAATTACTATTATCGGCTTTTCTCCTAATCTTTTCTAATTCTTGTCCGAAATTATACTCAATAAAAAATGAATTGAGAAAATTTGGGCAATTTAAAGTCCCTTTCTCCTTTGGGGAAAGGGATTTAGGGATAGGGGTTTTCCCAAACCAATTTTGTTTCAGTATAGGTAGGTTTTTCGTTCGATGGATAGGCGGCTACACCGGCGACTGCCTCGGGACTACACAGCAGGTGTCGGAAATGGCGATTTATTTGTTTCTTTGTGGATTATGGAAGTTTACTTGTTAAGACATACGCATACAGCTTGGGGGAGAGGCATCTGCTACGGTGCTACCGATGTACCGCTGCGACAAGAAGCCGAATCCGATTTGGTACAGGCTGTCCAAAAACTAACCACTGCTACTACTGCCCCGCTGCCTATCATCAGTAGCCCGCTTTCACGGTGCAGGCTTTTGGCGGAGCAGTTTGGACGACCTTACACGACCGATGCCCGATTGGTAGAAATGAACTTTGGTGATTGGGAAGGATTGGCTTGGAACGAAATCCCCCCCGAAAATCTCCAACCATGGATGCAAGATTTCGCCAACTTACCCACGCCCAACGGCGAAAGTATGCGCGATGTGTATGCGCGTGTTCTCCATTTTTGGAATGAGTTTACACAAACCCATACCACCGACCACCTCATCGTAACGCATGGTGGGGTCATACGCTCTTTGGTGTGCCATTGCCTCCAAATCCCATTGGAAATGGCCTTTCGATTTGAGTTGGAGTGGGGGTCGCTGACAAAAATCACCATCAAAGGCGATTTGGCTACGGTCAATTTTCTGAATCGTTAAATCCCCAAAAACCGTAGCTTTGCAGTCTGTTTCAAAATGTCTTGCCATGCCCACCCCACCCGAAAGAGGAAAATTGCTGATTGCCGAGCCATTTTTGGGAGATCCCAATTTTGAGCGAAGTGTTGTTTTTTTGTGCGAACACAACGCCCAAGGTACTTTTGGTTTGGTACTCAACCAACCTACCAGCCTCCAACTCAACGACGTACTCCGCCAACCCGTAGCCACCAATTTACCCCTTTACATCGGCGGCCCTGTCGAGCAAAACACCTTGCACATTTTGCATCGGTTGAGTATCATCGAAGATGCCACCGAAGTAGGCGAAAATTTATTTTGGAGTGGTGATTTTGAGCAAATTACGACCTTGCTCAACGTAGGCAAAATAAGCGAACGCGATATTCGTTTCTTCTTGGGGTATTCGGGCTGGTCGGCAGGGCAGCTCGACGACGAGATGCGCCAAAATGCTTGGATTGTTTCACAAGCTACCGGTGAGTTTATTTTTGATACTCCCGCCGATCAGTTTTGGCGGGCTATTTTGAGAAGCATGGGCGGGGCGTACCGCATCAAATCACATTATCCTATTGATCCAAGTTTAAATTGACTTTAATTTTTATGACTCTGAAAAACATCTCATTGATTATTCTTTTGGCAGCGAGTACCGCCTTACGCGCCCAGACGCTCTACATGAAGCCTCACTTTGGCGTAAGAGCAGGACTCAACACAGCCCGTAGTACCTACAAGCCCAATTTTATTTATAATCTCAAAGCCCAATCGCACCTCAATCTGGGGGCATTTTATCGTTATCGCACTACCAAATGGGCATTTCAGCCAGAGGCACAACTCTCGGTACGTGGTGGGACATTCAGAGGCGAAAACGAAACGGTAAGGAATAACTTCAATTTTGTGAGTTTTGTACCCGTACTGGGCTACATCATCACCGAAGGGCTGACTTTTGAGGTAGCCCCCGAAATCAGCTACATGGTCAATCAGCCCAATAGCGTAGTACCCCTCATACGCAACGAATACAGCCTTGGTACAGGCTTTCGTTTTGATTTTATGGATATGGCCGAAGATTTTAGCTTGAATATCCGCTACATTCACGGACTCAACAACCTCTCTGCCTCCAACACCGAAACCCTCCGCAATCGTACATTGCAGTTTTCAGTGATTTACAATTTTTACAGGAAAAAATAAGAAACTTTGGTTTTTTAAGAGCAGGTAGTACTTTTGTGGCATGATTTCATTCAAAAACAGCTTGGTTTGGTGGTGGCGTTCTTCTACTTCGGAGATGAACAGCTAACGACCTGTGTTTTTGTTTGGCAAAAGCCCACTGTTCATCTCAACGACAGTGGGTTTTTTTTATGACTCTTTTCATCAAAGTTTAGAATATTTAAAGACGACATTCCATTGCAACTTTTGACAATACCATGACCACCACTTTCAAAATAACGACCCAAAGCCGCAAGATACTTGGCGATATGCTCACACCCGTAGGTGTTTATCTCAAACTCCGCGACAAATTTCCCTATACTGTCATGCTCGAAAGTGCCGAGTATCATGGCATGGAGCATGGGTTCAGTGTCATCGCCTGCGACCCAGTAGCTTCTTTTACACTCGATGAGGGAATCGTAAAACAAACTTTCCCCGACGGTACCGAAGAAGTGTTCAACTTGTCGAATCGGCGTGAGGCAATGGGCGTTTTGCAGGCATTTATCAAGCGTTTTGAAGCTCCCAAGTTCGACTATCCTTTTATCAGCGGAGGGCTGTTTGGGCATATCACCTACGATTCGGTAGAGTATTTTGAAGACATCGAAATCCAAGACAAAACCCCCGACAATGCCATTCCTCAAATGGTGTATCGGGTGTATCGGTTTGTGGTGGCATTCAATCACTTCAAAGATGAAGTGTATTTGTTTGAGCATCACTACGGCACCGACAATGCCGGTACGATGGGCATGGATTTGGAGTCGTTGGAGATGATTGTCAAAGCCCCCAAAATGGCGACGTTTCGCTTCAAAGCCAGCGAAGCAGAAAGTACCAATCTCGACGACGACCAGATGGCTGCTATTATTGAGCAATGTATCCGACATTGCTTGCGTGGCGATGTGTTCCAGATAGTCCCTTCGCGGCGGTTCAGCAAGACCTTTGAAGGCGATGAGTTCAATGTTTATCGTGCGTTGCGCTCTATCAACCCTTCGCCCTATTTGTTTTTCTTTGATTTTGGGAGTTATAAAATCTTCGGATCGTCGCCCGAAAAGCAGATATTAGTCAAAAATGGTCATGCCGAAATTCACCCCATAGCGGGTACGTTTCGCCGCACTGGCGACGATGCCAAAGATGCCGAACTGGCCCGCCAACTCGCCGCCGACCCCAAAGAAACTGCCGAACACGTGATGCTCGTGGACTTAGCCCGCAACGATTTGAGCCGTAGCTGTGATGTAGTAAAAGTGGAAACCTACAAGGAGGTACAGTTTTTTTCGCACGTCATACATTTGGTATCGAAAGTTACAGGCCAAATGAGCGAAGGGGTCAATCCTCTCCAACTCGTGGCCGACACTTTCCCGGCAGGTACGCTTTCGGGTGCGCCCAAGCACAACGCCATGACCATCATCAACCGCCTCGAACCTACCAACAGGAGTATTTATGGTGGGGCATTGGGGCATATCAGTTTTCAGGGTGATTTCAACCACTGCATCACGATTCGTACTTTTTTGAGTAAAAATAACACCCTGTTTTATCAAGCTGGCATGGGAGTTGTGGCCAAATCAAACATAGCCTCCGAAATGCAAGAGGTACACAACAAACTGGCGGCATTGCGCAAGGCCATCGAAATGGCCAACGAATTGTAAATCAGATTTGCAAGTTTTTTAAGAAGATTCGTTACCTTTGTTTCGCCAATTTGCGTATATACAGCAAAATAACCAACGACAAGTTTTATGCGTAACTGTTTTACATTGAGTAGGATTTGGGGAGTAGCATTGATGTTGTTTGTTTCTACTTCACTTTTTGGACAAGGTTTTATAGACTTGACTTCCAACAGCGAAGTTACGCCTTGGCTTCCCGACGGGGCTTTGCGCCAAACTTTCCGTAATGTCGGTACGCCTCCTATCAACGTAACGGTTGCGGTGGAGGGTTCTACCAACCGATTTATCAACAATACCCCTCGCAACGACCCTCGTGGACTTTGGTTGAGTGTCAATTTGGGAAGCCGACTTCAGACGGTGTCGGTTACTTTTACTTTTAGCGACCCTGTTACCAACCTTTCATTTGGGATATTGGGAATTGACCGAGATTTGAATTTTAGCAATTATCAAGACCGTGTAGCCATCGAAGCCTACGACGACGCGGGGCGTGGACTTACCCCCACCATAAGATTCAACCCCCGTTTTGCCTTCCTGACCGACGGCCTCCAGCCTCATATCAAAGTCATGTCAGGCTTCAATGTAGATGCACTCGACAGTACGCTTACTACCGTCAATTACCGCACAGGGGGGGTCAAAAGGCTTACGCTTACTTATGGAAGCGGGAGCGATATACGAAGTGGTGCTATCACAGCCCAAAGTATCTTTTTGACCAACTTGGGCTGGTCAAATATCGTACCGGTAGAACTTATCTATTTCAGAGGCAAAGCCGAAAACAACCGTGTGCGCCTCCAATGGGCTACCGCTACCGAAATCAACAGCTCGCATTTCGACATCGAGCGAAGTACCGATTTGAGAGAATTTGGACGCATCGGACAAACCCCCTCTGCCGGCGACTCCCGCCAGCGTATCGAATATAGCTTCTTGGACGAAGCCCCTTTGCCGGGAGTGAATTACTACCGCCTTCGTCAAGTGGATAGAGATGGTACCACGGCTTTTTCCAAAATCATAGCCATCAGTACTCAATCAGAAACTTCTCGATTTGTCATTTATCCCAACCCTTCCGACGGCCAAACGGTACGTCTTCAGTTTGACAATCTCGAACTTGATGAACTCAAATTGGTCAATATCCTTGGCCAAGAGATAGCCTTCGACATGGAAGCCTCCAGTGGCAATAGCCTCACTATCAAGCCTCACAGACCTTTGGATACAGGCTTGTACTTCGTAACCTACGCTTCTCAAAACCGCGCCCGAGTTACCCAAAAATTGTGGGTAAGTAAGTAATGAGTACAGTATATGATGCAGTCATCATAGGAGGGGGACACAA
Organism: Runella sp.; assembly: GCA_046294665.1. GTDB lineage: Bacteria > Bacteroidota > Bacteroidia > Cytophagales > Spirosomataceae > Runella. The sequence continues at coordinate 13,961 of JBKBKL010000106.1, forward strand.
TGGCTTGGTAGCAGCTTGCTATTTGGCAAAAGCCGGCAAAAAAGTCTTACTGCTCGAACGCAACGACTACCTCGGAGGGGCGGCCACTTCTCAAAGGGTCTTTGCCGATTATGAGGCTTCTCTTTCTCGCTATGCTTATTTGGTGAGTCTTTTGCCCAATAAAATCATTCAAGATTTGGGGCTGTCGCTTGAGTTGCGCCGCCGCCGTACTGCTTCTTTTACGCCTTTCACCAAAAAGAATACACATCAAGCTCTGTGGTTGAGCAACGAAAACGAAACCCACAACCTTCTACAAATCGAACAACTGGGGGCGGGTGAGTACAATCGCTGGCAACGTATGCAGTACCTACAACAACGCTTTGCCCAAAAAGTATGGGACTCGTTTTTGATGCCTTTGCAAAGCAAAGAGGATTTTGAGAAGTTGTTTCAAACTGATGATGAAAAAATAGCTTGGCGGGCATTGGTCGAAGAACCTATTGGGAAGTTTATCGAAAGTCATATCAAAGACAATATTTTGAGGGGAGTCGTTTTGACCGATGCCAAAATAGGGGCTTTCACGCACGCACAAGACCCTACTTTGCTTCAAAATCGTACCTATCTCTATCATATCATAGGCAACAAAACGGGCGAATGGCGTGTACCCGTAGGAGGTATGGGGGCAGTGAGTGGGGCATTGGTAAAAAAAGCAACAGAAGCCCACGCAACCCTACTGACACAGGCCGATGTGAAGTATCTACATCAGGGCGCAAAGTGGCATACCGTAGCTTACGAAAAAGAGGGGCAGTTGGTAGAG